>NZ_FYDZ01000014.1:0-155126 GCF_900187515.1 Pseudomonas sp. Irchel s3f10
TGCGCAAATCGGGTGCTGCTGAACATAGTCGAAAATCGAGTCTGAAAAACCTGATTATTGCTCAGGAAGCAGGCACAGCAAGGGGGAGCAAGCTCCCCCTTCAGTTTTTACCGGACACTAGTGACGCTCTGCGTGGGAACGATCAGCATCCAGAATCTGCTGTTACTTCTCAGGCATCGGCATCGGAAACGGCATCACATTGCCGACCGCGCCACGGGCTTCGCTGATTTTCGGGGTGCCCAGACGCTCCACCTCGTCGATACGCACGATCGAATGCATCGGCACAAAGCTGCGCACCACGCCTTCGAACTGCGCCTTGAGCTTTTCTTCGCTCGGGTCGACGACCACTTGCGTGCGCTCGCCAAAGACGAACTCTTCCACTTCCAGAAAGCCCCACAGATCACTTTGATAGATCTGCTTGGCGTACATTTCGAACACCTGGCCCTGGTTGAGAAAAATCACCTTATAGATTGGAGCTTCGCGTTTGGTCATGGCGGGGGGATAACATCGGGGATAAAAATGAGGGCGCAAACTATAGCATAGCCACCGGACGCGCAGCGGTAGGAACCTGAGGGCTTGTTCCCTATAATGCGCGGTTCTTTGAATCACGTGATGACCCTAATCCATGGCCAAGAAGCTTTACATCGAAACCCACGGTTGCCAGATGAACGAGTACGACAGCTCGCGCATGGTCGATCTGCTGGGTGAACATCAGGCCCTGGAAGTCACCGCTCGCGCGGAAGACGCCGACGTGATTCTGCTCAACACCTGCTCGATCCGCGAGCGCGCCCAGGATCGCGTGTATTCGCAGCTCGGCCGCTGGCGCGAACTGAAACTGGCCAACCCGGAAATGGTCATCGCTGTCGGCGGTTGCGTGGCCAGCCAGGAAGGCGCGGCGATCCGCGATCGCGCGCCGTACGTCGACGTGGTCTTCGGCCCGCAGACCCTGCACCGCCTGCCGGAAATGATCGACGCCGCGCGCATCACCAAATTGCCGCAAGTCGACGTCTCGTTCCCGGAAATCGAAAAATTCGACCACTTGCCCGAGCCGCGCATCGATGGCCCGAGCGCTTACGTATCGGTGATGGAAGGTTGCAGCAAGTACTGCACATTCTGCGTGGTGCCTTACACCCGCGGCGAAGAAGTCAGCCGACCGTTCGATGATGTGATCGCCGAAGTCATCCACCTCGCCGAAAACGGCGTGCGTGAAGTGACGCTGCTCGGGCAGAACGTCAACGGCTATCGCGGTACGACCCACGACGGTCGTCTCGCCGATCTGGCCGAGCTGATCCGCGTTGTCGCCGCCATCGATGGCATCGACCGCATCCGCTACACCACTTCGCATCCACTGGAGTTCTCCGACAGCCTGATCCAGGCCCACGCCGATGTGCCGGAGCTGGTGAAACACCTGCACTTGCCGGTGCAATCGGGTTCCGACCGGATTCTCGCGGCGATGAAGCGCAATCACACCGCGCTGGAGTACAAATCCAAACTGCGCAAACTGCGCGCCGCGGTACCGGGGATCTGCATCAGTTCGGACTTCATCGTCGGTTTCCCTGGCGAGACCGAGAAAGATTTCGAACAGACCATGAAGCTGATTGCCGACGTCGGTTTCGACTTTTCCTACTCGTTCGTTTACAGCCAGCGCCCGGGCACTCCGGCTGCCGATCTGGCCGACGACACCCCGGAAGAGCTGAAGAAGGAGCGCCTGAACGCGCTGCAGCATCGTTTGAATCAGCAAGGCTTCGAGATCAGCCGACAAATGGTCGGTTCGGTCCAGCGGATTCTGGTGACCGATTATTCGAAGAAAGACCCGGGCGAGTTGCAGGGGCGTACCGAGAATAATCGTATCGTCAACTTCCGCTGCGACAATCCAACCCTGATCGGCCAGTTCGCCGACGTGCACATCGATGCGGCGCAACCGCACTCGCTGCGTGGCTCGCTGATCCAATAAATGCAAAAGATCGCAGCCTTCGGCAGCTCCTACATGGATTACATTCCCCTGTAGGAGCTGCCGGAGGCTGCGATCTTGGCGGTCTCGACGCCAAGAATATTTAAGAGCTTTCGCACCCAGGCCTCTGGCGTTATCCTTGATTTCATCTTAATTGCCCCAGGGCGGCTAAATACGACCTTGAACGCACCCATAGAACCACATCGTTTTATCCTCGAGCCTTTTGAGGCTCGCCGCTTCGCCAATCTGTGCGGGCAATTCGACGAGCATTTGCGCTTGATCGAACAGCGCCTGACCATCGAGATCCGCAACCGCGGAAACCAGTTCGAGCTGATCGGCGACCCCAAACACACCACGTCTGCGGAAAATCTGATTCGTCGCCTGTACCGGGAAACCAAAGGTTCAGAGCTGTCGCCAGATACGGTGCACCTGTTCCTGCAGGAATCGGCCGTGGTCGAGCTGGACAACCACGCCCCCGCCGAAGCTTCCGTTGCCCTGCGCACCAAGAAAGGCATGATTCGCCCGCGCGGCTTGAATCAGTTGCGTTACGTCAAGGAAGTCCTCGGCAACGACATCAACTTCGGCATTGGCCCGGCCGGTACCGGCAAGACCTATCTGGCCGTCGCTTGCGCTGTCGATGCCCTGGAGCGCGAGCAGATCCGCCGCATCCTGCTGGTGCGTCCGGCGGTTGAAGCGGGTGAAAAACTCGGCTTCCTGCCCGGCGACCTGTCGCAGAAGATCGACCCATACCTGCGCCCGCTCTACGACGCACTCTACGAGATGCTCGGTTTTGAATACGTGGCCAAGCTGATCGAACGTCAGGTGATCGAAGTTGCGCCACTGGCCTACATGCGCGGTCGCACGCTGAACAACAGCTTCATCATTCTCGACGAGAGTCAGAACACCACCGTCGAGCAGATGAAGATGTTCCTCACGCGGATCGGCTTCGGCTCTACAGCGGTTATCACCGGTGACATCACCCAGGTCGACCTGCCGAAAGGCACCAAGTCGGGCCTGCATCATGTGATCGAAGTGCTCAAAGACGTGCCGGGTATCAGCTTCACCCACTTCCAGCCTAAAGACGTCGTACGCCATCCTTTGGTCCAGCGGATCGTCGAAGCCTACGAGCGCTTCGAAAACCGTGACGAAGCACCCAAGGACACCTCGCGAAATGCTTGAGCTAGACCTGCAAATCGCGACTGACGCGAACGCGCCGAGTGAAGCCGACTTCCGTCTGTGGTGCGAACTGGCCCTGCGCCAACGCACCGCCGACTCGGAAATGACCATTCGTCTGGTCGACGAGGAAGAAGGCCGCGAGCTGAATCACACCTGGCGCCACAAGGATTACGCGACCAACGTCCTGTCATTCCCGGCTGAAGTGCCTGACGAGTTTCTCGACATCCCGCTGCTGGGCGATCTGGTGATCTGCGTGGCGGTGGTTGAGCGCGAAGCTGCCGAACAAGGCAAGGAACTAAAGGCCCACTGGGCACATCTGGTCATTCACGGCTGCTTGCATCTGCTCGGTTACGACCATATAGATGACGAAGAAGCCGAGGAAATGGAAGCACTGGAACGCGAGTTGCTTGCCGAATTGGGCTATCCCGATCCGTACGCGGACGACGAACCCGAAACATCCCCTATCGTTACAACAAAGGATTCAGAGTAATCGCTATGAGCGAAGATCGATCGAGCAACGGGCAGAAGTCATGGCTGGGTAAACTGACCCAGGCTTTTGCCCACGAGCCGAAGAACCGTCAGGAGCTCCTCGAGCTGCTGCGTGATGCACATCAGAACAAACTGCTGGACAGCGAAGCGCTGGCCATCGTCGAAGGCGCCATTCAGGTGGCTGACCTGCAAGTACGCGACATCATGGTGCCGCGCTCGCAGATGATCAGCATCAAGGCGACCCAGACACCGCGTGAATTCCTCCCGGCCGTGGTCGACTCGGCCCACTCGCGCTATCCGGTCATTGGTGAAAGCCATGATGACGTGATGGGCGTGCTGCTGGCCAAGGACCTGCTGCCGTTGATCCTCAAGGAAAACGGCGACAGCTTCAACATCAAGGACCTGCTGCGCCCGGCCACCTTCGTGCCGGAATCCAAGCGTCTGAACGTGTTGCTGCGTGAATTCCGCGCCAACCACAATCACATGGCCATCGTCATCGACGAATACGGCGGTGTGGCCGGTCTGGTGACCATCGAAGACGTGCTGGAACAGATCGTCGGCGACATCGAAGACGAGCACGACGTCGAAGAAGACAGCTACATCAAGCCGCTGCCCAGTGGCGACTTCCTGATCAAGGCCCTGACGCCGATCGAGAACTTCAACGAGTTTTTCGACAGCGAGTTCTCCGACGACGAGTTCGACACCGTCGGCGGTCTGGTGATGAGCGCGTTCGGGCACTTGCCAAAACGCAACGAAATCACTGAAATCGGCGCCTATCGTTTCCGCATCCTGAACGCCGACAGCCGTCGGATTCATTTGCTGCGACTGACCCCTATCGCCCGGTAATACCTCTAAGGATTGAAATGCGCTGGACAACCCGCCCCGGCTGGCCCGGTAACCTGCTGGCCGTGGCGGCCGGTGCAATCACCACCTTCGCTCTGGCACCGTTCAACATCTGGCCGCTGGCTTTGCTGGCGGTCGGACTGTTCTATGCCGGTTTGCGTGAACTGAACTCGCGTCAGGCGCTGGGCCGTGGCTGGTGTTTCGGTTTCGGCCTGTTCGGCGCCGGCACCAGTTGGATCTATTACAGCATTCACCACTTCGGTGGCGCTTCGGTGCTGCTGGCCGGGTTCCTGATGCTGCTGTTTACCGCCGCGATTGCCTGGTTCTTCGCCCTGCCGGCCTGGATTTGGGCGCGCTGGCTGCGCCGCAATGAAGCGCCGCTGGCCGATGCTTTGGCGTTTGCCGCGCTGTGGGTCGCTCAGGAAATGTTTCGCGGCTGGTTTCTCACCGGTTTCCCGTGGCTGTACTCAGGTTACAGCCAACTCGATGGCCCGCTGGCCGGGCTCGCGCCGATCGGCGGCATGTGGCTGGTGTCGTTCACTCTGGCGCTGACCGCGGCGCTGATCTACAACGCTCCCCGGTTGCTGCAGACCGGACGCAAAGGTTTTGCGGTGGCGGGTTTGGTACTGCTGATCGGGCCGTGGGCAGCGGGCATTGCGCTCAAGGGCCACGCTTGGACCAGTCCGTCGGGCGCGCCACTGAGCGTTGCTGCAATTCAGGGCAACGTCGCGCAAAGCATGAAATGGGATCCGGCCGAACTCAACGCGCAGCTGGCCCTGTACCGCGATCTGAGTTTTCGCTCAAAACCAGTGGATCTGCTGATCTGGCCGGAAACCGCCGTGCCAGTATTGAAAGAGTCCGCCGAGGGCTACCTGAGCATGATGGGCAGCTTCGCCGCCGAGCGTAAATCAGCGCTGATCACCGGCGTGCCGATTCGCGAAATGGTCCGTCATGAAAGACGCTTCTTCAACGGTATCACCGTGGTGGGCGAAGGCGACGGTACTTACCTCAAGCAAAAACTGGTGCCATTCGGTGAATACGTGCCACTGCAGGACATCCTGCGTGGTTTGATCGCATTCTTCGACCTGCCGATGTCCGACTTTGCCCGCGGCCCAGCCGATCAGGCGCTGTTGCAGGCCAAGGGTTATCAGGTTGCGCCGTTCATCTGCTATGAAGTGGTGTACCCGGACTTCGCCGCAGGCCTGTCGGCACGCAGCGATCTGTTGCTGACGATCAGCAACGACACCTGGTTCGGCACCTCGATCGGCCCGCTGCAACATTTGCAAATGGCGCAGATGCGAGCGCTGGAAGCGGGCCGCTGGATGATTCGCGCGACCAACAACGGTGTGACCGGGTTGATCAACCCGTTCGGGCAGATCACCGAGCAGATTCCGCAGTTCGAACAGGGCATTCTGTACGGCGAAGTGGTGCCGATGCACAACCTGACGCCGTATCTGCAATGGCGTTCGTGGCCGCTGATCATCCTGTGCGTGTTGTTGTTTGGCTGGGCACTGATGGCCAGCCGGATGTCGAAAACCCTTTAAAGCAAAAGATCGCAGCCCGCGGCAGCTCCTACAGGGAAAACGCAAATCCCAATGTAGGAGCTGCCGCAGGCTGCGATCTTTTGATCTTCAGCGGTAAAACAACGAATACCCCACCTGCCCCACCGCCTCATTCAGCAACTGCCCGCTCTGCCAGATCGACTTGAACTCCGGCAACCAGCCACCAAACGGCCGCGCATTATCAGTGCCCAGAAAGCCAACCGGCGCCGGCACCACTTCAAACCCCGCCTGTTGAAAACTCCACACCGAGCGCGGCATGTGCCAAGCCTGGGTCACCACAACCACGCGCTTGATCCCCTGCGGCAGCAAGATATCGGCGCTGAATTTAGCGTTTTCCCACGTGGTGCGGCTTTCGCCTTCCTGCCAACGCACCGCTACGCCGAAATCGTCGCGCAGTGAATCGGCCATCAGCTTTGCCTCGGTCGGCGGCGTTCCATAATGTAGCCCGCCTGTGGTCAGAATCGGTAACCCCGACGCCTTGGCCAACCGTGCGGCATATCGCTGACGCTCAAGACCCACGCCGGTCGGCTGATCCTCGCCCCACGCCAGATCGCCGCGCTCACGACCGGAGCCCAACACCACAATGGCGTCAGCTCGCTGCGCCAGCGTTGTCCACTCTTCACGGGCCAACGGTGGCTCGCGCTCCAGCGCTTTTGCGCCCCACTGCACGACCACTGGCAAGCTCATCAGCCACAATCCGCCAAAGCCAAGCGCAAAGCACACACCAGCCAGGCGCGGCCGCGAGCGACGCAGCCACCACGCAGCCAGCAACAGCAGCAAAAGAATGCCGGGCGGCAATAAAAGTTGTTTGATGAAATAACGAAAAGGCATCGAGCATCTCCAAAGATGCCCGAAGCCTAAGAGTGTTAATAAAGCGTTACAACCGATAGGTGGGATCCTGTTGAAAAAGATCCGGTTCTTGACCTGCCATGCGCTTACTTGGCCTGCAAAGCCCGTACCTTGACGGTATCTCTGCCGGGCACCTTGTCCTTGAGCCAGATGACCTTGGCCGAATGTGCTGCATCGAGCTGCTTCACTGCCTGCGACAAGCATCCATGCGTTTCACGTTCACTACGATCCAGATAGGCCTTGACCAGTTTGAACTCGGCGGGACTCAAGCCACGCAATTCCAGTTCCAGGGGGCGCTCGTCGCGCAGCCGGTCAGCGGTTTTGGCAGCATCCAGGGCCATGCCCAGACGGTTCATCAACCGCTCGTACAACTCAGGTTTCGTGACGTTTTTCTGCCGTTGCTCCACCATCCCTCACCTCATTGAAGATAAGACTCACTCCCCAGTTAGAGCTTAGCTTCGCTGCACAAACCGGCTGCACGCCGCGACCAACGGCCCTCGTCATGGATTCGCCGTACCAAACAGCTGTAATCAGGGTTTCCCTAGGCCAAGCGCGGTCATGTATGCTACGGCGCTTCCTGTAATTCCACTTCCAGCTCGTCCGGGCCATCCCGAATGCCGCGTTGAAGAGGATTAGGCCACCCCTATCCAGTACAAAAGTAGCCATGCACGAACAATATCAGCCCCGTGAAATCGAAGCCGCCGCCCAGTCGTTCTGGGACGAGCAAAAGTCCTTTGAAGTCAGTGAACAGCCAGGCAAGGAGACTTACTACTGCCTGTCGATGTTCCCTTACCCCAGCGGCAAGCTACACATGGGGCACGTGCGCAACTACACCATCGGCGACGTGATCTCCCGTTATCAGCGCATGCAAGGCAAGAATGTTCTGCAACCGATGGGGTGGGACGCTTTCGGCATGCCGGCGGAAAACGCCGCGATGAAAAACAACGTCGCTCCGGCCAAGTGGACCTACGAAAACATCGCCTACATGAAAACCCAGTTGCGCAGCCTGGGTCTGGCGGTCGACTGGTCGCGCGAAGTCACCACCTGCAAGCCTGATTACTACCGCTGGGAACAATGGCTGTTCACTCGCCTGTTCGAAAAAGGTGTGATCTACCGCAAAAACGGCACCGTGAACTGGGACCCGATCGACCAGACCGTTCTGGCCAACGAACAGGTGATCGACGGTCGCGGCTGGCGTTCCGGCGCGCTGATCGAAAAGCGCGAAATCCCGATGTACTACTTCAAGATCACCGCTTATGCGGATGAGCTGCTGGAGAGCCTCGACGAGCTGACCGGCTGGCCTGAACAGGTCAAGACCATGCAGCGCAACTGGATCGGCAAATCCCGCGGCATGGAAGTACAGTTCCCGTACAACGTCGACTCGATCGGCGAAGCCGGCACTCTGAAAGTCTTCACCACCCGTCCGGACACCCTGATGGGCGCGACCTATGTCGCCGTGGCTGCCGAGCACCCGCTGGCCACCCTGGCCGCAAAGAACAACACCGAGCTGCAAGCGTTCATCGCTGAATGCAAGGGCGGCAGCGTCGCTGAAGCCGACGTCGCCACGCAGGAAAAGAAAGGCCTGCCGACCGGCCTGTTCGTCGAGCACCCGCTGACCGGTGAAAAACTCCCGGTGTGGGTCGCCAACTACGTACTGATGCATTACGGCGATGGCGCTGTGATGGCGGTACCGGCGCACGACGAGCGCGATTTCGAATTCGCCCACAAGTACAACCTGCCGGTCAAATCGGTGGTGCGTACCAGCTCCGGCGATACCAATCCGGCCCCGTGGCAAGACGCCTACGGCGAGCACGGCACGCTGATCAACTCCGGTGAGTTCGACGGTCTCGACTTCGCTGGCGCGTTCGACGCGATGGAAGTGGCCCTGATCAAGAAAGAACTGGGCGCCTCGCGCACCCAGTTCCGCCTGCGCGACTGGGGCATCAGCCGTCAGCGCTACTGGGGCTGCCCGATCCCGATCATCCATTGCGATACTTGCGGTGACGTGCCGGTGCCGGAAGATCAATTGCCTGTCGTCCTGCCGGAAGACGTGGTGCCGGACGGCGCCGGTTCGCCGCTGGCGCGCATGCCTGAGTTCTACGAGTGCGCTTGCCCGAAATGCGGCCAGCCTGCCAAGCGTGAAACCGACACCATGGACACTTTCGTCGAGTCGTCGTGGTATTACGCCCGTTATGCCTCGCCGCACTTTGAAGGTGGCTTGGTCGAGAAATCCGCGGCTGACCACTGGCTGCCGGTGGATCAGTACATCGGCGGTATCGAACACGCGATTCTGCACCTGCTCTACGCGCGCTTCTTCCACAAGCTGATGCGCGACGAAGGCCTGGTGAGCTCCAACGAGCCATTCAAGAACCTGCTGACCCAAGGCATGGTAATCGCCGAGACTTACTACCGTCGCGAAGCCAATGGTGCTTACACCTGGTTCAACCCGGCGGACGTAGAACTTGAGCGTGACAGCAAAGCCAAGGTCATCAGCGCCAAGCTGAAATCCGACGGCCTGCCGGTGGAAATCGGTGGCACCGAGAAGATGGCCAAGTCGAAGAACAACGGCGTTGACCCACAGTCGATGATCGATCAGTTCGGCGCCGATACTTGCCGCCTGTTCATGATGTTTGCCTCGCCGCCAGACATGAGCGCCGAATGGTCGGACTCCGGCGTTGAAGGCTCGCACCGTTTCCTCAAGCGCGTCTGGCGTCTGGCGCAAGCCCATGTTAGCCAGGGTCTGCCGGGCAAACTCGACATCGCCAGCCTGAACGACGAGCAAAAAGCCGTGCGCCGTTCGATCCACGTGGCCATCAAGCAAGCCAGCCACGACGTCGGCCAGAACCACAAATTCAACACCGCCATCGCTCAGGTGATGACGCTGATGAACGTGCTGGAAAAGGCCGCACAAGGCACCGAACAGGATCGCGCACTGGTTCACGAAGGCCTGGAAGCCGTGACCTTGCTGCTCGCGCCAATCACGCCGCACATCAGCCACGAGCTGTGGAATCAACTGGGTCACAGCGATCCGGTGATCGACGCTGGCTGGCCTGTGGTCGACGAATCCGCGCTTGTACAAGACAGCCTGACCCTGGTCATCCAGGTCAACGGCAAACTGCGCGGGCAGATCGAGATGCCGGCGACCGCAACGCGTGAAGAAGTCGAAGCGGCTGCTCGCATCAACGAGAACGTGCTGCGCTTTGTCGACGGCCTGACTATTCGTAAAGTGATCGTTGTGCCGGGGAAACTGGTCAACATCGTCGCCAGCTAATTGGATCGGGCGTCAGGTTCGCCTGGCGCCAAGTAAAACCTTTCGGGCCGTACAGTCGGCCCACGTGGTTTCAAGGGGAGCAACACAATGATCAAACGCAATCTGCTGGTGATGGGCCTCGCCGTCCTTCTGAGCGCCTGTGGTTTCCAGCTGCGCGGTACTGGCACTACCGAACTCACCATCAAGGAACTCGACCTGAGCGCTCGTAACGCCTACGGCGAGACGGTCACTCAACTGCGTCAGCTGCTTGAGTCCAGCGGCGTCAAGGTTTACAGCGGTGCACCGTACAAGCTGTTCCTGGCTGACGAGCAGGAAAACCAGCGCATCCTCAGCTACGCCGGTGCAGGTCGTACGGGCGAGTATCAGGTCACTACCGTCCTGAGCTACGACATCCGTGGCGACAAAAACCTTTCGCTGCTGAGCGACAAGCTTGAAGTGCAGAAAGTGTTTATCCACGACGGTAACAACCTCGTCGGCTCCGACCAGGAAGCCAACGACGCCCGTCGCGATATCCGTCGCGAGCTGGTTCAGCGCATGATGCTGCGCCTGCAACAGCTGACCCCAGGTCAACTGGAGCAACTGCAGCAAGCTGCCAACAACCGCGCCAAGGCTGAAGCTGACGCGCTCGAAGCGGCGCAAAAGGCTGAAGCGGAAACACCGCGCCAGTCGCCGCTCGAAATCCCGCAGCAGTAAGACGTTCGGGGCGCTCACGCGCCCCGTTCGACCTTTCTTATGAAGCTCGCTCCCGCCCAACTCGGCAAACATCTGCAAGGCGCCCTTGCGCCGGTCTACATCATCAGTGGCGATGACCCGCTGCTGTGCCAGGAAGCCGCCGACGCCATCCGCAGCGCTGCGCGTCAGCAAGGTTTCGACGAGCGCCAGGTGTTCGCTGCCGATGCCAGTTTCGATTGGGGTACGTTGTTGCAGGCCGGCGCCAGCATGTCGCTGTTCGCACAAAAACGCCTTTTGGAACTGCGCCTGCCTTCGGGCAAACCGGGTGACAAAGGTGCCGCGGCGCTTATCGAATACTGCTCGCGTCCCGCTGAAGACACGGTGCTGCTGGTCAGCCTGCCCAAGCTCGATGGCAGTGCGCAGAAGACCAAGTGGGGCAAGGCCCTGGTTGAAGGCCAGCAAACCCAGTTCATCCAGATCTGGCCGGTCGATGCCAATCAACTGCCGAGCTGGATTCGTCAGCGTCTGTCGCAGGCCGGGTTATCGGCCAGCCAGGACGCCGTCGAATTGATTGCCGCACGCGTCGAGGGCAACCTGCTCGCCGCCGCGCAGGAAATCGAAAAGCTCAAGCTGATGGCTGAAGGTGGGCAGATCACCGTCGAAACCGTGCAGGCTGCAGTGGCCGATAGTGCACGGTTCGACGTGTTCGGCCTGACCGATGCCGTGCTCAACGGCGAACCGGCTCACGCCTTGCGCATGCTCGAAGGGCTGCGCGGCGAAGGTGTCGAACCGCCGGTGATTCTCTGGGCACTGGCGCGAGAGCTGCGGTTGCTGGCCAACATCTCGTTGCAATACAGCCAGGGCACGCCGTTGGACAAGTGTTTCAGCCAGGCAAAACCGCCAGTCTGGGACAAGCGCAAACCACTGATGAGCAAAGCCCTGCAACGCTACTCGGCGCAACGCTGGGCGCAGTTGTTGCTCGAAGCACAGCGGATCGATGCGCAAATCAAGGGCCAAGCCGCCGGTTCGCCGTGGATGAGCCTGAGTCGTCTGGCTCTATTGATGGCTGGCCAGCGTCTTTCACTGCCTGCCGAATAAGATCAAAAGATCGCAGCCTTCGGCAGCTCCTACACCAATCCCTGTAGGAGCTGCGGCACGCTGCGATCTTTTGATCTTGTTTCCTACAATGCACGCCTGCATTTGCACTATAGACAGATGCCCGACATCGGCAGATTATTTGCCGCGCAAAACCCACTCACTCGAGAGAACCCTCATGAGCAAAAAGCCATCGAAACATGGCCCGAACAAGGCCAAATCCATCGTCGCCCAGCCCCTGTTCCGCAGTCGCCAGGAACGACCAACCAAGGGTAAAGGCAGCTACCGCCGCGAAGCCTTCCAGTCTGACAGCTGGGAGGCTTCTTACTTTCTGGCTGCTTGAAGCGCAGTACCCCCCGGTCATGTTAAGGTCTGCACCTGATTCGTATCCCCTGGACCTGTGCATGCCCTTTAGTCTTTCCCATCGTTGGCCTGTCCGCCAATTGATCGCTGCCTCCAGTTTCATTCTGCTTGTCGCTTGTGCGGAAAAACCGACCGCCGCCGATGCGCAACCCCTTCAAGCCGCCCCTGTTGCCACGGCCCCAGCGATCATCCCGCCGGTAGTGCCGTCCGCCGACCCTCTCGATCTGCAGCCGACCCAGACCTTTGCCGAATGGCAGGCGGGCTTTCGCAAAGATGCGTTGGCTGCCGGGATTCGCGCGGAGTTGTTTGACCGGGCGTTTGCCAATGTCAGCTTCGACGCCAGCGTGATTCGTGCCGACCGCAGTCAGCCGGAATTCTCCCGCCCGGTGTGGGAATACCTCGACGGCGCGCTGTCGCCGCTGCGCGTGCGCAAGGGCCAGGCGCTGATCAGCCAGTACGCCGATATTCTACAAAGCATCGAGCAGCGTTATGGCGTCGACCGTCAGGCGCTGGTGTCGGTGTGGGGCATGGAAAGCAACTTTGGCCAGTTCCAGGGCAGCAAGTCGGTGATCAACTCGCTGGCTACCCTCGCTTACGAAGGGCGCCGTCCGGGCTTTGCTCATGCGCAATTGATCGCTGCTTTGCAGATCCTGCAGCAGGGCGATATCACTCCGGAGAAAATGCTTGGCTCGTGGGCCGGCGCCATGGGCCAGACCCAATTCATTCCGACCACCTACAACACTCACGCCGTGGACTTCGACGGTGACGGTCGCCGCGATATCTGGGGCAGCCCTGCCGATGCACTGGCCTCGACCGCGCATTACCTGCAAAGCTCCGGCTGGCAACGTGGTCAACCGTGGGGTTTTGAAGTGCAGCTGCCGAGCAGCTTCAACTACACCCTGGCTGATGGCGCGATTCGCAAGAGTGTCGCCGAATGGCGTCAGTTGGGCGTGACTCTGCCGAATGGCGGTCAGGTGCCAGCAGGCTCTGAACAGCTGTCTGCCGCCCTGCTGCTGCCGGCTGGTTATCGTGGGCCGGCGTTCCTGATCCTCGATAATTTCCGCGCGATCCTCAAGTACAACAACTCGTCGTCGTATGCATTGGCGGTGAGCCTGTTGTCCGAGCGTTTCAACGGTGGTGGCTTGATCAACGGCAGTTGGCCGAAAGATGATCTGCCGCTGAGCCGTACCGAGCGTATGGAATTGCAGACCCTGCTGAGTGCGCGCAATTACGATGCCGGCACCGCGGACGGGATTATCGGCGCCAATACGCGCAAAGCGATTCGCAGTGCACAGCAGGCGCTTGGCTGGCCGGCGGATGGTTATCCGACGCACAAGTTGCTGGAAAGCCTGCGTACCCAATAGAACGAATGCCGTATGGCTGATATCGCTTTCGCGATCAGGCTCGCTCCCACATTGAAATGCATTCCAAATGTGGGAGCGAGCCTGCTCGCGAAGACTGACTGTCAGGCAATAGCCTTTAAGCCTTGATCACCACATCCTGCTCCAGCATCAATTCCTTCTTCCCGGCATCGAGCCGCACCAACGCGCCCATCGGCAATGTCAGGTTCGGATCACAATGCCCGCTACGCCACCCCGAAAGCACCGGGATCCGCAACGGTTCAAAGGTCTGCTTGAGCAAGCGGTTCAATGCATCAACATCGACACCGGCAATATCCCCGACCAACACCCCACGTAACTTCGCCAACTTGCCGGCCAGACGCATCTGCGTCAGCAAGCGATCAATGCGATACAGCGGCTCGTTGATGTCTTCGATGAGCAGAATCACACCCTCGACATCGATTTCGTAAGGCGTACCCAACGTCGAAGCGATCATCGACAGATTACCGCCGAGCAAGCGCCCATGCGCGACACCTGGCTCTACCGTGATCAACGGATAAGCCACCGGATGGCTCAGCACACTCCCCGCCTTCAATTGCCCGCGCAGCATGGCGAAGAACGAAGTCACCGTCGGCGGCTCCTTGTCACCCAGCAGGTCAGCATTGAGCAGCGGCCCGTGAAAGGTCACGAATCCGGCATAACGACTGATGGCCAGGTGCAGCGCGGTGATATCGCTGTAGCCGACGAAAGGCTTGGCGTGGCGGCTCAGCAAATCGTAGTCGATACGGTCGAGCAAGCGCGGCGTACCGTAGCCGCCACGCAGGCAAATGATCGCGTCGACTTCGGAGTCAGCGAACGCCGCGTGCAGATCGCGCAGGCGCACATCGTCACTGCCGGCCAGATAGCCGTCCTTCTCGTAGACGCCGGGAAACACCTTCAAACCATAGCCGCGGGCGCGCATCCATTGCAGCGCCTTATCGGTGTCCAAAGCACCGGGGCCGGCAGGTGCAATGACGCCGATCAGTCCTTCTGAGGGCAACGCGGGCACGGCTTTGTGCGGGCAAAGTGTGTGGGTCGGTCGAACGGTCATCCTTGGATCTCCCTGTGAGTCATGCACACACAGTAGTCAGGAACGGGGGCAAACAGAAGAGGTTCGGCCACGCCGCAGGTTGCAGGAAAAATCAGCATCTTATGTAAGACGGGCAAAAAAATGCCCGCCGGGCGTTAAAACCTCGGCGGGCATTTTTTCATTCAGCGCCGGATCAGGAACCCAGCAGCTCAGCCTTGACCAGCTTCGCTTGCTCATCGGCGTGATACGAAGAACGCACCAGCGGGCCCGAGGCAACATTTTTGAAGCCCATCTTGTAACCTTCCTCGGCGAACCAGGCGAAGGTGTCCGGGTGCACAAAGCGCTGCACCGGCAAGTGACTGCGCGACGGTTGCAGATACTGGCCAAGGGTCAGCATGTCGATGTCATGTTCGCGCATGCGCTTCATCACTTCGATGACTTCTTCATCGGTCTCACCCAGACCCAGCATCAGGCCGGATTTGGTCGGAATGTGCGGCATCATCTGCTTGAAGCGTTGCAACAGGGTCAGCGACCACTGGTAATCCGAACCCGGACGCGCAGCCTTGTACAGGCGCGGCACGGTTTCCAGGTTGTGGTTGAACACATCCGGCGGCTCGGCGGCGGTGATTTCCAGCGCAACGTCCATGCGGCCACGGTAGTCCGGAACCAGGGTTTCCAGCTGCACATTCGGCGACAGTTTGCGGATTTCGCGGATGCAATCGGCAAAGTGCTGGGCACCGCCGTCACGCAGGTCGTCGCGATCGACCGAGGTGATCACCACGTACTTGAGCTTGAGGTCGGCGATGGCGATGGCCAGGCTTTCCGGCTCGTTGACGTCCAGTGGCTTCGGACGACCGTGGCCAACGTCGCAGAACGGGCAGCGACGGGTGCAGATGTCGCCCATGATCATGAAGGTCGCGGTGCCGCCGGAGAAGCATTCGCCGAGGTTCGGGCAGGAGGCTTCTTCGCAGACGCTGTGCAGTTTGTGTTTGCGCAGCAGGCTCTTGATGCGGTCGACTTCCGGCGAAACCGGGATGCGCACACGAATCCAGTCAGGTTTCTTCGGCAGCTCGGTGGTCGGAATGATCTTTACCGGGATGCGTGCAACCTTCTCGGCACCGCGCAGCTTGACGCCGGCTTCTACCTTGGGACGCGGGGCCGGGCGCTCGGTCACGTCGAGCGTCGGGATCATGGTTTGCACTGCATCAGTAGTCATATCAGTCGATTCCGCCCGTCAGGGTCGTCTGCTCAGCATAGTCGAGGTGTTTGACGAGCTGCGCGCGCAGCCGGGCACTTACCTCGGCAAATTCAATCGATCCTGCGTGCTCGCTCAGCTGGGTCATCGCCAGCCCGGCATAGCCGCAGGGATTAATCCGTCGAAACGGTTCCAGGTTCATATCCACGTTCAGGGCCAGGCCATGAAAGGAACAACCGTGGCGAATCCGCAAACCCAGAGAAGCGATTTTCGCTCCATCGACGTACACGCCGGGAGCGTCTGGCTTGGCTGCCGCGGTCACGCCGTAGCTGGCCAGCAGTTCGATCAGGCAAAGCTCCATGCGGCTGACCAGATCACGCACGCCGAAACCCAGCTTGCGCACATCCAGTAACAGGTAAGCCACCAATTGGCCGGGGCCATGATAAGTCACCTGGCCGCCACGATCGACCTGCACCACCGGGATGTCTCCCGGCAGCAGCAAGTGTTCGGCCTTGCCAGCCTGGCCCTGAGTGAACACCGGCGGGTGTTCGACGAGCCAGATTTCGTCGGCGGCATCGCTGCCGCGTTCGTTGGTAAAGCGTTGCATGGCATGCCAGACCGGCTCGTAAGCCAACTGGCCAAGTTCGCGAAAGCCCAGCGTGCCCGGCATCACAACACCATGTGTACGAAACCGGTCGCCCGCAGTTCGCTGTTGATGTTGTACAGCTGATCCTGATCGGTCGCGACGATGTGCAACTGAATCGTGGTGTATTTGCCGTTGCTGCTCGAACGTTCGTCGACACGCTCATCGTTGATCTCCGCGAATTTCTTCACGATCTCGATGATCTTGTCTTTGTGACCTACACCCGTATCGCTGATCACCTTAATCGGATAATCAGTCTGGGGAAATTCGATCTTTGGCGCCTTTACTTCGGTATCGGTCATGGCGTAACGGCCTCTTGAGCGCAAGCCGTGATAACGCGCATGGCCCCGCACCGGATCGGGGCGGGGCCATGCAGGTCAACACAAATCAGTTGAACAAGCCGTAGAAGAATAGACGGATGCTATCCCACATGCGGCGGAAGATACCACCCTCCTCGACGCCATCCAGAGCGATCAGGTCAGCGCTGTGCACGACCTTGTCTTCCAGTTTGACTTCGACTTTACCGATCACGTCGCCCTTGGCGATTGGCGCGGTCAGTTGCGGGTTCATGGTCATGCTGGCAGCGAGCTTCTTCAGCTGGCCTTTTGGCAGGGTCATGGTCAGGTCTTCAGCCAGGCCGGCCTTGACTTGATTGGTGGTGCCTTTCCACACCGGGGCCTGAGCCAGTTCGGTGCCCTTCTGATAGAAGGTCTGGGTTTCGAAGAAGCGGAAACCGTAGGTCAGCAGCTTCTGGGTTTCAGCGGCGCGAGCCACTTCGCTGTTGGTGCCGAACACCACGGCGATCAGGCGCTGGCCATCACGTACAGCCGAGGACACCATGCAGTAGCCGGCTTCATCGGTGTGACCGGTTTTCAGACCGTCAACGGTCTTGTCACGCCACAGCAGCAGGTTGCGGTTAGGTTGCTTGATGCCGTTCCAGAAGAACTCTTTCTGCGAGTAGATCGCGTAGTGAGCCGGGTCTTCGTGGATGATCGCGCGCGCCAGAATCGCCATGTCGTGGGCCGACGAGTAGTGCTCAGGATTTGGCAGACCGGTCGGGTTCATGAAGTGGGTATTGGTCATGCCCAGATCGGTGACGGTCTTGTTCATCAGATCGGCGAACGCATCTTCGCTGCCGGCGATGTGCTCGGACAGCGCCACACTGGCGTCGTTGCCGGACTGGATGATGATGCCGTGCAGCAGGTCGCTGACAGTCACCTGCGAGCCGACTTTGATGAACATCCGCGAACCGCCAGTGCGCCAGGCGTTCTCGCTGACGGTCACCGGATCGTTTTCACCGATCTGGCCACGACGGATTTCCAGGGTCGCGATGTACGCGGTCATCAGCTTGGTCAGGCTGGCCGGTGGCAAACGCTGGTCACCGTTGTTTTCTACCAGCACGTTGCCGCTGGCGGCATCCATGAGTACGTAGGCTTTAGCGGCCAGTTGCGGTGGCGACGGCATCATCTCGGCCGCGAAGGCGGCTGGCGAGAGGAGCAGCGGGACTAGCAGACACAGGCGTTTGGCAAAGGTGGTGATGTTCATCCGTCTCTCGAAATCGCTAATGGAAACTGTCCTTGCGGACAAAATTTAATCAGATGACTTTCTAACGAGCCATCGCGTGTTCAGTTGCTCACTCCAGTCACCCTTGCCGGGCTTTTGTTCTTCGACGAGCCAACAACCTGGTTCACCCCCCGATACCGCAAGTGAACCGTCAATCAAGTTCTACGTATTACTCGGTGACCACGCTTGGCGAACCAAGGTTGGCCAGGCGCACGCTGTTCTGCACCTGGGCGATTTCACCCGGCGAGCCGATCGGCCCCAGGCGTACCCGATGCAGAGTCTGCTGATTGCGCACGATCGAGCTGATGAACACCGGAGCGCTCACCATCCCGCTGAGCTTCGACCTCAGCAGTTCTGCAGCGTCCGGGTTGGCGAACGCGCCCACCTGCAGATACTGGCCAGACGCTGTTGCAGAAGCGTTTTTTTTTGCGCTCATCGGCACCGGGACGGTGTCAGAGGCATGTTGCTGCGGCGGCGGCGTCCATTGTTCGACGGTGCCGGCCGATGCCGTGATCACCGGAGCGCTGTTCTGCGCGACCTGCGGCTCGTTGAGCATCAGCGGTGCCGGACGGCCCTTGGCAGCCCAATACTGCTGCGGATCGATGCCTTCAACCTTGACCCGCGCGGTGCCGGTTTCGGCGTAACCGAGTTTTTTCGCCGCCGCGTAGGACAAATCGATAATGCGGTCAGAGTAGAACGGCCCACGGTCATTGACCCGCAGGATCACCGTCCGGTTGTTGTCCAGGTTGGTCACCCGAACGTAACTTGGCAGTGGCAAGGTTTTGTGCGCGGCACTCATGCCGTACAGGTCGTAGACCTCGCCATTGGCGGTGTTCTGACCGTGAAACTTGGTGCCGTACCAGGACGCCGTACCCGAAGCGACGTAGGTCTTGGACTCTTGCAACGGGAAGTAGGTCTTGCCCAGCACGGTATACGGGTTGGCCTTGTAGGGCCCGGTGTGCAGGGTCGGGGTGGCATCGGGGATGCGCGACACGTCGACGTCCCACCACGGCGCGCCATCTTTGTGTGCGCGGTTGATGTCCAGGCCCGGCTGCGCACGCACAGCGGTCGAAGAGGTTTTCTGAGTCGGCGCACGGCTGGTCGTACAACTGGCGACCAACACCGCCAACGCAGCGAAAGCCACCAGCTTCAGGGGTTTATTGTTAGGCAATGCCCGCATTACTTGACGCCCCGTGCTTGTACCAGCTGTTCAGACAGTTGATGTACGGCCATGGCGTACATCACGCTGCGGTTATAACGCGTGATCGCGTAAAAATTCTTCAGGCCCATCCAGTATTCGGGGCCGTTGTCGCCTTCGAGGCGAAATGCAGTAACCGGCATATCATCGCGCAGCGCATCATGACTTGACCAGCCCAGCGCTCGCAACTCTGCGACGGTCTTTGTCGGTTCGATGCCGGTGGTCAGGCCTTCATCGACCTGCTCGCCACGCACATCGGCGCGGCTGACCACAGGTTCGCCGGCCACCCAGCCGTGACGTTTGAAGTAACTGGCGACGCTGCCGATCGCATCATCCGGGTTGTTCCAGATATTGATGTGGCCGTCACCGTCGAAATCCACCGCGTAAGCGCGGAAGCTGCTCGGCATGAACTGCGGCAAGCCCATGGCCCCGGCGTACGAGCCTTTCAGGGTCAGTGGGTCGACCTGTTCTTCACGCGCCAGCAGAAGGAACTCACGCAGTTCCTTGCGGAAAAATTCGGCACGGGGAGGATAGTCGAAACCGAGCGTGGACAATGCATCGATCACCCGGAAATTACCGGTATTACGTCCGAAAAAGGTTTCAACGCCGATAATCGACACGATGACTTGTGCCGGTACCCCGTATTCCTGCTCGGCACGGGCCAGGGTCGCCTCGTGTTGACGCCAGAAGTCCACACCACGAGCAATGCGCGCGTCAGTGATGAACATCGGACGGTATTCTTTCCACTGCTTGACCCGTTCGGCGGGCTTGGAAATGGCGTCAAGAATCGACTGCTTGCGCTCTGCCTCGCGGAACACCCCCATCAGTTGTTCACCGGCGAAACCATAGTCGCGGGTCATTTCACCGACGAACTCGGCCACCTGCGGCGAGCCTTCGTATTCGCCGGCCAGCGCTTCCTGCACACTGCCCAGGAGGCCCATCAGGCCAACCAGCGGCGCGCATCGAGTCGCCCAGCCACGCATTACTTGCATTGAACTCTTCACCTTATTCAAACCTGCGCGATCCACTTGCGATGGGTATGGATCGACATCAAAACCCCAAACGCTGACAGCAGTGTCACCAGCGAAGTTCCTCCGTAGCTAATGAACGGCAACGGCACCCCTACGACCGGCAACAGGCCACTGACCATACCGATGTTGACGAAAACGTAAACAAAAAACGTCATGGTCAACGCCCCGGCGAGCAATTTGCCGAATAGCGTTTGTGCCTGCGCGGTGATCACCAGCCCTCGGCCGATCAACAGCAGGTAGATCAGCAACAGCGCGCAAATGCCCACCAGCCCGAACTCTTCGCCGAGTACGGCAATGATGAAGTCGGTGTGGCTTTCCGGCAGAAAGTCCAGGTGCGACTGAGTACCGAGCAGCCAGCCCTTGCCGAAGACGCCGCCGGAACCGATCGCGGCTTTCGACTGAATGATGTTCCAGCCGGTGCCCAGCGGATCGCTTTCCGGGTCGAGGAAGGTCAGGATTCGCTGCTTCTGGTAGTCGTGCATGATGAAAAACCACATCGCCACCGACACCGGAATCGCCGCCGCCAGTACGCTGAGAATCCAGCGCCAGCGCAGCCCGCCCATGAACAGCACAAACGCGCCGCCCGCCAGAATCAGCAGCGAAGTACCGAGGTCAGGCTGGCGCACAATCAGCGCGAACGGCACGCCGATCAGCATCAGGCTGATGCCGACATGCTTGAGTTGTGGCGGTAACGTGCGCTTGGACAGGTACCAGGCGATGGTCGCCGGCATCAGGATCTTCATGAATTCCGAGGGCTGGAAGCGGATCACCCCGGGGATGTTGATCCAGCGGGTGGCGCCCATCGCGTTGTGGCCCATGATGTCCACCACCAACAGCAGCACCACGCCAATCACATAACCAAGCGGCACCCAACGCGCCATGAAACGCGGCTCGAACTGGGCGATGATGATCATCGATACCAGACCGATACCGAATGAAGTGGCCTGTTTAGCCAACAGATCCCAGCTTTTGCCACTGGCCGAATACAGCACGAACAGGCTGCCGGCGGCGAGGATCAGCAGCAGGATCAACAACGGGCCATCGATATGCAGTCTTTGCAGCAACGTCGCGCGGCGACGCATCACATCCTCACTGGAGAGCATGCGATCAAAGTTATTCATCACGGGCCGTAGCCTCCGCACTGATTGGGCTGGCGTATTCGGCCTTCAAACGTCCGTCCTGATCGAGCAGCCAGGCGTCCATGACCTGACGCACCACCGGCGCGGCAACGCCGGAGCCGGACTCACCGTTCTCGACCATCACCGACACGACGATTTTCGGGTCATCGGCCGGGGCGAAACCGACGAACAAGGCGTGGTCGCGGTGGCGTTCCTGAACCTTGGAGCGGTCGTATTTCTCACCCTGCTTGATCGCCACGACCTGCGCCGTACCCGATTTGCCGGCGATGCGGTATTGCGCGCCGATGGCCGCTTTGCGCGCGGTACCACGAGCGCCGTGCATTACCTGCTGCATGCCGTGGTTGACCTTGGTCCAGTCCGACGGATCACGCAGGATAATGTCCGGCATCGGATTTTCATCCACCGGTTTCACCCCTTCGAGGGATCTGGCCAGATGCGGACGGTTCCAGATGCCTTTGTTGGCGACCAGCGCCGTGGCCTGGGCCAGTTGCAGCGGAGTTGACTGCATATAGCCCTGGCCAATCCCGAGGATCAGGGTTTCGCCCGGGAACCACGCCTGTTTGCGCGTCGCCCGCTTCCACTCGCGGGATGGCATCAGGCCGGGGGATTCTTCGAACATGTCCAGCGAGACCTTCTGGCCGATGCCGAACTTGTTCATGTAGGCCGACAACCGATCAATGCCGAGCTTGTGGGCCAGGTCATAGAAGTAGGTGTCGTTGGACCGCATGATCGCCGTGTCGAGGTCGACGAAGCCGTCACCGGTGCGGTTCCAGTTACGGTATTTGTGATCGTAGTTGGGCAGCATGTAGTAGCCCGGGTCGAACACTCGACTGGACGCCGTCACTACGCCGGAATCGAGGCCGGCAATTGCTACCGCCGGTTTGATCGTCGAGCCCGGCGGGTACAGACCGCGCAATACGCGGTTGAACAATGGCCGGTCGATGGAATCACGCAACTCGGCATACGCCTTGAAGCTGATGCCGGTGACGAACAGGTTCGGATCGAAGCTCGGCTGGCTGACCATTGCCAGAACTTCGCCGGTCTTCGGATCGAGCGCCACAACCGCACCACGACGTCCACCCAACGCAGCCTCGGCCGCTTCCTGCAACTTGATGTCCAGGCTCAGCACAATGTCCTTGCCGGGAATCGGATCGGTGCGTTTGAGCACTCGCAGCACGCGGCCACGGGCGTTGGTCTCGACTTCTTCGTAACCGACCTGACCATGCAATTCCGGCTCGTAGAAACGCTCGATGCCGGTTTTGCCGATGTGATGGGTGCCGCTGTAGTTGACCGGGTCGAGGGTCTTCAGCTCTTTCTCGTTGATCCGCCCCATGTACCCGACCGAATGCGCAAAATGCGCGCCCTGCGGGTAGTGACGAACCAGTTGTGCAACCACCTCCACGCCGGGCAGGCGGAACTGGTTCACCGCGATCCGGGCGATCTGCTCTTCGCTCAGCTCGAACAGAATCGGCACCGGCTCGAACGGCCGGCGCCCCTGACGCATGCGCTTCTCGAAGATCACCCGGTCCTCGGGCGTCAGCTCCAGCACTTCGACGATCACGTCGAGCACTTGCTGCCAGTCGCCGGAGCGCTCGCGGGTCATGCTCAAACTGAAACTTGGACGATTGTCCGCCACCACCACGCCATTGCGGTCGAAAATCAGCCCGCGGGTCGGTGGAATCGGCTGCACATGGACGCGGTTGTTTTCCGACAGCGTCGAGTGGTACTCGTACTGGATCACCTGCAAGTAATACAGCCGCGCAATCAGCACGCCGATCAACAGCATGATCGCAATGGCCCCGAACACGACGCGGCTACGCACCAGGCGTGCGTCCTTTTCGTGGTCCTTGATGCGGATCGGCTGAGACATGAGGGCTGGATTACTTGTGGTAAGGGTGACCGGACAACACGGTCCAGGCACGATACAACTGTTCGCCGATCAGGATCCGCACCAACGGGTGCGGCAACGTCAGCGGCGACAACGACCAGCGCTGATCGGCACGGGCGCAGACTTCCGGCGCCAGCCCTTCCGGGCCACCGACCATGAAATTGACCGTGCGCGAATCCAGCCGCCAACGGTCGAGTTCGACCGCCAGCTGCTCGGTGCTCCAGGGTTTGCCGTGGACTTCCAGCGTGACGATCCGCTCGTTCGGCCCGACCTTGGCCAGCATGGCTTCGCCTTCCTGGCGGATGAATCGGGCCACGTCGGCATTCTTGCCACGGGTATTGAGCGGTATTTCCACCAGTTCCAGCGCCAGCTCGGACGGAAGACGCTTGGCATATTCATGCCAGCCTTCTTCCACCCACTTGGGCATGCGTGAACCGACGGCGATCAGGCGCAGTCGCACAGCAATCCCTTACAGCTGGTCTTTGTTGAGCTTGGTGAAATGCTCGTGGGTGTTTTCCGGGCTGTGGTGCTTGGCGTCGGCCGCACGGCTTTGCTCGGCACCGGCCCACAGGCGCTCCAGATCGTAGAACTGACGTGCCGAGGCAGTCATCATGTGCACGATTACCAGGTCCAGGTCGAGCAGCACCCAGTCACTGTCGCCCTTGCCTTCTTCGCCCAGCGGCTTGGCGCCCTGCTTTTTGACTTCTTCGCGAACCTTGTCGAGCATCGCGTTGATCTGGCGGTTGGACGTACCGGTGGCGATGATCATGTAGTCAGTGATGCTCTGCTTGTCGCGAACATCAATGATCTGGATGTCTTGTGCCTTGACGTCTTCCAGCGCAGCTACAGCCAGCTTGACCAGCTCGTCGCCCTTCAGCGGCTCATTGGTGTTGACCGGTTCTGGCAGCGGGGCGCTCTTGAATGTGCCTTTGCGCTTTACTTTGGTTTGGTCTTTGTCAGTCATATAAAACTCGTTTTGCTCGTATATTCGGCGGCTTGGCGACACGTGGATTCGTATCAGTGAAGCACGCCTTGTTCAGTTCGACGCACGGTACAGACCGTGCGCATCGATGTAGGCCAGGACCGCGTCGGGCACCAGGAAACGTACCGACTTACCGCTGGCCAGCAGTTGACGGATCTGGGTGGCGGAAACCGCGAGCGGTGTCTGCCAGACGAATGCAATCTGTCCGCTCGGCCCTTTCAGGGCCAGCGGGTCGCTCACCGAACGCGCTGCCAGCAGGTTGCGCAAGGCATCCGGCGGTTCGCTGTCGGCGTCCGGGCGCTGTAGCACCAGGATATGGCAATGCTGGAGCAACTCTTCCCAGCGGTGCCAAGTGGGCAGGCCGCAAAATGCGTCCCAGCCCAAAAGCAGAAAAACCTGGGTCTCGGCGGGCATTTCAGCGCGCATCGACTCCAGGGTATCAATGGTCCAGGACGGCTTGTCCCGCTGCAATTCGCGGGCGTCCACCACCAGCGACGGCAATCCGGCCACCGCACACTCGACCATCGCCAAGCGATCCTGCGCCGACACCTGCGGCGTACCGCGATGTGGCGGCCGCGCATTCGGCATCAGGCGCAACTCGTCGAGCGCCAGCGCTTCGGCAACTTCCAGCCCACCACGCAAATGGCCGATGTGCACCGGGTCGAACGTACCGCCCAGTACGCCGATACGACGGGGGCGGGGCTCGCTGCCGGTTTGCGGCGCTGTCAGGTCGAGGTCGGTCAAGTCAGACCGGCGCCTGGCCGCGCAACTGGCCATCACCGACCACGACATACTTCTCGCAAGTCAGTCCTTCGAGACCTACCGGGCCACGGGCGTGCAGCTTATCAGTAGAAATGCCGATCTCGGCACCCAAACCGTATTCAAATCCATCGGCGAAGCACGTCGGTGTGTTGATCATCACCGACGCCGAGTCGACTTCCGCCACAAACCGGCGGGTGTCGGCGAGGTTTTCGCTGACGATCGAGTCGGTGTGATGGGAGCCGTAATGGTTGATGTGTTCAATGGCCTGATCCAGACCGTCGACCACACGGATCGACAGGATCGGCGCCAGATATTCGGTGTTCCAGTCGTCTTCGCTGGCGGCAACGGCGTCGATGATCGCCCGAGTGCGTTCGCAGCCGCGCAGTTCGACGCCTTTTTCGCGGAACTGCGCCGCCATCGACGGCAGGAAATCCTGCGCAACAGTTTCGTCAACCAGCAAGGTCTCCATCGCACCGCAGATGCCATAACGATAAGTCTTGGCATTGAAGGCGATGCGCTGGGCTTTCGCCAGATCGGCATGGGCGCTGACGTAGACGTGGCAGATACCGTCCAGATGTTTGATCACCGGCACCCGGGCATCGCGGCTGATGCGCTCGATCAGGCCACGGCCACCGCGCGGCACGATCACGTCGACGTACTCAGGCATGGTGATCATCGCGCCAACGGCGGCACGGTCGGTGGTTTCGACCACTTGCACCACGGCGGCGGGCAACTCGGCCTCGGCCAGACCGCGCTGAATGCACGCGGCAATCGCCCGGTTGGAATGAATCGCTTCAGAGCCACCGCGCAGAATGGTCGCGTTGCCGGACTTCAGGCACAGGCTGGCGGCATCGATGGTCACGTTTGGCCGGGATTCATAGATGATCCCGATCACGCCCAGTGGCACGCGCATTTTGCCGACCTGAATCCCCGACGGACGGAAGCTCATGTCACGGATCGCACCGACCGGATCCGGCAGCGCGGCGACCTGACGCAAACCGACGATCATGCCGTCGATGCGCGCCGGGGTCAGCTCCAGACGCTCCAGCAGGGCCGGCTCCAGACCATTGGCGCGACCGGCAGCCAGATCCTGCTCATTGGCGGCGGCAAGCTCGGCCCGCGCGGCGTCCAGGGCATTGGCAGCAGCCTGCAAGGCGCGGTTCTTCTGCGCGGTGCTGGCACGGCCGATGACCCGGGAAGCTGCGCGGGCGGCGCGACCCAATCGGGTCATGTAGTCAAGAACGGACTCAGTCATGGTCTGCTGGGGTCTTGGCAAAGAGGAAAGCGGCAGATTATAGCTGTCGCGTCCCGGGACTAACAGCGGTGACGGGCGGATGGTCGAAATGAACGCTGATTCGCCGGTGTTCAGGCTCAATTAAGCCGTGCGTTGTTATCATCTCGACCTCTTCAGCCTGGATAAACATTGCCCGCCATGTCCAACCTGACCGTTCGCAACCGCGCCGAACGCCTGCCGCTGGGGCTCCCGGACACGTTTTTCGACCGTGACGCGCAAGTGCTGGCCCGCGATCTGCTCGGCAAAGTCATCCGCCATCGGATCGGCGACCTCTGGCTCAGTGCGCGAATCATTGAAACCGAAGCGTATTACTGCGCAGAAAAAGGCAGTCACGCCTCCCTCGGCTATACAGAAAAACGTAAGGCTTTGTTTCTGGATGGCGGACACATCTATATGTATTACGCCCGCGGGGGTGACTCCCTGAACTTCAGCGCACAGGGGCCGGGCAATGCCGTACTGATCAAATCCGCCTATCCGTGGGTCGATGAAATCAGCGGCCCGGCGAGCCTGGCGCAGATGCTGCTGAACAATCCGGATGCCCAGGGACGTCCGCGCCCGTCGCAGAAGCTCTGCGCCGGTCAGACCTTGCTGTGCAAAGCACTGGGCTTGAAAGTTCCGATGTGGGACGCCAAACGTTTCGATCACCAATTACTTCTGGTAGAAGACACCGGGCCTGCGCCGTCGCACATCATTCAAACCACACGCCTGGGCATTCCCCATGGCCGTGACGAGCACTTGATGTACCGCTTCGTCGACTCAGCTTATGCGCAATGGTGCACGCGGAACCCGCTTCGACGCGGCCAGGTCGAAGGCCGGGATTATTTCTTGCTGTGACTCCCCAATGCAGGAGTTGCCGAAGGCTGCTCCTACACAGGGTTAATCAATGATTGGAGTTTTTCTGTATGGGCCCATGGCTCGATAGCGTGACCGGTTGGCTGGCGGCCAATCCACAGTGGCTGGCCGCGGCGGTATTCATTGTTGCCTTTGTCGAATGCCTGGCGATTGCGGGGCTGATCGTGCCTGGCACGGTGCTGCTGTTTGCCGTGGCCGCACTGGCTGGCAGCGGCGCGCTGTCGTTGAGTGAAACCCTGTTGCTGGGCTTCCTCGGCGGCATCCTTGGCGATTTGATCTCGTACTTTCTCGGCCGACATTTCCACCAGAACATCCGACGACTGCCGGGACTGCGCCATCACCCGGAATGGATGGCCGGCGCCGAAACCTATTTCCAGCGCTACGGGATCGCCAGCCTGTTGGTAGGACGCTTTATCGGCCCACTGCGCCCGATGCTGCCAATGGTCGCCGGGATGTGCGACATGCCCTTCCCACGCTTCGCCGCCGTCAGCTTGTTGGCCGCCGCAGGCTGGAGCCTGGCCTATCTGTTGCCCGGTTGGGCCACCGGCGCGGCGTTTCGCTTGCCATTGCCGGAGGGTTTCTGGCTTGAGGCCGGGATCGTCGCTGCCAGCATCGCGGTCATGGTCGGTCTCAGCGCGAACAGCAGCCTGCGCCGTCACCGCCGGGCGACGCTGTGGATCAGCAGCATGAGCCTGTTGATTCTGCTCGGTCTGTTCATCGGCTATCCGTATTTGACAGCCCTCGACCAAGGCGTGATGACGCTGGTGCAGGAACATCGCCAACCGCTGCTGGATGAAATCGCCGTCACCTTTACCCTGATCGGCGAGTTCCGCAACATGCTGATGTTCAGCATTCTGCTGACAGGTCTGCTGTTGCTGTGCCGCCAGTGGCGTCAGGCGATTTTTGCCGCAAGTACCCTGCTGTGCACGGCGCTGGCCAACACGGTGACCAAGCTGTTTTTCGCAAGGGTTCGTCCGGAAATACTGACCGACCCGATTACCAGCTTCAGCATGCCCAGTGGCCATGCCTCGGGTTCGTTCGCACTATTCCTGACCCTGGGCGTCCTCGCTGGCCGCGGCCAACCACCCCGCATGCGCTTGACCTGGCTGCTGGTTGGCTGCATTCCGGCCCTGGCAATTGCCCTTTCACGGGTTTACCTGGGTGCGCACTGGCCGACCGATGTGCTGGCCGGCGCGATGCTGGCGGCATGTGTCTGTGCTGCAAGCCTGTGGCTGAACCAGCGCCAGGGCCCCCTCAATGCAATGCCTTTCAAAGTCTGGTGGCTGATTCTGCCGGCACTGGTGGCACTGTTCAGTTTCTTCGCGTTTCGCCACCTGCCCCACACACTATTGCGTTACGCGTACTGATTAAACCTGTTTGTCCCTTTCCCCTATCCGCCACTCTTTGAGGATTATTCCGACAAGAGTGGCGCGATCTCCCTACGCCCCCTTAATACCTTCCCGGTAAGTATTCCTCGCTTAATAACTCCAACTACCTACATCACCCCACTCTATAAAACTCAAGTTACATATTTAACCGCAGCATCGTAACAACGCGCCCACTGCCCGACAAAAAATCAATTACATTGAAACCGCCAGAACTTCAAACCAAAACAATCAAACAACCACTGACAAACTTTCACATGCAACACACAACATCCCACGCACTCAACCAGCAACTTAAAGCCCCCATGAGCCCAATCAACTCCGAGTAATCCATGAGTCCAAAAACACCGCGCAAACCACCCACTGTATCGTCGCAACCCATCGAATCCATTACGCCACCCGCGCGCCAGCCGGACTTCGCTTCTACACGTGCACACTGGCCTTTCGATTCCCGTGTTTCAACACACCCCACTCGCCCCCAGACGCCTGATCCGGCCATCGATTACCCCCCGCCAGCCACGTTGCACATCAGCGAAATGCCGACACGGAGCATTGACGGCCACGCGAACGAACACCCTGTGGATAAATACTGGCTTCACGCCCCTTTCCTGCGGGGAATGCAATCTGCCAACGATGAGGGCTGGCGTTTCATCGTCGGCCGCCGGTTTGTCGATGTCGAACACGACGGAGGCCTGCGCACCGCGCATGTCGATCTGGACGAAAAACTCAAAGTCTATCGGCTGAAACTGCTCAAAGACCGTCATGCACTTGGCCCGATCATCTACAAAAATGAAGGGCGGCCAACCTGGCGCCTGACCTCCGACGACATCGCCACCAACCGTGTCCGCCAGACCGCACAAACGGCAGGCGAGCCTGCTCCCAAGCGTCGCTCTGCATTCACGGACGAACAGATCGATCAGCCCTCTGCTGCCAAACAACCGCGCACGATGGAGGCGCCGACATTCATCGACCCGAACCGCTACAGGCCATCGGATCGTTCTCCGGATGCTCAGGGCTACTACGAACTTGAACCGAGACCGGGCTCAACGCGAACCGACACACTGTTTGCGTTCCGCGATCAATACGCCCGATGGATTCAGGTCGCCCCGCCCGTCAACGGGTTTGGCGCCCCCGCCACGCATTTGCAGCAATGGACCGATCATCAGATATGGCAGGCGTACGCCGTGGAAGGCCAGGACATCGCGCGATTCCGGATCGAGGCCCAGGCTTCGGGCGGCCCGCCACGCTGGGCCGAGCCACGAGACCTGCCGAACGCGGTCGAGGCATTGGTAGGCAGTTCACTGCGCTGGCTGCATCCGTCCATGACCGCGACAGAACGCGAGACATTCCTGCAGTCATACAACTTGCTGCCAGGCCAGTTGACCCGCTTGCAGCAGCACCTCAAAAGCGAGCTGACGATGCCGGCGTGGGCAACGGCGCATAAACGTCTGACGCAAGACATCGGCAACCCGCATCGCCTCGACCAGCTGAGTCAGGATGCTATCAGCGAACTGCATTTGAAACGCCACCCGCGCCATGACTGGTACGACCCGGAACGCCTTTTGACCGTTGAGCTGCGCGAAGCGCTGTTGGCCAAACTGGGTTACCTGCGCAACCAGCACAACTGCCTTTATCGAACCGACGTGCCGGCGCTGTTTCGCGGGGATGAACGCACACCGTTCGAATTGGCGAATGACGACACTATGCTGCCCCGCTACGCACACAGTCCCGGAGCCTCCACGCATAAACCGATGAGCGCCACGTTCAGCCTCAAGGAAGGGCAGATGTATGCCAGCGCACCGGACCCGGAATACCTGCGATTCAACAGCCAGACCAACAAATATCCCGGCAGAGCCGCAGACGATGCGTCCCCTGACAGCGATGCCGGTAACAGCAGCGACAGCAGCGCCTCTTCCGACTGGTCGGATGCCGCAAGTCCGGTCGCGATGGACCGTGAACGCAACTACGAACGGACCCGGGAGCGCCAGACACAAATGTTTATCTATGTACTGGACACCCGAGGCCTGGAAGTGGTCCCCCATGAAGTGAACTATCTGTTCAACTCGTCTGCCCTCGACGCTCCGACCACCCGGTTTCCCTCGGATGATCACGAAGGCCTGATTTCCGTGACCAAAAAAGGTCTGGACGCCAAGCGCGTCTGGTTGCTGGATTCAACCCTGAGCAAAGCGGCGAACGTTTACGACATCCAGGAACAGGCCGGCGCAAACGCCGAACGCATCGAAGCGGCAACCCACGCGGGGCGTGCCAACCACCATGAATACGATCGACTGATCGATGCCGCGCAAGCGGCGGGCAAACCGATACTCAAACTTTCCGGCAATAAAGACGAGTTCGGCGATGACATCACCTGGCCTGAATAAATGCGCCTGAGTGCCTGTACTCGCAACAACTTTTCCTGATTCAAATCAGTTAAACGCCTTATTCAAACCGGTACGGAAACCGGGGCGGCACAACGCTTATCATTAAAAGGATCAATTCGTGGCAAAACTTATAGAACCGGCAATCGAAATACCTCTTGGCCCCACTCTGCAGGTCACCGCAATCAGTCGTTCGGCCAATACTCATGCGCCTGCAGCCAACAATACTGAAGCCACTTCCACACTTTCAAACATAACAACAGACACACTCATTGAAGGCGATGGCGTAAAACACACACTCAAATCCCTCGATAAACATTTCGGCCCCCTGCGCATCGGTGAAGTCTGGGTGAGCCGTGTGGAACTCAAGGCCTTGGGCGCCACGGTCAACGGCCAGGTCATCAGTGCGGCGAACGCCAGCATGAAAACACCGGACCAGGCCTTTCTGAATGCACTCAACTTCAACTCGGCAACGGTCGAGACACGCGTCAGACACGCGGACATCGCCGACAGCGGGGTCGTGGCCACCCTCTTCTTTGAAATTGCCTGCAAACGTTCCAGCGATGCCTCGGCGCTGTTCGTCAGCGCCAGACCGCTGCCCGCCGGCAGCGGAATGGATCGCCTGAACCAACTGAGCCACGCGGCACAAACCCTGGACATTCATCGCGTCGATTCGTTTGAAAACGCACCGGGCTGGGTCAGCAAATCCAAAAGCTACCTGATGAGTGGTGCCGGTGTCGGCTTGCAGGCATTCGGGATTTACAGCGGCTACATGGCGATGATGGATGCCATCAAAAAAGGCCACACCCTGGAAGCCGTCTACCAGGGGAGTTCGATTGCTGCCGAATTGGGTTCTCTGATCATCGAACGCGGCCTGACCAAAACCGGCGAAGCGATGCTCAGAAACGGTTCGAGGGCGTTTGGGCGATTCCCGCTGACGTCGGCCGGCAAATACCTGAGTCGGGGTGCCGGCCTCTTTGCCAGCGCAATCACCCTGCCATTCGACATCAACGACGCCGTGTCCTCGTTCAATGCGGCCGCGGCGACCAGCGGCAAGGAGGCACAGGATCACTACGTCGCCGGCGCTCTGAGTGTCGCCAGTGCGGGCATCAGCCTGGCGCTGGGCGCAGCGGCGCTGGCCGGTTTTGGCAGTGTCGCCGGTCCGTTGGGCCTGGCCGCAGCGGCCATCCTCATTCTCGGATCGATGATTTACCAGGCCGCGCGAGTGGTCGACGATATTGATGATTACATCGAACTGAGCGCCCATGAACGCTTGCGCTCCGGCTGGTTCGCCTTCACCGGGCAGGAGCTGGATCAAGAAGTGCTGGACCGCTTCAAAATCTCCAAGGCATTCAGTGATTACACCCGGCAACGGGAGGTCTCGACCAAAGCCTTGCTGGAAGGTGCCTACAAGAACTTTGCGGAATATGTGGTCAACGGCAGCTTCAGTGTCGAACTGCAACCCTTGAAAATCTGGCGTCACCAATGGAATGAGCGCGCCGGAGAGCAAGCGTTCAAGCTCGACAGCGAAACAGTCATCATCGGCGGCGACGACATCATTGATGCCCGCGACGGCATACCGCCAAACCTCGCGGGTAGCGTCAAAGGTACGCCCGGCGATGACAAAGGCGTGTTCTGGCGCCTCGATGACGGCAACGACCAGGTCGTCGGGGTCAAGGACAAACCTAACTTCTTCAGCTATCGGGAGGGCACGAAGACCCTGACCGGGGGCAGCAAGGCCGATGAGTTTTACTTCGAAACCACCGACAAGTTGCTCAATCAGCAAGCAGCGCCATCCGGTATCAGCACGCTCGATGGCGGCGAAGGTTCCGACACCCTGGCCTTTGAAGGCCGCCGCCCCGTCACTGATACTCGCCACCTCGGTTACAACATCAATCTGCAGACCGGCAAGGTCGCCCTGCGCAGCCATGACCAGACCACGACTGCGATCGAGATCGCACACGTGCGCGCGATCGAAAACATCTCGACATTGCGCAATGGTGTCAGTCTGGTCACCGGGAGCAGCGAGGCCAATCGCATTTCGGCCAATGGCAATGATCACATCGCGGCCGGTGACGGTGACGATACCATTGCCATCCGCGGTGCCGATTGCCGTGTTGACGGAGGTCTCGGCCTGGATCGCTACTACATCGCGGACACCTCAGCCAGGACCACGATCATTGAAGACGGTGAGCAGTCGAGTGTCATCGAACTGGGCTGGCCCATCGAATGGATCCAGCGTTGGCAGATCGTCGGCACCTCACTGCTCGTCAGTTCATTGCGTGGCCGGGATGGTGAGGACCCCGAGCATGTCCTGACTATCGAAAACATCTACCAATGGGTCGACGGTCAACGTCACCTGAAAAATGGCCAATTGCTGTTCAAGACTCAGGACGGCTATGAACTGCTGCCTGCCCTGCCATCGCTGATGCAAGGGGCGCCGGCGCAGGATGTTGAAGTGGTCGTCAGTGTCATCGGCAAATCCGCTGCCACCGAGATCATCAATGGCGGCACGGTCACGCTCACGGAGCAGGGATCGAAGCGGCATTTTGTGGCACGCACCGAGCGCAGGGTCGAATTCGTTGCCGGGCCCGACCTGCCCAAAACCTCCAGAGTCATCTATCTGGATTACAAGGATGCCGAGATGGTCGATGTGGTCGTCAATTACCATGTCGAGAAGCGCGCGGGCGTATCGCTCAACTCCCACCTGTACTACAGCGACATCAATATCTCGCTGTTGCTTCCGGAGAAAATAGTGACACTCAAGGGCGTCGTCCAGACATCGACGTACGCCAATGGCTACAGCGGCCAAAACAGCCTGAAGGTCACGACTGCTCATCTGGCACAGGACATTGCCGTGGTAATGCAGGACGGCGTTTCTTACCGGCTGCAACTGCCCGATCTGCCCTATCTCTCGGACGCCATGGAACCGGGCAGCAAGATTCGCAAGGCCGCTGGCTGCCTGAAGCCAAGACATGGTGAATATCTGTTTTCCCGGCCAACGATTGCTCGCACCATCGCGCTGCCAGCCACACCCAACCGGGTCGATATAGAGACCGCATCCCACAACGGCATCTATGTTCTCCAAGGCGCAAGTTCGTCCTACGACATCTACCTGACCAGCAACATGATCATTCGCCTGATGACTCCGGGAGCCCAGGCAAGAACGAGCAATGCCTCGACCTGGAATCTGTTCACCGCCCGAATGACCGAGGCGATCAGCCGCGATGACATCAAACTGGACGCCGAGCGCCTGTGGGTGGGGAGTGCCCTGATCGAGTTGCCGACCATAGAAGATGACATGCCGGTCGAGTCGGTGAGCGTAGTGACCCGCTCCGGCAACATCTATGAGGTCGCCTTGCTGTTTGAAGTGCTGCAACTTTACCTGATCAACGCTCAGAGCTATTCGAGCGTCGATAGCCTGCTGGCCGACATTCGCCTGCACCGGCAACGCAATGAGCTGGCCGCCAGAATCATTGTCCAGAACCTTGGCGTGACGACGAAACTGGACGGCACGCTGTATTACAACTCGACAAAAGACTACTGGGGAATCGACAGCAACCCGGCCTTGCGGATCAAACCCGAAGACCTGGTCATAGCGCCGGCCAGCGCCTCTTGACCCTGACCGAAGCTGCTTGATGCCAAGCGCCCGATGTGATGTTCCTCGTCACATCGGAGCCTGACCATTATTGGGCCCGACAACGAGTTCCTGTGAGTCTTGCCGAAGCAAAGCCCAAACACTGCGGGCAGATGGCAGGGGCTCATCGAAGTGTAACTATGCGAACAATTCGCCCTGCAACTCATCGAGCAATGCCTGGATTGCATCGAGTCGCTGTTGCGGATCATCGAGTTGTAGCAGGTCGATTTTGTCTTCTTCAGCGAAAGGCAACAGATAGGCCAATTGATTGGCCAATGACTGCTGCCCCAGCGCTTCGATGCCCATGTTCAGCGCCTCGACCATCGGGTGCTCCGCCAATGCCTTGAGCAGTGCCATCAGGTCGGCGTCTTCGTCCTGCAACGGTTGCTCGGGCTCCTCGTCCAGCCACTCGACATCGGCGATGATCAATTGATCACGCTGCACCTCGGTGCGTAACACGTTGAAACGTCGAGCGCCCTGCACCCGAATCCCCAGCAGACCATTGTCCTGCTGCTGGAAATCGGTGATGCGCGCCTCACATCCGACCAAGGCAAAACCTTCAGGGGCAGCGCCGACTTCATGGCCCTCAAGGATGCACACGACGCCGAAGCCTGCGCCCTGTTTCATGCAGCGGCCGATCATGTCCAGATAGCGCGCCTCGAATATCTGCAAATCGAGATTGCAACCGGGAAACAGCACCGTGTTCAGCGGGAAAAGCGGCAGACTCATAGACATTTCCTTACACCACCATCGACACCGCCAACGGCAGGAACACCGCCGTGGCCACGCCCATCAGACTCATCGCCAGCGCCGCAAAGGCACCGCACTCATCACTTTCCTGCATGGCCACTGCCGTGCCGACCGCGTGGGCGGTCATGCCAAGCGCCATGCCGCGCGCTTCCGGGCTGTGCACACCGAGGCGGTTCAACAGCGTCGGACCAAAAATCGCGCCAATCACCCCGGTGATCAATACGAACACAGCGGCCAGTGCCGCAACACCACCGATCTGCTCGGCGACCAACATGGCAATCGGCGAGGTCACCGACTTCGGCGCCATGGTCATCAGGATCATGTGCTCGGCACCGAACCACCAGCCCAGCGCCACGCCCATGCCCGTGGCCACGACACCGCCTATCACCAGCGTAGTAAAAATCGGCCAGAACAATTGCCGAATACGTCGCAGGTTGAGATACAGCGGCACGGCCAGCGCCACCGTCGCCGGGCCCAGCAGAATGCTGAGGATCTCGGTGCTCTTGCGGTACTCGGCGTAGGTCAGGCCGCAGCCGACCAGCACGCCGATCACCAACAGCATGGAGACCAGCACCGGTTGCAGAAAGATCCAGCGGGTTTTCTCGAACGCCGCCAGCACCAGTTGATAGGCACCGAGGGTGATGCCGATGCCGAACAGCGGGTGATGAATGACCGAAGCCCAGGCGCCCTGCCAGTCGAAAAGCATCAGGACTCCTCCGACGCAGGCACGTGACGTTTGACCAGACGCTGCATCAGCACGCCGGCAAAAGCCATCGACAGGATCAGCGACAGCACCAGCGCGCCGACAATCGCCCAGAAATCCGCGGCAATGTCGCTCGCATAAACCATCACGCCCACGGCCGGCGGCACCAACAACAAAGGCAGATAACGCAGCAGGCTGCCGGCCGCGAGATTCAGCGGTTCGCCGACTTCACCGCGAATGATCAGAAAGACCAGCAACAGCAGCAGACCGATGATCGGCCCCGGCAGTACCGGCAACAGCAAATGATTGAGCGCCGTACCGAGCAATTGGAACAGCACCAGCATGGTCAGGCCACGTAGCAACATCCGACATCTCCGTCTTACTTTCCACTGTGCAAGTCGCCCGCATTATAAGCACGCCTGCGCTATGGACCGGCATTCGCCAAAAGCATGGTCGGTTGACCGGAGCAAATCGCCATGATGATCTACAGTGGTTCGCAGGGAGGTCAAATCCCCCCACCTGAAAAACTATAAAACCGATGAACCCAAGGAGAGTCTCAATGCCCTATGTTCCCGTTGCAGAGCTCAAAGATTATGTCGGCAAGGAACTCGGACGTTCCGAATGGCTCACCATCGATCAGGAACGCATCAACCTGTTCGCCGAAGCCACCGGGGATTATCAGTTCATTCACGTCGACCCGGTCAAAGCCGCGCAAACACCTTTCGGCAGCACCATTGCTCACGGTTTCCTGTCGTTGTCGCTGATCCCCAAATTGATGGAAGACATCCTGATCCTGCCGCAAGGCGTGAAGATGGTCGTCAACTACGGCCTGGACAGCGTGCGTTTCATCCAGCCAGTGAAGGTCAATTCCAAAGTCCGCCTGAAGGTCGATCTGGGCGAAGTGACCGAGAAAAAACCTGGGCAGTGGCTGCTCAAAGCCACCGCGACACTGGAGATAGAAGGCTCGGACAAACCGGCCTATATCGCCGAGCCACTGTCGCTCTGCTTCGTCTGATCGTTCCGGATGCGAAGCAGCGCACGCTGTTTCGCGTCAACACTGGTTTTACCGGCTGCATTAGGTCACATAGCTGCGGCATACTCGGTCGCCTAATTGCCCGGATCCCGCTATGCGCTCACTTGCTCGTCTTGCACCCCTTGCCTTGACCCTGATGCTCACCGCTTGCGGCGACGGCGAATCGCTGTTGCCGCCGGATGCGCGCCTGCCCGACGGCGGACGCTATCGCGGTGAACTGGTCGATGGCTTGCTGCAAGGTCAGGGCCGTGTCGACTACCCCAACGGCAGTTGGTACGCCGGCCAGTTCGACAAAGGCCAGTGGCATGGGCAGGGCGAATGGCATGGCAGCAACGGCGAGGTCTATCGCGGACAGTTTCAGCAAGGCCTGTTCGACGGTCAGGGCAGCCTGACCACCAACGCCAGCAGCTACACCGGCGGCTTCAAACAGGGACGCCGCGAAGGCGAAGGCACCCTGAAAGAAAACGCCATGACCTACCGTGGCGAATTCAAGGCTGATCAGTATTCCGGGCTCGGCCGTCTGGAAATGGACGACGGCAGCTCCTATCAAGGCCAGTTCGCCCACGGCAAACCCAACGGCGAAGGCCAGCGTGGCGACGCCAGCGGCAACTCGTTCACCGGGCATTTCGTCAACGGGCAGCTGGAAGGCAACGGTACCTTCAACAGCGCTGACGGCGATATCTACGTCGGCGGTTTCAAGAACAACCAACTGCATGGCAAGGGCCGCTACGAAAACGCCGACGGCGATGTCTGGCTCGGCCAGTTCAAGGAAGGCGCGCTGACTGGTAAGGGCGAGTTGATCGGCGCCGACGGCAGCCATTACATCGGCGCGTTCAGCGACTGGCGCTTCAGCGGTCAGGGTCGTTTGAACCTGCCTGATGGCAGCTTCTACATCGGCGGCTTTGACAACGACAGCTACGCCGGACGCGGCACCCTGGTGCTGACCGATGGCAGCGTGATGAGTGGCACCTGGATCAACGGCCAGCGCGTGCGCGATGCCGATGGCAAGTTGCTGCCCGATATCCTCGAACTCGGTTTGCTCGCTCAGGGCCGTCTGCTTGATGACGCCTTGGCCGCCATTCCCGCTTCAACTCCAGCGGTCGAGCTGTACACCCTGACCCTCGGTGGCGACGGCAAGCAAAGCGTGTTCCTGCGCGAATCCGATTACGTCGCCAACATGCTCAACACGCGCTTCGGCGCCTATGGCCAGATTCGTCTGGTCAATCACCGCGATCACCTCGGCGACCGGCCGATGGCCACCCGCGAAAACCTGCGCCGCGCCGCGCAAACCCTCGCCGAACGCAGCGGCCCGGAAGATCTGCTGTTCATCTACCTGACCAGCCACGGCACCGCCGAGCATGAACTGGTGCTCGACCAACCGCGCATGGAGCTGGCCGACCTGCCTGCCGATGAACTCGCTGCCGTGCTGGCACCGCTGAAAAACCGCGACAAAATCATCGTGATTTCCTCGTGCTATTCCGGTGGATTCATCCCGGCGCTGAAAGACGAACGCACGCTGATCATGACCGCCTCGCGCGCCGATCGGGTGTCCTTCGGCTGTTCGGAAGAAGCCAACTTCACCTATTTCGGCGACGCCCTGTTCGCCCAGGCGCTGAACCAGACCGATGATCTGGAGCAAGCCTTCAAACTGGCCAAGGCCACCGTCGCCGAACGGGAACTGGCGGACAATTTCGAAGCCTCGGAGCCGCAGATCTGGGCGCCGAAAACCGTGTTGTCGCACTGGCAACTGTTGCGCAAACAGCAAGCAAGAAAAGCTTTGCAAAGTGCTGCATTGAACGACGGAGCGATAAAGAGCAACTAAGCTGAACAGTATCAAGGGAGAGACACTATGTACTTGACGCCTCAGCACGTATTGCTTGCCGGAGCCACCGGTTTGACCGGTGAACATCTACTCGACCGTTTGCTCAACGAGCCAACGATTTCTCGCGTGCTCGCCCCTTCCCGTCGCCCCTTGGCCGAACATCCGCACCTGGAAAACCCCGTCGGCGACCCGCAGGTGTTTCTGCCGCAACTCAGCGGCCGGGTCGATATCGCCTATTGCTGCCTCGGCACCACCATCAAACAAGCAGGCTCGGAAGCGGCGTTTCGCGCGGTGGATCTGGACATGGTCGTGGCGTTCGCCAAACGCGCGCGGGAGATGGGCGCGCGGCATCTGATTGTGATCAGCGCGATTGGCGCCGATCCGAAATCATCGGTTTTTTACAATCGGGTCAAAGGCGAAATGGAGCAGGCACTGCGTGCGCAGGACTGGCCACAACTGACCATTTGCCGGCCTTCACTGTTGTTGGGTGAACGGACAGAACCGCGTCTGGCCGAACAACTGGCCGGGCCGTTGTCGAAGCTGATTCCAGGTAAATACCGTGGCATCGAAGCGTGCCATTTGGCGCGGGCGATGTGGCGGTTGGCGCTGGAAGAGCAGGACGGGGTACGGGTGATCGAGTCGGATGGGCTGCGCAAGCTGGGCAAATAATCTATCGCGTCAGGAAGAAAGCTTTCGCGAGCAGGCTCGCTCCCACATTTGCACTGCATCCCCCTGTGGGAGCGAGCCTGCTCGCGAATGGAGTGCGCAGCGCTCCCCTACAATCCACCAGTCGCCTGAAAACCCACGCCAATCACCGTCAGCAATGACAACGGCAGCAACAGCGTATCGAGCAACGCACTCGCTGGCAGGTCCACCCCCGGATAACTTGGCGCCTCAGCCCCGAACCGATCCATCGCGCAGCACCCGCCATTCAGCGCATAAAGATCCAGACGCGTCCCGGAGTACACCACCGGTGCCCCCGGTTTGGCCGCATCCAGCGTGCGCGCTGTCGCACACCCGGTCAGCAACAACACCAGCCCAATCACCAGCAGCTTATTCATCGCTGCTCAGATGGTGCTCACCCCAACGCGGCAACATGTCCTGGGGAATACCCAGCAGATTGAGAATCCGCGCCACGACGAAATCGATCAGGTCATCGATGGTCTGCGGCTGATGATAGAAACCCGGCGAGGCCGGCAGAATCGTCACGCCCATGTTCGACAGTTTGAGCATGTGCTCCAGATGAATGCTCGAATACGGCGCTTCACGCGGCACCAGAATCAACTGGCGGCGCTCCTTCAACGTCACATCGGCGGCGCGTTCGATCAAGTTGTTGCAGGCGCCCGTGGCAATTGCCGATAGCGTGCCCGTGGAGCATGGCACCACGACCATCGCCGCCGGAGCGCCAGACCCCGAGGCCACCGGCGACATCCAGTCTTCCTTGCCGTACACGCGGATCTGCCCAGCGGCAGCCCCGGTGTATTCGGTCAGGAAGGCCTGCATCATTTGCGGCTTGGGCGGCAGCGTGACATCGGTCTCGGTCGCCATGACCAGTTGTGCGGCCTTGGAGATCAGGAAGTGCACTTCGCGATCTTCACGCACCAGACAATCGAGCAGACGTAGACCGTATTGCGCGCCGGACGCGCCGGTCATCGCCAGCGTGATGCGTTCGGGGCCATTGTTCATACCAGCGCCTCGGCGAGTTTGCCGTGCAGGCCGCCGAAGCCGCCGTTGCTCATGATCACCACGTGCGTGCCGGGCTGAGCCTGGCTCTTCACGCGTTCGATAATGCCTTCCAGCGAGTCGCTGACAATCGACGGCACGGTGCACAACGCGGCAGTGCCGGCCAGATCCCAGCCGAGGTTGGCCGGGGCGTACCAGATCACTTGATCGGCATCGACCACACTGTCCGGCAAACCGTCACGGTGCGCGCCAAGTTTCATCGAGTTGGAGCGCGGTTCGATGATCGCGATCAGCGGTGCGTCGCCGATGCGTTTGCGCAAACCGTCGAGGGTGGTAGCAATCGCAGTCGGGTGGTGGGCAAAGTCGTCGTAGATGGTGATGCCGCGGACTTCGGCGACTTTCTCCATGCGGCGTTTGACGTTCTTGAACGCGCTCAACCCGGCGATGCCCATCGACGGCACTACGCCAACATGGCGCGCAGCCGCCAATGCAGCCAAGGCGTTGGCGACGTTGTGCTGACCGGTCAGCTCCCACTCGACGGTGCCTTGCGACACGCCTTCGAACATCACTTCGAACGCGGAACCGTCTTCGCTGAGCAGTTTGACTTGCCACTGACCGCCGGCACCGGTGGTTTGCACCGGGGTCCAGCAGCCCATTTCGATCACACGCTGCAAGGCTGGCTCGGTGGTCGGGTGGATGACCAGACCTTCGCTTGGGATGGTGCGCACCAAGTGATGGAATTGCCGCTCGATCGCCGGCAGATCCGGGAAGATGTCGGCATGATCGAACTCAAGGTTATTGAGGATCGCGGTGCGCGGACGGTAGTGAACGAACTTCGAACGCTTGTCGAAGAAGGCGCTGTCGTATTCGTCAGCCTCGATCACGAAGAACGGCGTACCGCCCAAGCGTGCCGACACCGAGAAATTCTGCGGCACACCACCGATCAGGAAGCCCGGGCTCATGCCGGCGTGTTCCAGGACCCAAGCGAGCATGCTGCTGGTGGTGGTTTTACCGTGCGTGCCAGCCACCGCCAAGACCCAGCGACCTTGCAGCACATGGTCAGCCAGCCACTGCGGGCCGGAGACGTATGGCAGGCCTTTGTTCAGCACATATTCCACCGCCGGGTTGCCGCGGGACATGGCGTTGCCGATCACCACCAGATCCGGTGCAGGATCGAGCTGCGCCGGGTCATAGCCCTGCGTCAGTTGAATGCCTTGGGCTTCCAGCTGTGTGCTCATCGGTGGATAGACGTTGGCGTCGGAGCCGGTCACGTGATGGCCCAGCTCTTTGGCCAACACCGCCATCGAGCCCATGAAAGTCCCGCAGATACCCAGAATATGAATGTGCATAGTCGACCTCGTAAACATGGCCGCAGGTTAGCGTAGGGAGGGGGAAATCGCACTCTTTAGGTGAGGGGCGGGGTGGGTGGGCCGTAACATCTCGACTCGACTGCAGACTGCCGCCCTCACCCCAGCCCTCTCCCAGAGGGAGAGGGAGCCGATCTGCGTTGCTTTCTAATCCTGGGTTCGACTCGATAACTCAGGTCGGCGTAGATCAGTAGAGCGACTCGGTCAGTCCCCTCTCCCTCTGGGAGAGGGCTAGGGTGATGGCCTTCTAACTGACACGACGCTCAATGCCATGCTTACGCAGTTTTCTATAGAGCGTATTACGGCTGACCCCAAGCTGTTCCGCCGTATGCGTCATGTGCCACCGCGTCTGCTCCAGCGTTTTAAGCAGCGCAATCCGCTCGGCGTCTTCCAGTGGATGTTCAGATGAATCAGGCTGAAAAATCGGCACCCGCCCCTGCCGAATCATCCCCGGCAAATCCTCAATCCCGATCCGCCCGTCATCACACAACGCCGCCAGCGTGCGCAACACATTGCGCAACTGCCGCACATTGCCCGGCCAATTGAACGCCAGCAAAGCCTGACGCGCCGCCTCGTCGATCAGGATCGCTTCACCGCCCGCCTCCTCGGCCAGCAAAAAATCCAGCAACTGCGATTTATCACTGCGCGCGCGTAATGCCGGCAACCCCACTTCCAGCCCATTGAGCCGGTAATACAAATCCTCGCGAAAGCTGCCATCCGCTACCCGCTCCAGCAGATTGCGGTGGGTGGCACTGATGATCCGCACGTTGACCGATTCCGGCTCGCCGCCAATCGGCACCACCTGCCGATCTTCCAGCACCCGCAACAGACGAGTCTGCAAGGCCAGCGGCATATCGCCAATTTCATCGAGAAACAGCGTGCCGCCATCGGCCTGCTGCAACTTGCCGCGCATACCGTCCTTGCGTGCGCCGGTGAAACTGCCGCCGCGATAGCCGAACAGTTCGCTCTCGATCAGGCTTTCCGGAATCGCCGCGCAGTTGAGTGCAACGAAGGCTTTGGCGGAGCGTTGACTGGCCTGATGCACAGCCTTGGCGAAGGCTTCCTTGCCGGAGCCGGTTTCGCCGTTGATCAGCAGCGGCACATCACGTTCGAAGACGCGCAGGGCTTTGCGGAAATCGGCCTGCAATGCCTCGTCACCGAGGCAAATGCCCGACAGGCGCGGCGCCTCAGCGACCACCGGCGTCGATACCATCGGTACAGTTTTGCGCGATTCCCCGCGCAACACGGCAAACAGATACCGCCCGTCACGGGTGCGCAGCGGCCAACTGGCGCTGGCATTCGCACTGGCGCGGCCAAGCAATTCATCCAGCGAACAATCGAAAAACGCCTCCACCGGTTTACCGAGCAAGCCGCCACGAATATGCCCGAGCAAATTCAGCGCACTCTGGTTGACCGCGCTGATCCGCCCTTCCCCGTCAAACGCCAGCAAGCCCTCGCTGAACAACCCGACCGATTCGGCCTGCAGATGAAAGCGCAGCAACCATTGGTTATCGAAACAGCGCAGGAAGTAGCAACTCTCGATCATCTTCGCCGACAGATTGACCAGCGCCATGGTGTGGAACTGGCTTTGCCGCGAGACATCGTGGCGCGCCGAAGACACGTCGAGCACCGCGAGCAGTTCGCCATGCGGGTCGAACACCGGGCTCGCCGAGCAAGTCAGCCCTGTGTGGCGACCGCGAAAGTGTTCATCCTGATGAATGGTCAGCGCCTGGCGCTCGACCAGACAGGTGCCGATGCCGTTGGTGCCTTCGCAAGCCTCGCTCCAGTCCGCACCGAGCCACAGGCCGGCGCGTTCGAAGATCTTGCGTTCGGCCGGCGCGGTGACGCAGTTGAGGATCACCCCGCGCGCGTCGGTCAGCAATACCGCGTGGCCGGCGCCGGAGAGTTGTTGATGCAGGCTGCTCATTTCATTGCCGGCGATCTGCAACACCTGTTGCAGACGTTCGCGGCTTTCCAGTACCCGGCCGTGTTCGAGCACGGTCGGCGCCATGCTCAGCGCCGGGTCGAGGTGGTAGTCCTCCAGACAGCGCAGCCACGAACGGGCAATCGACGGATCGGCACCGGGCCCGTGCAGGTGCGGTTTGCCCTGGGTAGCAGTGAGAACCTGTTGGGCATGGCGACTCAAATGGTTGTCGTGCATTTCTTATTGTTCTCCCCGAGGCTCGACGGCCCAATGCTGAGGTGACGCCCAGCATCCTCCAGCCACCGACGCATTGCAATGCTGGCAAGACTGCCCGGTCACCGGCTGTGCCGAAAGCGGTACAAACTGTCACCCGAGCTGTACCGAAACCGTCACAGACGCCATCCGCTCGTCCGAGACAAACCACCCAAGCCCTTGATTTACCTGCCCTGCACGGCAGTGGCCCGACCTTTGCTCTACGCTTATAGCAAGCGCACTTGCGCGTTTCTCTAATAAGTACAAAGCCAAGGAGAACATCATCATGCGTTACGCTCACCCCGGTACTGAAGGCGCCAAAGTCTCGTTCAAAGCCAAGTACGGTAACTACATCGGCGGCGAGTTCGTCGCGCCTGTCAAAGGTCAGTACTTCACCAATACCTCCCCAGTGAATGGCCAGCCGATTGCCGAATTCCCCCGCTCCACTGCCGAAGACATCGACAAGGCACTGGACGCCGCCCACGCCGCTGCCGACGCGTGGGGCGCGACCTCCGTGCAGGCGCGCTCGCTGATCCTGCTGAAAATCGCCGACCGCATCGAACAGAACCTCGAGCTGCTGGCGATCACCGAAACCTGGGACAACGGCAAAGCCATTCGCGAAACTCTCAACGCCGACATCCCGCTGGCCGCCGACCATTTCCGCTACTTCGCCGGTTGCCTGCGCGCTCAGGAAGGCAGCGCTGCCGAAATCGACGGCAACACCGTGGCCTATCACATTCACGAACCGCTGGGCGTGGTCGGCCAGATCATCCCGTGGAACTTCCCGATCCTGATGGCCGCGTGGAAACTCGCACCGGCGCTGGCTGCCGGTAACTGCGTAGTACTCAAACCTGCCGAGCAAACCCCGCTGGGCATTACCGTGTTGCTGGAACTGATCGGCGACCTGCTGCCACCGGGCGTGCTGAACATTGTCCAGGGTTATGGCAAGGAAGCCGGCGAAGCGCTGGCGACCAGCAAACGCATCGCCAAAATCGCTTTCACCGGCTCGACCCCGGTTGGCTCGCACATCATGAAATGCGCCGCCGAAAACATCATTCCGTCCACTGTGGAACTGGGCGGCAAATCGCCGAATATCTTCTTCGAAGACATCATGCAGGCCGAACCGACCTTTATCGAGAAAGCCGCTGAAGGCCTGGTGCTGGCGTTCTTCAACCAGGGCGAAGTCTGCACCTGCCCTTCCCGCGCATTGGTGCAGGAATCGATCTACGACGAGTTCATGGCCGTCGTCATGAAGAAAGTCCTGCAGATCAAGCGCGGCGATCCGCTGGACACCGACACCATGGTCGGCGCGCAGGCGTCCGAGCAGCAATTCGACAAAATCCTTTCGTACCTGGAAATTGCCAAGGGCGAAGGCGCCGAGCTGCTGACCGGTGGCAAGGTGGAAAAACTCGAGGGCAATCTGTCGACCGGTTATTACATCCAGCCGACCCTGCTCAAGGGCACCAACAAGATGCGCGTGTTCCAGGAAGAAATCTTCGGCCCGGTGGTGAGCATCACCACGTTCAAGGACGAAGCCGAAGCCCTGGCCATCGCCAACGACACCGAGTTCGGCCTCGGCGCCGGTCTGTGGACTCGCGACATCAACCGCGCCTACCGCATGGGCCGCGCGATCAAGGCCGGTCGTGTGTGGACCAACTGCTACCACCTGTACCCGGCACACGCTGCATTTGGCGGGTACAAGAAGTCCGGCGTTGGCCGTGAAACTCACAAGATGATGCTCGATCACTATCAGCAGACGAAAAACCTGCTGGTGAGCTACGACATCAATCCGTTGGGCTTCTTCTAAACCCGCAGCACTGATCGTTCCCACGCTCTGCGTGGGAATGCCGCCCGGGACGCTCCGCGTCCCACCAAAAGCCGAACGCAGAGCGTCCGTTGAGGCATCCCCACGCAGAGCGTGGGGACGATCATGCTACCCACCGGCAAAAAAGCCGGGCCAATACAACAATAAGAAAGGTAAACCCTATGCCTAGCGAATCCCCGGCTGGCGCTCCGGCGTCCGGCACCTCCGTCGACTTTGAAAAAGTCGGATCGGATTACTTTCAACAACGCGAACTGAAAAAAGGTGCCGCCGGCTGGGTACTGCTGGTGGGTCTGGGCGTTGCCTACGTGATTTCCGGTGACTATGCCGGCTGGAACTTCGGCCTCGCTCAGGGTGGCTGGGGCGGCATGTTCCTGGCGACGCTGCTGATGGCCACCATGTACCTGTGCATGTGCTTTTCTCTGGCCGAGTTGTCTTCGATGATCCCCACCGCCGGCGGTGGCTACGGTTTTGCCCGCAGTGCATTCGGGCCGTGGGGCGGGTTTCTCACCGGCACCGCGATTCTCATCGAATACGCCATTGCCCCTGCGGCTATCGCGGTGTTCATCGGAGCCTACTGCGAATCGCTGTTCGGCATCGGCGGCTGGATGATCTATCTGGCCTTCTACATCATTTTCATTGCCATCCACATATTCGGGGTCGGCGAAGCGCTCAAGCTGATGTTTGTCATCACCGCCGTCGCCGCGCTGGCGCTGGGGGTGTTTCTGGTGGCGATGGTGCCGCACTTCGACGTCGCCAACCTGCTCGACATTCCGGTCACTGCCGCGGCGGGTGCCAGTCCGTTTCTGCCATTCGGCTATGTCGGCGTCTGGGCGGCGATTCCCTATGCGATCTGGTTCTTCCTTGCCGTCGAAGGCGTGCCGCTGGCCGCCGAGGAAACCAAGAACCCCAAACGTGATCTGCCGCGCGGCTTGATCGGCGCCATGTTGGTGCTGCTCATGTTTGCCCTGCTGATTCTGATCGTCGGTCCCGGCGGTGCGGGTGCCAACTCGCTGCTGACCTCCGGTAACCCGTTGGTCGAAGCTTTGAGCAAAGCCTATGGCGGCTCGACCTGGATGGGCAGTTTCGTCAACCTCGTGGGGCTGGCCGGACTGATCGCGAGTTTCTTCTCGATCATCTACGCGTACTCGCGGCAGATTTTCGCGCTGTCCCGGGCCGGCTACCTGCCACGCAAACTGTCCGAAACCAATAAAAGCAAGGCACCGGTCCTGGCGCTGGTGATTCCCGGCATCATCGGTTTCGGCCTGTCGCTGACCGGCCAGGGCGATCTGCTGATTCTGGTGGCGGTGTTCGGCGCAACCATTTCCTACGTGCTGATGATGGCCGCGCACATCACCTTGCGGATTCGCCGCCCCAAAATGGACCGGCCGTACCGCACACCGGGCGGCATCTTCACCTCCGGCGTGGCCTTGGTGCTGGCGTGCATCGCCGTGGTCGCAGGCTTCCTGGTCGATCCACGGGTGGTAATCGGTGCCGCCGTCATCTATGGAGTGTTAATTGCTTACTTTGCGTTCTACAGTCGACATCACTTGGTAGCAGGCACGCCGGAAGAAGAATTCGCGGCGATCCAGAAGGCTGAGCAAGCCTTGCACTGAGTGCCGACAATCCCGGCGCAGGCTCGGTCTGCGCCGTCACGGAGAATTGTGTATGGCCAGTTTCGCTCACACGGTCGGCGCCCAGACCTATCGCTTCGACAGCCTCAAGGACGTCATGGCCAAGGCCAGCCCGGCGCGCTCCGGGGATTTCCTCGCCGGTGTCGCCGCCCTCAACGACGGCGAGCGGGTGGCTGCGCAAATGGCGCTGGCCGACATCCCGCTCACGCATTTCCTGCAAGAGGCGCTGATTCCTTACGAGTCCGATGAAGTCACCCGGCTGATCATCGACACCCACGACAAGCAAGCTTTCACCGTGGTCAGCCACCTCACCGTCGGCGGCTTTCGCGACTGGCTGCTCAGCGACGCCGCCGATGAAACCAGCCTGCGTAACCTCGCCCCCGGCCTGACCCCGGAAATGGTCGCGGCGGTATCAAAGATCATGCGCGTGCAGGATCTGGTGCTGGTGGCGCAAAAGATCCGTGTCGTAACGAAGTTTCGCGGCACCCTTGGCCTGCGCGGACGTTTGTCGACGCGCCTGCAACCCAATCACCCCACCGACGAGCCATCCGGCATCGCCGCGAGCATTCTCGACGGGCTGCTCTACGGCAATGGCGACGCGATGATCGGCATCAACCCGGCCACCGACAGCATCGCCTCGATCTGCGCAATGCTGGAAATGCTCGACGCGATCATCCAGCGCTACGACATCCCGACCCAGGCCTGCGTACTGACCCACGTCACCACCTCCATCGAGGCGATCAACCGTGGCGTGCCGCTGGATCTGGTATTCCAGTCGATCGCCGGCACCGAAGCGGCCAACGCCAGTTTCGGCATCAACCTGAATGTCTTGCAGGAAGGCTACGACGCCGGCCTGAGCCTGAATCGCGGCACCCTCGGGCAGAACCTGATGTATTTCGAAACCGGACAGGGCAGTGCACTATCGGCCAATGCTCATCACGGCGTCGATCAACAGACCTGCGAAACCCGGGCCTACGCCGTGGCGCGACATTTCAAGCCGTTTTTGGTGAACACCGTCGTAGGATTTATCGGCCCGGAGTACCTGTACAACGGCAAACAGATCATCCGCGCCGGCCTCGAAGACCATTTCTGCGGCAAGCTGCTCGGCGTGCCGATGGGCTGCGACATCTGCTACACCAACCATGCCGAAGCCGATCAGGACGACATGGACACCCTGCTGACCCTCTTGGGTGTGGCCGGGATCAACTTCATCATGGGCATCCCCGGCTCCGACGACATCATGCTCAACTACCAGACCACTTCATTCCACGACGCGCTCTACGCCCGCCAGACCCTGGGCTTGAAACCGGCGCCGGAGTTCGAGCAATGGCTGGCGAACATGGGCATCTTCACGCAAGCGGACGGCAAGGTTCGCTTTGGCAACAACTTGCCGCCGGCCTTCCGCCAGGCATTGGCGCAACTGGGATGAGTCACATGGAAAAACCGCCCGTGGACCCGCAAAACCCGTGGCTGGAACTGCGCCGCCTGACCCCGGCGCGCATCGCCCTCGGCCGCAGCGGCACCAGCCTGCCGACCAACGCGCAGCTGGATTTCCAGTTTGCCCACGCGCAAGCGCGCGATGCTGTGCATCTGCCTTTTGATCATGCCGGACTCAGTGCGCAATTGAATGAACGCGGGCGCGAAAGCCTGCTGTTGCACAGCGCCGCTGCGGATCGAAACAGTTATCTGCAACGCCCGGATCTGGGCCGCAAGCTCAGCGATGAATCGGCGCAGGCCTTGCGTGATTACGCGGCGGCGCATCCCGGCGGTGTCGATCTGGCGATTGTCGTGGCCGATGGCCTTTCGGCGTTGGCGGTGCATCGGCATACGTTGCCGTTTCTCAATCGGCTGGAAGAGCAAATGAGCGCTGACGGCTGGTCGATGGCGCCCGTGGTTCTGGTGGAACAGGGACGCGTTGCCGTCGGTGATGAAATCGGCCAGTTGCTCGGCGCAAAAATGCTGGTAATGCTGATCGGCGAGCGCCCGGGCCTCAGTTCGCCGGACAGCCTCGGTTTATATTTCACCTACAATCCAAAGGTCGGACTGACCGATGCCTACCGCAACTGCATTTCCAATGTGCGGCTCGAAGGCTTGAGCTACGGCATGGCGGCGCACCGCTTGCTCTATCTGATGCGCGAAGCCTGTCGGCGGCAGTTGTCGGGGGTCAACCTGAAGGACGAAGCACAGGTTCAGACGCTGGAATCGGACGCCGGTGTAGACATGAAAGGCAATTTCCTACTCGATCCGCCCCCAACCTGAACCGTTTCCGCATTGCGTTTCTGCGCCGGTTTAAGGCAGGATCGAAGCACGGCCGCACGGGTTTCCCATCGCCGTCAGAGCAGTTGAAGACAGCCACTTGAAGACGAGACCTATCATGCGGATTATTCAAGCGACCCTCGAACATCTGGATTTGCTGACCCCATTGTTCGTCAAATATCGCGAGTTCTACGGTTCCCTGCCTTACCCGGACTCCTCCCGCGCGTTCCTCGAAAAACGCCTGCGCCGCAAGGAATCGGTGATCTACCTGGCCCTGGCCGATGATGACGACAAGAAACTGATGGGCTTCTGTCAGCTCTATCCGAGTTTCTCCTCGTTGTCGCTCAAACGCGTGTGGATCCTCAATGACATCTATGTCGCCGAAGACGCCCGTCGCCAACTGGTCGCCGACAACCTGATCCGCACCGCGAAGAAAATGGCCAAGGAAACCCAGGCCGTGCGCATGCGCGTCTCCACCAGCAGCAACAACGAAGTGGCGCAGAAAACCTATGAGTCCATCGGGTTCAAGGAAGACACCGAGTTCAAGAGCTACGTGCTGCCGATCAGCGAAGAGCTCTGACTGCACAGGCAACGTGTGATGAGGGAGCCCGCTCCCTCAGGCACCCGAATGCTTCCTGACAATTGTTCACACCTCGACATCCCTCGCTACAAAACCAACACGCTTTTCATCCCTCAGACCGTATAATCCCGAGCTTTCCGGCTTGTAAGAAAAACTACACCCCGCTGTAGGCTTACACGAAGTCATCCGCACAGGCCTGCCGAGTCGGGCCGTCAAACAGGTGCCCCCATGGATTTCAACCCGCTCGACCTTATCCTGCATCTCGACGTTTACCTCGATTTGCTGGTGAACAACTATGGGCCATGGATCTACGCCATCCTGTTTCTGGTGATTTTCTGTGAAACCGGTCTGGTCGTGATGCCTTTCCTGCCGGGTGATTCACTGTTGTTCATCGCCGGTGCAGTTGCCGCTGGCGGCGGCATGGATCCGGTGCTGTTGGGCGGACTGCTGATGCTCGCGGCCATCCTGGGCGACAGCACCAACTACGTGATCGGACGAACGGCCGGAGAAAAACTGTTCAGCAACCCGAACTCGAAAATCTTCCGTCGCGATTACCTGCAAAAAACCCACGATTTCTATGACAAACACGGCGGCAAGACCGTAACGCTGGCGCGCTTCCTGCCGATCATCCGTACCTTCGCGCCGTTCGTCGCCGGTGTGGCGAAGATGCCATACCCGCGCTTCTTCGGTTTCAGCGTGCTGGGCACCATCCTCTGGGTCGGCGGTCTGGTCACGCTGGGCTACTTCTTCGGCAACGTACCGTTCATCAAGAAAAACCTGTCGTTGCTGGTAGTGGCGATCATTCTGTTGTCGCTGGTGCCGATGATCCTCGGTGTGGTTCGCAGCCGTTTCGGCGGCACCAAAGCGCAATCGCACTAAGCCGATGTGGTCGCTGAGCGCCTGGCGTCGCCAGCGCATTCTGGCGAAGTATCCGATTGCCGACGACATGTGGCAACGGGTGCGCCATCACCTGAGCTTCCTTGACGGTATCAGTGCAGCCGAAGACCAGTGGCTGCGCGAAGCCAGCGTGCTGTTCCTCGACGACAAACACCTGAGCGCCCTGCCCGGCGTCGAACTGCATCAGGAACAACGCCTGCTGCTCGCCGCCCAGGCGCAATTGCCACTGCTCAATCTGGGCGACCTGAATTGGTATCAGGGTTTTCACGAGATTGTTCTGTATCCCGACGATTTCCTCAGCCCGCAACGTCATCGTGACGCCAGCGGTGTCGAGCATGAGTGGGACGGCGAACACAGCGGCGAAGCCTGGCAGCAGGGGCCGATCATCCTCGCCTGGCCCGGCGTCATGGCCAGTGGTGGCTGGGAAGGCTATAACCTGGTGATCCACGAACTGGCGCATAAACTCGACATGCTCAACGGCGACGCCAACGGCCTGCCGCCGCTGCACACCGACATGCGCGTCAGCGACTGGGCCGAGGTGATGCAACACGCCTACGACGACCTCAACCGCCAGCTCGACCATGACCCGGACGCCGAAACCGCCATCGATCCCTACGCCGCCGAGAACCCGGCGGAATTCTTTGCGGTCACCAGCGAATATTTCTTCAGCGCCCCGGATCTGCTGCACGAGGCTTATCCACAGGTGTATGCGCAGTTACAGCTTTTCTACCGTCAGGATCCGTTGAGCCGGTTGCGGCAACTTCAGGCCACAGACCCGGTCTATCAAGCGCACGACTAAGCTCTGCACGACTTTCGGTACATGGCGTCGACGGCAGAATATGCCTATAATCGCCGCCACTTTTTGGTCAATCCGGCCAAGTGTTTTTGGTCAACTACGGGGGCAACGCCCAATGAGCTACAGCAAGATTCCGGCTGGCAAAGACCTGCCGAACGACATCTACGTCGCGATCGAGATCCCGGCCAACCACGCGCCGATCAAATACGAAATCGACAAAGACAGCGATTGCCTGTTCGTTGACCGTTTCATGGCCACCCCAATGTTCTACCCGGCCAACTACGGTTACATCCCGAACACCCTGGCTGACGACGGTGATCCCCTCGACGTGCTGGTTGTGACCCCTTACCCGGTTGCTCCAGGCTCGGTAATCCGCGCACGCCCAGTCGGCATCCTGAACATGACTGACGACGGCGGCGGCGATGCCAAAGTCATCGCAGTGCCACACGACAAGCTGTCCCAGCTGTACGTCGATGTGAAGGAATACACCGACCTGCCGCCACTGCTGATCCAGCAGATCGAGCACTTCTTCGCGAACTACAAAGATCTCGAAAAAGGCAAATGGGTCAAGATCGAAGGCTGGGCCGGTGCTGACGCCGCCCGCGAAGCGATCACCAAGTCGGTTGCCGCCTACAAAGGCTAAGCACCTGCGCTACGCGTGATGCTTGAAGAAAACCCCGGTTGATCCGGGGTTTTTTGTGCTCGGGAAAAGCCGCCTTAAACATAGTGTTTATGACGGACTACAGAAAAGTTTTATCTTGTGTAATTTCCCACAAGAACGTCTTACATCCCGTCGCAAAATTCAGTCCGTTTTTGAACGCCCGGTTTATTCAAACCGCTCTGGCACGGCCGTAGACTCCGTGTTTATGAGAAAGAACACTAGCGGTCCAAGATTCAAGGCACTCCTGGAAGCAGCGAACATCTCCACGACGGGTTTCGCAAAGTTCTGGGGCACGGAAGCCCAAAATGTCCACAACTGGTACACCCGGGGCGTCCCGGCGTATCGCATGGAAGAAGTCTCACGCCTGCTGTCCGTCAACAGCGAATGGCTGAAAACCGGCGAAGGCATAAAAGAAGCGCCGAGCCTGAATCAGCCTGCCAGCAATGGCGACAGCTTTGATGCCCACGACCCCCAAGGCGCCTATCGATTCATCCATCCCAACGACATCGAACTGGCCTTCTTCAAAGAAACACCACTGAGCAACGGCTCCGACAAAACCCACGTCATTCAGGATACGGATCTCTCCATCCGGCTGCTGCGCGCGCCCCTTGATCAACTGGAAATCCGCCCCGCCGACGCTATCTGTGCACACATGATCGGCAACAGCATGGCCGAACGCATTGAAGACGGCTCCATCGTCGCCATCGATCGCGGCCTGACTCAAGTGGTGGACGGCGAGATCTATGCCATCGAACACGACGGCATGCTGCGCATCAAATACCTGCACCGTATGCCTGGCAACGGCCTGCGCCTGCGCAGCCACAACAGCGCCGAATACCCGGACGAAGTCTTCCGCCCGGCGCAGATCGAGGAGCAACGCATACATATATTGGGCTGGGTATTCTGGTGGTCGACAGTGAGCAAGCGGCGGCCGGTGGTGCCGTTTCTCTAGAAAACGGTGAGGTCTCTCGTCTTACATCGATCCCTGTGGGAGCGAGCCTGCTCGCGAAGAGGCCCGGACATTCGGTACAAATCCCGGATTTCTGGCGTAGAAGTCGCTCTAAACCGCACTTCAGACTGGGAATCCCAAGCAAAACTCAGTATCCTGCGCCCCACATTTGCGCATCGACCCGCCCTGCGGCCCAGACAGCGCCCGACGCGGCAGACCAACGTCTGACCAAGTCCCACAGCCGGACGCAGATCCGGATGTACGTTTTGAAGGCTGGCAAGGCTTACCAAAAATAGGCCAAGCCAGTCCCCGAGAAGCCGGCCACAAGCCGGCTTTTTAATGCCTGTGAGAAAGTGAACCAGCCAGATATTCGACATATGTGCGAACTGAGACATAGCGACTTACGTTTTCACGCAAACAGTGCTTACTCTCCAAGGCATCCTCAGCGAGCGTTAATTTATACTCGCCCGCCGGTTAGTTAAAAACCTTCAGCACAGGGATGCGCCTATGTCCGTTCCAACCTACGATCAGTTCATCGAACCGATTCTTCGTTTTCTCGCCACAAAACCCGAGGGTGCGATTGCTCGGGACGCTCACGAAGCGGCAGCAAAAACACTGCAACTGACCGAAGCACAGCGCGAAGAATTGATCGCCAGTGGTCAGGCTACCTACAAAAACCGTTCAGGTTAGGCGCACGATCGACTCAAACGTGCCGGTCTTTCCAGCAGTGCCAAACGCGGGTATTGGAAATTGACCGATGCAGGCGCGCAATACGCCAAGGAGCATGCATTTCCACTGTCGGCCAAGGACGTGGAGCATTTGGCAATCGGCTACATGAATGTGAAGCTGAAGGTCGCGCCTGATGCTGAACCATTAGACGACCAACCAAACATTGAGCCAGACCTGACCTCCGCCACCGAAAGCCCTGACGACCGACTGGAGCGAGCGCTGAAGGAATTGCGCGATGCCACGGCGGCGGACCTTTTGGATAACTTGCTGCAAGTTAGCCCCAACCGTTTCGAAGTGATCGTGCTGGATGTGCTTCATCGACTGGGGTATGGCGCCAGTCGCAATGATCTGCAACGTGTCGGCGGTTCCGGTGATGCGGGTATCGACGGCATTATCTCGCTCGATAAATTGGGATTGGAGAAGGTTTATGTTCAGGCCAAACGCTGGCAAAACACGGTTGGCCGGCCTGAACTGCAGGCGTTCTACGGAGCACTCGCCGGGCAAAAAGCCAAGCGCGGCGTATTCATCACCACGTCTGGCTTTACCGCGCACGCTGTTGACTTCGCTAAATCGGTGGATGGCATTGTGTTGGTAGACGGAACGCGACTGGTGCATCTGATGATGGATCATGAGGTGGGCGTGACATCGCGCTTGTTGCGGTTGCCGACGCTGGATCGCGATTACTTTGATGAGGAATAAGGTTTGCCGCTCTCTGATCTGGCTCTTGCTCTGCTAGTCCATGCGCGCCCCAAATGGTTTTCCAATGATCAGATTCACCCAAGGCAACCTGTTGGAAGCCAAAACCGAAGCCTTCGTCAACACGGTGAACACCGTGGGTGTGATGGGTAAAGGCATCGCGTTGATGTTCAAAGAACGCTTTGCGCAGAATTACCGTCTGTATGCAGCAGCGTGCAAGGCCGGTGAAGTAGAAACCGGCAAAATGCACGTGACGGCCACCAATGAACTCGATGGCCCGCGCTGGATCGTGACCTTCCCTACCAAACGCCACTGGCGCTCTCCCTCGCAAATGGCCTGGATAACCGAAGGTCTGCATGACTTGCGTCGTTTCTTGATAGAAAACGACGTGAAGTCCGTCGCCGTCCCACCGCTAGGTGCTGGTAATGGTGGACTGAAGTGGCCCGAGGTTCGCGAGCAAATAGTTGAGGTACTGAGTGATCTGGATGTGGATGTATTAGTGTTCGAACCCTCCAATCAGTATCTGAACGTCGCTAAACGCAGCGGTGTGGAGCAGCTCACTCCGGCACGGGCGCTGATTGCAGAACTGGTGCGACGTTATTGGGTTCTGGGCATGGAATGCAGCCTGCTCGAGATTCAAAAACTGGCGTGGTTTCTTGAGCGTGCAATCGAGAAACTTCCGGGAACTGAGAACCCGCTGAATCTCAAATTCGTCGCTCATAAATTCGGACCCTATGCCAATCGATTGGAGCATCTGCTCAACAATCTGGATGGCAGCTATTTGCATTGCGCCAAGCGCATCAGTGATGCGGAGAACACTGATGTGATTTGGTTTGATCAAGATCGCAGAGCCTTTTTGCAGACCTACCTCAAGACTGAAGCCAAGGAATACTCCCAGGCTTTGGAGCGCACGGCCGAATTGATCGATGGTTTTGAATCTCCTTTTGGCATGGAGCTGCTAGCGACGGTCGACTGGTTGCTGATTCATGATGGTGTTGCGCCAACCGTTCCGGCTTTACGCGAAGCACTGATGAAATGGGATGGTGGCTCCAGCGCTGCAGCGCGGAAAAACAAGCTGTTCGACGATCAAGCTCTGACTATCGCGATCGAACGCCTGACTTCCAGCAGCTTCAGTCCAAACATGGCGGCCTGACCATGGAGCGAAACAGGGCAATTGCAGCAGGACAATTGCTCTGCTGCCTATCGCAATGGCATAGGCAATCCTCAGGTCCACACGCAAACACTTGCCAGCCTCATCCCCCACAGTGCTAAATCCCGCCTTATAACCACCCCCTCTGTTTTTACCCGCATTCCCGCCACCGGCCGGATTCCGGTATTGAGCCTCACGGGAATCCACGGAATGGCCCTGCATATCCCGACCCTGCTGGTCGTTTCAGTCTTCGTCTTCTTTTTGATGGGGCTTTTGACGCTGCACGCCTGGTATCGCGAAACCCGTGAGCCGCCGCTGGCGTACCTCGGCAGCATGATGCTGCTGGGCGCCTTGGGCGTGGTATTGGTCAGTTGGCGTGATCGAGGGGTCGACTTCATTCCCATTGTGTTCGGCAATGTTGTTCTGTTACTCAGTGCAGCGATGAACTGGACGGCCATGCGCACGCTGGTCGGGCGCAGACCGTCAGTGTCCGGCATTCTGGCAGGCGCGTTCGCCTGGCTGACCTTGTGTCTGATTCCCGCCTTCTACGAGTCGATGCCAAATCGGGTTCTGATCTACTCCTTGCTGGCATTCGGTTACGGCGTGCTGACAACGCTGGAGCTCTGGCGCAGCCGCCACACTCTGGACGTCGCGTTTATGCCGGCGCTGGTGCTGACCGTTCTGCACACTGTGTTCTACGCCGTTCGCAGTGCGACCGATGAAGGGCTGCCGGTGACAAAGGCGCTGCTGGGCACTGGCGAGGGTGTGCCGTTTTTCTCGTTCATGCTGTTCGAGTCGATGCTGTATGTCATCGGCATTGCCTACATCACCCTGGCGATGGTCAAGGAACGTGCAGAGCTCAAGCTCAAAGCGGCGGCGTTCAGCGATCCGCTGACGGGCATTGGCAATCGTCGCGCGTTCATGATGAACGCCGGCCAGTTGCTTACTGAAAGCCAGCAACACGCAGAACCGGCGGCGTTGCTGCTTTGTGATCTGGATAACTTCAAGCGTCTGAATGACACCTATGGCCATCCCGTTGGGGATCAGGCGTTGATCGCGTTCGGCCGGATCGTGGTCGAGAGCCTGCGCAAGGACGATGTTTGCGGGCGGATTGGCGGTGAGGAGTTTGCCTGCCTGCTCAACGATTGCGATGAGCAGACTGCACTGGAAATTGCCGAACGGATCCGCCGTTCGTTCTCGCAATTGTCGATTCTTGAGCCGGGTCTGCTCAGCGTCAGCATCGGCGTGGTGACTACCCGCGAATCCGGCTACGACTTGTCACGTCTGCTCTCGGAAGCCGATCAGGCGCTGTACGGCGCCAAAGACAAGGGGCGTAATCGTGTACAGACGTTGCGTTCGCTGTACTTGAGCCTTGCCGATAATTAATGCCCAACAAACGGCCATTTCAATAAGCCATTAGCACATCCGCCCTAATTGCCCCAGCCGGCACCCGCCACTAAATTTCCATTCTGTTTTTGTGCATTACAAAAGCGCCAAGGAATGGAGCAACACCATGTCATCATTTTTCAGATTGAGTAAATCCCTCGCTCTACTGACTGCACTCTTGACTGCCACCTCAGCGTCAGCGGAAGAGCCGAACCCCGTCGGCGACTGGTGGATCATTTACGGCAACGGCGTTCCGCACAAGAACATCATGTATGTCGCCGACAGCACATCCGTGGTGCCGTCGACGCGTACCAAGGGTGCGCAAATGCTGGCGGTGACGCTGGTGTATGAAGAGCCGGGCAAGCCAATGATCGATGCCTACAACCTGGAAGTTCAGTGCAAGACCAACAAGGTGCGGTTTGTTAATGGCCAATCGGTGGATCGAATTGCCTACATGCTGCGGCACCTGAAAGTGAACGAGCAATGGCAACAGCCGAAGGAGTTCTGGGTGCAGCGCGCTTTGGCTTTCGTTTGCACTCCAGAGAAAAAAGACATGATTGCAGTGGGCAAGATGGAGCACTTGCAGATGATTCAGGGCATGCAGCAGATGTTTTTCAAACTTGCACCGATTCAAGAGAAAGGCCAGATGATGGACAACCTCGACGCGATACTGGGCAACAAGTAACAGCCTGATTTCTGGGCGCTGCAGCGCGCTATTTCGTCTCGCACATGACACCGGGAGTCATGATGAATCAATGGACTAAAACGTTACTGACGTTGCTGATAACAGCCACAGTCTCAATGATTAATGGCTGCCACCTGATTGCACAGTCGCGCTGGGAAGGACGGGATGTTCAGGAAGCACTCGATCTGTTCGGTAAACCCGACTCAATGAAAAAACAGACCGGTGCCAACGGCGAAAATCTGGCCGTCCTGACCTGGTTCAAATCCTCCAGCTGGACCACCACCGAAGCTGCCGGCACTTCAATGAATCACACCGGCAACGGCATGGTGTACACCGAGTACTACGAGACGGTCGGGCATAGCTCTGACTGCAAACTGGAAGCGACCGTCAATAAAGCCAAAAAGATCGTACTGTTCAGGATCGAGGACGGAAAAATCATTCATGGCAAATGCATCAACGTTCCGTTCGTACCCGGTTACATTCCGCCCGGTTTCTAGTGCTATCCCTGAGCGAGTACCTGCTCAGGGATAACTGAATGACTTCACCAGCGTCAGCTCTCCCACCGCGCGCATAGGGATCAGAAACGTCTCCATCTTCTCGCTCGGCGTGCCCTCTTCGGTAATCACCGTCACCTGCGCCGTGGTCAGCGCCTGCACCGCCTCATCGCCGCCCTCGTCGTCCCCGCGATAGCCACCGCCGTAATAATTCACATACACCAGATACTGGCCCTTGATCGGAGCAGGCATGGCGAAGATTTCCGGGCCGTAGCCGGTGGTGACGTCGACGTCGAGCGCGGCGCCGTTGGCGGCGCTGCGGTTGCCGTACCAGATGTGCGCGCCGTCGGGGGTGACGAGGTGCAGGTCGAGGTCGGTGCCGTCGCTGTCCCACGCCAGCAGTACGCGCAGTTTGGCCGGGGTGGCGCCGCCGCTGGTGTTGAGGAATTGCGTACGATGACGTTGCTGGCCGTCGGGACTGCGCACTTCGACGCTGTTACTGCCGTTGGGGAACGAGAACGGGCGGTCGAAGCGGCCGCTGGCGTCGATTTTCAGCGGCATGCTCACGCCATTGACGATCAGGCGGCCGGGTTGGTTGTCCTTTCGCGCCGCTTTGATCTCGCCGCTGATGCGCGCGGTGTTGGCCTGGCCGACCGGGGTGTTGACCGATGAGGCCGGGTAGTTGACGGTCTGGCGGAAGCTCTCGCCTTCGCCTTCGGGGGCGCCGCTGCGCCAGCCGCCGACTGGGGTGTCGAGTTTGACGCCGTCGGCAGCGATGGCCGGCGAGAACGCAGTCAAGGTGCAGAGCAGCAGCAAGACCTGTGGATAACGGAGTGTCATGGTCTATTCCAGCAAAAGATGACGGGCGAGCCCTTCGATGTAGGTTTCATCCTGGCCCTTGGGGTGTGCTTCGAAGGCCAGGTGCAGATATTCGTGGGTCAGGTCGAGGCGATCCTGCAGAGTCAGTACGCCACGCACGTAAATACGTTGGCGTTCGCGATCGACGAAGGGCCTGCCGAACGCCAGTTTGCACACGGCGAATGTGCTGACTTCGTTGTAGCCGGTTTCGCTTTCCAGCTTCGGACGCCAGCCGCGTCGCTGTTTTTGCAGCCAGTCCTGGGCTGCGGGCAATGCTTCGCAGGAGGCGACCGGATTGTCCCAGCGACTTAGGCTGGCGCGCGGATAGGCGTGCAGCAGAATCGCGTCGTAACGTTGACCGGCCTTGGCTTGCTCGACGGCTTGTTGCCAAGCGAGTTTGTCCGGGCCGGGTTGATCGGAGTGATAGGTGACGGTGCTGCCGGCCAACACCAGATCTGCGGTCCACGCCGCGATGTTGCGTGATTCCATCGAAGCTGGCCGTGGTGCGACGCGCTGGCGATTGCTGCTGTCATCGATGCTCAGGCAGTCGCCGTTGCGTGTGGCGTTTTGCAGCAGATAAGTGCGAATCGCCACGGCGAGGGCTTTCGCGGCTTCGGCAGGTTCCGGTTTGGCTTCGCGCTCCAGTACGCGGGCGACGTACTCTTCGCGATCAAGCCTTGCGACGAGTTTGTCGTTGAGCAGAAACAGTTCGCCATCGCTGTGGATATCCAGCGCGTTGCCGTTGGCGAACTCGACGCGGTAGTCGCCCTGCAACGGGCCGGATGTCGCGAGGCGATCACCCGCTAACACCTTCGAAACCGGGTACTTCGAAAACAGGCTGACTTCGACACAACGCCCCGCCTCCGCGGGCCAGGCTGCCGGCAACACGGTCGCCAATGCTTGGCCGTAATGCCGCAAGACCATCTGACTGGTGCCTCGCCCACCCGCCCATACCGGCGCGCCATCTGCCGTCCAACCAGCAAACCCACCCTGCCGCGACTGCGGATCCTGATCGCCAAGCCAGCTCCAGGTTTTCACCCGCAAGCGCCCGCCCAGTTCACCAACGACATTGCCGTCCGCCGCGTTCAGCACCACGTCGAGTAGCACTCGACGCGCCTGATCCTGCGCCGGTAGCGAGGCCAGAACCTTCAGCAACTCAACCACGGAAACCCGTTGAGCCGGTTGCACTAACGGCAAATCCAGCAACCACGACGGCGCCTGCCGCGCCTGCCAATACGTCCGCCACTCAGCAGCAGAAATGCCCAACCGCGCTGGCTCAAAGTACAACCCGCAGGATTTCACCAACGCTTGATCACGCTCGATCCTGCCGCCCGCCGAGCAGCAATAAACCTCTTCCTTCGACTGTCCGCGACATTCATACGCAGGCTCACGCGCGCCGATGTCCACCAGCCACGCGTAGACAAACAACTTCCACAGACTGCCCAGCGGCGTATCCAGCGATGACGGCAACGGTTCACGCTTGATCAGTTGCGTCTGACTCAACGACAACAACTCGCCCTTATAGGCCACGCGCAACGGCTCGTCCTGCGCCGTCGCCAGCGCAGGCATCACACACATCAGCAGCCACAGCAGCGGCCGACTCATGTCAGTTGACCGTGACCTGACCGAGGGCGGCTTTCGCTTCCTGGGCCTGATGCTGCGGCGCGTAAACTTGCTTGAAACGCACCGGCGGCAAGTTGAACTGGCCCTTCTGCGAGAAGCGCACCAAGTGGCGCAGACGCAGCTCGCCGCTCAACGCATCGACGGGCACCGCGTAAGCCAGTTGCCCCGGTTCGAAGCGCGCCTTCTCCAGCGCCGTTGGTTCGGTGCCTTCCTTGCCCTGCAACTTGATGCCCCACGTCGTGCGCTCAACATCGGCACCCGGTGGCAGCGGCACTTCGAGCATGCCATAGCGCAGGGGTTTCGGCGCTTTGCTGGTGAGGATCACTTCGTCCAGATACAGGCTGTCGCTGGACAGCGGCTTGGTCCCGACTGGCTCGAGTTTGAAGGTGAACGCTTCGTCGCCCGGCACCAGTCGCGACAGGCGACGGGTGATGGTCACGGCCATTGGATCGACTGGCGGTTGCTGGGTCTGGAAGCTCAACGCCGCGCGCAATGGACGCTCTTGCGTGCCCGACACGGTCAGCACGCTCGGCACTGGCGCCGCGCCTTGCCACGTCCAGTACATTTCGCCGCTGGCGCCGTAGTTTTTCTTCCAGCCTTCACCCGGCGTCAATGCGATGGTCGGCGAAGCCTGAGCGATGCTGCGTTGCAACCAGGTCAGCGCCAGCGCACGTTCGAGGGTCGATTGCTGCGGCAACAGTCGTTGCAACAGCGCTTGCGCACGCGCCTGATCAAACGGTTGCAACGACAGGTTCAGCGCTTCGGCAAACGGCTGCGAGCTGACCGAAAGAAGCTGTTGTGCAGCGCCCACCTGACGATTGAACGCGTCCGGCAAGGCGACTTTCGACTGCGTGGCCAAAGAGGCGGTCAACACCCGCGCCGCCGCCAGTCCGAGCGCCGAATCCGGATCGCTCATCACCAGACTGTCTTCGCCATCGTCCATCAGCGTTTCTGCATTGCCTTCACCGGCCTTGGCCAGATCGTCCATCAAGCCGCTAAGCAGCGTGTTCACCGGCAAATGCATCTGCTTGGCGAACGACAGAATCAGCGCCCGTTGCAGTAATGGCGTGTTCGGCGCTTGCTTGGCGTACACCTCCAGCACTCGCTGCCAGTGCTCCGGCGGCAAGGTCAGTTCCAGCACTTGGCTGGCGTTAAAGTCAGCGTAATAGGCGTAGGCAGTAAGGAACGCATCCGGCTCACCGTCGTAACCCCACCAGGTGAAACTCGCCGATGGCCCGGCCATTTGCACCAGACGCAGACGGCTGTTCTGCATGATCAGACGCAAGCGATCACGGATCTGCGGATTCGACGCGAGCGACGGATAAGCAATGCTCAGCGGCAGCAAACGACTGGCGGTCTGCTCGACGCCGCCGTACGGATAACTCAGCAGATCATCGAGTGCCGAGCGGAACAACGCTTGCGGACTGTCATCCAGACGCAGACGAATATCGGTGGCATCCGCCGGCAGACTCAGCGCAGTGTCGCCACTGGCGACATCAAGGCTTTGCGTCTGCGTCACTTGCCAGCCGTCACCGGTCGCACTCAGGCGCACTGCGAGGGAATCGGCGGTCTTGCTGTCCTGCACCAGCTCCGCCGTCCACTCGCCAGAAGCCAATGTGAACGCCGGCAGCGGCAGGTAGTTGATGCCGTTGTTCAGGGTCACCGGCAGGCGTTGTTCGACGCCAGCGTAGTGAGTGACCAGTTCAGCCTTGACCGGTTTCTCGGCCTGACTGAACGCGAACACGCCAAGTTGCGGCTGATCGCCCTTGCGGAATTTGCTCGGGCCGCTCCACTTCAGGTACAGCGGTTTTTCCGAGCGAACGAACTGCTTCTTCTGCCCAACCTGACCGTCATCGGCGATGGCGCGGGCAGTGATGCGCCAGCGGGTCAACGAGTCCGGCATTTTGAAAGTGAAGCGGGTTTTGCCGTCGGCACCGGTCAACAACTCCGGTTGCCACGCAGCGGTATCGACGTCTTCACGACGCGGCCGCTCCAGCACTTTCACCCCGCGCTCGCTGCGGTTGGCTTTGCCCGGCGCGCCCGGGCTGCCCGGCAACGCGACATCGTAACTGATGAACGACAGGCTAGCGCTGGTGCGCACGTTGTTACGGCGCGGGTGATAGAAGAACTGGTCGATGGTCGGCGCGACTTCCGGTTGCAGCGCATAAACCATCTCGTCAACGACGCTAACGGTCAGATGCGCCGGAACGGCTTTGCCGGCGAACTGCGTAGTCAGGTCAACCGTGACCGTGTCGCCAGGCAAATACACCGATTTGTCAGTGCTGATCGCTACGTCGATTTGCGGCGCGACCACTTTGATCCCGGCGTTCTGAAAGCTGTACTGACCGCCCTTGGTGTAGAGCACGGAGAAGGTCAGATTCGGCGCGAAGTTGTCCTTCACCGGGATGCGTGCGCGGTATTGGGTGTCGCTGAGTTTCTCCAGTTTCAGCCAGTCGCCGCCCTTGGCCAGCAGCGCGGTGGCTTCGACCTTGTCGCGCTCCAGAGAAAGCAGAGCGTCGCTGACCGGTTCCGGGAACGTGATCAACGCCAGCGCTTCATCGCCAGCCTTGTACTCAGGCTTGTCGAGGACAATTTCCACGGTGCCCGGCACTGCCTTGACGCCATCGCCGGTGACCGAATGCCCGGTGGCACCGAGGACGCGGCCGTGTTGATCTTTCAAGGTCAGGTTGTAGGTGCCCGGACGTTCGAAAGCGAGACTGAAGCCCTTGTCCGTCGCCGCAAGTTTGCCTTCACCGGTGCTCTGGTCTTCCAGACGCACCCAGCCATACGTGCTCGGCGTCACCGCTTTGCTTTGTTCAGTGCCGCCCTCGTTGGCGTAGCTGAACGCAACCTTGTCGCCAACCGCGCTGAAGCGTTGCGGTGCACTCAGACGGAAGCTTGCCGCGCCACGGTCGATAAGGATTTCCTTGGTGGTCTTGACCCGATACGCCGCGCCATCGCTGGCGAACACAGTGAGCATGTAGCGGCTCGGTTTGTCGGCGGCAGGCAGGTCGAGGGTTGCATTGCCTTTGCTGTCGGTGGTCAGTTCGGTGCTGGTCAGTTCCACCGGGAATTGCCCGAGGTATTGCAGCTCGTTATCGACCATCGACAGTTGCTGGGCACGCAGACTCAGGGTCAGTTTGGCGTTGGCCACCGGTTTGCCGTCCGGGTAGAGCAACACCAGACTGCCCTTCACCGGTTCGCCGGTGCGGTAATCCTGCTTGGCCAGATTCAGCGAGATTTCAAAGTGCGGCTTGATGTACTCCGCCACACGGAAGGCGCTGCTGTAGGCCTGATCCTTGTAGTTGAAGCGAATCTCGTAACCGCCCGCGACGGCGTTGTCCGGCAACTGGAAGCGGCCCTGAGTGCCGGCCTTCGAATCGAGTTTCAGGTCAAGGTGTTGCAGCTCGGTACCGGTGGCATCGAGCACGCTGACCGTGACATCTGCAGCGCCCGGCAACACCGAGTCCCGCGCATTTTTGAACTCACGGCCGACGATCTTCAGCGACACCCAATCACCCGGGCGATACAGCGGCCGGTCGGTGAAGGCATAGAGTTTGGTGTCGTAGATTTCGCTGTCGTAATAGAAGTTTTCCGAGACGAATACACCGCCCTCTTCGTCCTCGCCGATGACGAACGAACGTTCAGGGCTGACGTGTTTCAGGCGCAGCAAGCCATCGGCATCAGTCGCGCCACTGCTCATCACGCCGAGGCCATCGGTCCATAGCACATTGACCTTCGGCACCGAACTGCCTTCATGTTTGCGCGCAGCCCAGACCAGTAATTCATCACCGGCAATCTTGCTCACTGCGACGGTGTTGGAGACGAACACCATGGTGGTCGCGCGGTACTTGCCGATCAATGCTTCGACCAGATACAGACCCGGCTTCAGATTGCCCAACGGGATGTAAACGTTGCCCGGCGCGACACTGACGAAATCGCTGGAGGAGCCGGCCAGATTGACCCCGGCCGGTGGCTGAATCGGCTTGGCCTGCCACAACGGATAACGGAACTGGCTGACCACCGGTAGACCCGGAATCAGCGCAAATTGCGGCTGCGCGTCATACGGAGTAGGCGCGACCATGGCGTTGCCCATCTTCAGTTCCGGCACTTCCTCGGTGACTTGTTTGCGCGACTCATAGGAGAACGCGCGCTGCATCACCCGACGGGATTTGCGGTACCAGTTGTCCCACAGGTACGCGAGCGTGTTGGACAGACCTTCACCCTTGAACTGGCCGTCGCTGACCACGCGGTGCAGATTCTTCTGGCGCTTGAGGAAATCCAGCGGTTTGTCGATGCGGTAAACGCGAATGTCGGCGCCGCCGTAAGTTTCCATGCGGAAACGACGATAGTCACGGCCCGGCGCTTCGAGGCGCACCATTGCCTGTTCATCGGCAGCGAAACTGCTGTCGGCGAGCAGGAAGAAGCTTTCACCGGAGACTGGCGTGTAGCCGCTCGGCTCGACCGAATCTTCAGCGTTGGCGGTGGCCAGTGGCAGCAACAGCGCCAGCAGCAATGGAATTCGGGAGCAGAGTCGCAACATGCGGGCACCGGTCATTGGGAGAGAAAGTTCAGTCGATAGACGCCGATGAAGTTGGGGTTGGCTGCGTCGGGTATCCATCGGGTGTCCTTCCATGTCATGAGTTGCTGCAGGCTTGCCGAACGCATGCCGTTGTCAGTCGGGGTGGTGGTGCCGGTGTGATAGGCGATGTAGCGGCCCATCCAGATCATCAGGTGCTGGTCGTCGCCCTGATCGAAAAACATCAAGTCACCGGGCCGCGCCTGCGACACGTCGCGGCTGACCAGATGGCTGTTGAACTGAATCAGTTTGATCGCGTTGACGTACGGCCCGACCTTGCCGCCGCCCTGCTGCCATTGCTGGGCAAGCTTGCGTTGCTCATCGCTCAGCGAAAGCTCGGGCGGCAGGTAGCGATTGGACAGGCCATTGCTGCGCAGCCATTTGTCGTCGTGGACTTTCAGCGCTTCGTTGGCGGCAAAACGTACCAGCCCGGCACAATCCTGCTGATACCAGCGCGGGCTCGGGCCCTGGCTGAGTTGCTCTTGGGCGATGCGCACAAACCACGCGCGAAACACCTGGGACTGCGCCGGATCGAGTGCGGGTGCTTCAACGGCACGGGCGCCCGCACTGAGCAACAGCGCGAGCAGGCCGAGGCTACGGATCAGTGTCGTCACAGCGCTTTCCATTCCAGCGGCAACCACTGCCAGTGGCCATCCGGCTCGCTGCCTTCCGGCAGCGTCAGGGCATATTTGCCATAGCCGCCGAGGGTGCGCAGTTTCGGAATCAGGTAGGTTTGCGCGGCGTTATAGAAGACCGGCTCCATATCCTGTGGCAGGCTGTCGAGGGTTTCCTGCTGCATCAGTTGCGCCATCGAATCCGGGCCGAAGTAGATCGGCATCAGCACATCTTTGGGCAGCACATCGGCCATCGGCGGGAAGCGTTTGTCGAGGGTGCCGAGGGCCTTGTCGACCAATTTGTCGTCGAGGGAAAACAGCAGTGTCGAGCCGTGACGGGCGAGGCTGACTTTCATGAACGCCTTGCCGCTGATTGCGTCCGGATTCTCGGCAGTCTTCGCCGCATACGGGCCGAAGTTGGAGCTGACCTGACGCTGCCAGACATGGTTCTGGCCTTCTTGTTTCTCGACCACGGGGAAGACGTTTTCTTCGACGTTGGCTTCGAATGCGCCGACCATCGAACCGAACAGCTTGCCGAGATCGCCATCAAGTTTGCTGCTGTCCTCGTCTTTCAGACTGGCCACCAACAGCGGCGTGTACAAACGCGAATCGGCGTACCAGCACAGGCCCGCCGCGCCGGCCACGTGTTCGGTGAGGGTTTGCGCCACGGCTTCTTCGGCGCCGAGTTTTACCAGCAGTGGTTTTTGCGGTTCGGCGGCGACCGGCAAGGTTACGCAGGCACTGGCGCCGAGTGGCATGGCTTGCCAGACTGGTTTGAAATCGAAGTCGGGCTGGTTTTCCAGTTCGTCCATGGCCAGGTAGCTGTGCCAGCCCTTGTCGTCCATGTCGAAGCGCAACCCGGCGAAGTTCGGGATGAAGCGCTGATAACCCATGGCGAGAACGCTGGAATTGACCGACAGACGCTGCTTGGTTTCTGGGGTTTTCGCTGGCAGACCGAAGGCTTCAGGAAATAGTTTTTCGCCGTTGAGCAGCGCCGCCAGTGCTTGTGGCGAGACATGGCCCGACTCTTCAGACGCGCCGCTTTCCGGGTCGTAATATTTGGCCGGATTGGACAGCACCACCAGCTTGTCGCCGTGGGAGGCGAACAGTAGGGCTTTGCTGGCGTTATAGGTCAATTGGTACAGCGGCACGCTATCGCCGCCGACCTTGAGTTCGCCCATCTGACTGAGCTGCGTGTCATCCAGCGCTACTTTCGCCAGCGGCTCCAGCAGTTTCGCCAGCCCACCACGATCCATCACCAACAGAAAATCCTTCAAGCGACCATCCGCGCCACGCCACAGCGCGACGTCGGCTGGCTGATCGAAAAGCTGCTCGATCAGGCTGTCCTGCAGCTTCAGATCATGCTCGTAGATGATCCGGCGCAGGCTACCGATCAGCCCGAGGCGATCAGCATGGGTTTCGTAGTAGAAGACGAAATCTTCGGTGAGCGTGGCCTTGAGGAACGGCACGGTCAGCAAGTCCTTGGGCAACTGGCTCAGCGAGCGGGTTTCCAGCAACGCATCCGGGCGGCTGAGGCCAAGCTTGTCACTGGCCAATTCCGCCGGCGGCGCCTTGGGCTTGAGCAGCAGCCAGCCAAAACCACCCGCCACGCCGGCCACCAGGCACAACCCGGCCAGGAGCAAAGGCCAGCGCCGCGAAGGTTTGGCCGCTGGCGTGTCGGCAGCCGGAGTAACAGTGTTATCGCTCATCTTCACAAACCCAGTTTCATCCGTGACGGGATGCTTAATAGTTGAAAGTCTTGACCAGCAGCAGATCACCGATCGCCCGCAGGGGCACGATGAACGTTTCGCGTTTTTCGTCGACAGTGTTTTCGTTGAGCACCAGCGTGATTTGCGAGGTGATCACCTCGTTCTGGTTGCTGGTCTCCTCGAAGTTATAGCCGCCGTTGCCGAAGTTGCCCCAATAGTTGACGTAAACCAGATAGGTGCCGTGCAGCGGCGCGGTCATGGTGAACATTTCCGGGCCCGGGCCATCGACGCCATCCGGGTCGAGGCCGCCGCCATTGTTCAACGCCGGACGCGCCCAGAACGCATGCTGACCGTCGGGCGTGACAATGTGCAGATCGAGCTCGGCTTTCGGATCGTCCCATCCCAAGACAAGACGAATACGCGCCGGCGTGCGCAAATTGTTTGCTTCATAAAATTGCACACGCTTGAGCGACTGGCCCTCGGCGCTGATCACTTCGACGCTGTTGGAGCCCGCGCCGAACGCGTACGGCCGGGCGAAACGGCCCTGGTCGTCGGTGTACAGATTCAGTGGATTGCCATTCACCGCGAGACTGTGCGGCGGGCGCATATGGCCGATGGCCTTGAGCTGGCCCTGGATCATCGTGCGATTGCGCTGAATGCCGCGATCGATCGGCGGCGTCGGGTAGGCGACTTGCGGGTTTTCCGTGCGATCAAGCAAGCCGTGATAGCGCCAGCCGCCCACCGGTTCCGACAACTCAGCGCTCGGCGCCGCCAGCAGCGCGGGTGCGCAGGCCAGGCCGATCAGCAGCCAAAGAAATGAACGCATGTGATGCCTCCTGCCATGCCTGAACGAAACCTTGCACCCGATCCTCGGTACTTCACAGCGGTGAAAACTGCGTTTCGTCTGAAAGACCCGTGACTATAGGGTCGTAGAAGGCGCGAAGATTAGCCATTTGGCGGTTTTTTAACAATCGGATACATGTGCTTTTGCTGTAGGAATCACGCCAATCCGGTGGACGGTGAGCCGAATAGCCGTCATATTCGGCTCACAAAATGAGCCGAATAGCTTTTCTATTCGGCTCACGGACTCAAGGCAGGCAACGAATGGCAACTCACTGGATCTGGCAGCAGCCCGATTGGCCCGACTTCAACTGGCAGGCAGAACGCCTGGCACCGTTGTTGCGTGAGTGTGTGCAGGCGCAAGGTCAGTTGATGGGTATGGCCGGTTCAGTAGGTGACTCTTTGGGGGCTCAGACCGAGCTGGACGCCCTTTTGCAGAATATCGTGACGTCTTCGGCCATCGAAGGTGAGCAACTGAATGTCGGCTCCGTGCGGTCATCCTTGGCGCGACGTTTGGGCCTGGAGTTGATCGACGGCGATAAAGTCAGCCAACGCAGTGAAGGCCTGGCGCAACTCATGCTTGATGCCACCCGTCGATTTGCCGAACCGTTGACGCTGGAACGCTTGCTGGAATGGCACCAATGGCTGTTTCCCGATCAAGAGGCTGACCTTACTGCGCGCTCAATGCATGTGGGTGCGCTGCGGGGTGACGAGCCAATGCAGGTGGTATCGGGTCGCATTGATCGTCCAACGGTTCATTTCGAGGCGCCACCTCGCCAAGGTCTTGAGCAGCAGCTCGAGCAATTTCTCCAATGGTTCGAGGCCAGCCAGCATCAGACAGCACTGGACCCGATGCTTCGTGCGGGCATCGCCCATTTCTGGTTCGTCACCTTGCATCCGTTCGACGATGGCAACGGCCGTCTGACCCGCACCATCACTGATCTGGCGCTGGCACAGGGCGAAGCGCAAGCGATCCGTTTCTACGCCATGTCGGCGAGCATTCTGGATGATAGGTCCGGCTACTATCGGATTCTGGAATCGAGTCAAAAAGCCACACTGGACATCACTGAATGGCTCACATGGTTCCTGCAAACCTTGCTACGCAGTCTGCAACAAGCCATCACCCGCATTGAAAGCGTGCTGGGCAAGACGCGTTTCTGGCAGGCACACCGCGAGTCCGAACTTTCGGCGGAGCAGGTCAAAATGCTCAATCGTCTGCTCGACGGCGGCGAGCGGGGCTTTGAGCACGGCATCAGTGCCGGGCAATATCAAGCGGTGGCGAAAGTGTCGAAGGCCACAGCAACCCGACACCTTGCGGAGTTGCTGGAGAAAGGTTGCCTGCAACGCTTGCCGGGAGGTGGCCGTAGCACGCGCTACCAGATCAATTATCCGGACAGAGCAGCCCGTTAAACCCAACCGCCACAGAGTCATGTTTGCCCTTGAGAGCCGCCCCGCTCATTTGCCCATAACCCCCCTATCTGCTAGTGTCGCGCCGGTTTAACGTCAACCGGAAATCGCCGCCATGGCCCGCAAAAAAGCTGCACTGGATTTCGAACAGTCCCTCGCCGACCTGCAAACACTGGTCGAGCGTCTGGAGAACGGTGAATTGTCGCTGGAAGACTCGCTGACCGCTTTCGAGCAGGGCATCGGTCTGACCCGTGACTGCCAGGCAGCGCTGGCGCAGGCCGAGCAGAAGGTGCAAGTGCTGCTGGAGCGCGATGGCGAACTCGCCGAGGAACCCTTCGACGCGGAACAGCCAGAATGATCGCGGCGTACACGGCGAGCAGTCAGACCCGGGTTAACGCAGCGCTGGAAACCCTGTTCAACGCGCCGTTGCCGGAATTGGCGCGGCTTTACGAAGCCATGCGCTACAGCGTGATGAACGGCGGCAAACGCGTGCGCCCGCTGCTGGCCTACGCCGCGTGCGAAGCGCTCGGCGGCAAGGCTGAACAGGCCAACGGCGCGGCCTGCGCGGTTGAGCTGATCCACGCTTATTCGCTGGTTCACGATGATTTGCCGGCGATGGACGACGACGATCTGCGTCGCGGCCAGCCGACCACTCACAAAAAATTCGATGAAGCCTGCGCGATTCTCGCCGGTGACGGTTTGCAGAGTCTGGCCTTCAGCGCCCTGCTCGACCCGCGCCTGAGCGATTGCAGCAGCGATATTCGTCTGCAAATGGTCACCGCGCTGGCTAACGCCGCCGGCCCGGCAGGCATGGTCGGCGGTCAAGCCATCGACCTCGGTTCGGTCGGCCTCAAACTCGATCAGAAAGCCCTCGAACAGATGCACCGGCACAAGACCGGCGCACTGATCGAAGTCAGCGTCAAACTCGGTGCTCTGGCCAGCGGCCGCGCCGAGCCGGATGAACTGCGCGCCCTGCAGACTTATGCACAGGCCATTGGCCTCGCTTTCCAGGTGCAGGACGACATCCTCGACGTCGAAAGCGATACCGAAACCCTGGGTAAACGCCAGGGCGCCGACATCGCCCGCGACAAACCGACCTACCCGGCGCTGCTCGGTCTCGACGCTGCCAAGGCTTACGCGCTGGAACTGCGCGATCAGGCCCTGCACGCCCTGCGACCGTTTGACGCGGCCGCCGAGCCCTTGCGCGAGCTGGCCCGGTATATCGTCGAGCGGCGCAACTGACGGCGTATCCGCCAAAAAAGACCAACGCGTGGGCAGGGGGCGATGCATCAGGTAAACTGCCGCATCTTCTATACCTATAACGATTCGCCTGATGCCCACGACGTTTCATGAGATTCCCCGCAAGCGCCCGACCACGCCCCTGCTCGACCGCGCGAATACGCCGGACGGCCTGCGCCGGTTAGGCGAAGCCGAGCTGGAAACCCTGGCCGATGAGTTGCGCCTGGAATTGCTCTACACGGTCGGTCAGACCGGTGGACATTTCGGTGCCGGCCTGGGCGTGATCGAGCTGACCATCGCGTTGCATTACGTCTTCGACACGCCGGACGACCGTCTGCTGTGGGACGTCGGGCATCAGGCGTATCCGCACAAGATCCTCACCGGTCGCCGCGAGCGCATGGGCAGCCTGCGCCAGAAGGACGGCATCGCCGCTTTTCCGCGTCGCTCCGAGAGCGAGTACGACACTTTTGGCGTCGGCCACTCCAGCACCTCGATCAGCGCAGCGCTGGGCATGGCCATTGCCGCCCGCCTGCAAGACAGTGATCGCAAGGCGATTGCCGTGATTGGCGACGGCGCATTGACCGCCGGCATGGCTTTCGAGGCGCTGAACCATGCGCCGGAAGTGAACGCCAACATGCTGGTGATCCTCAACGACAACGACATGTCGATCTCGCGCAACGTCGGCGGTCTGTCGAATTATCTGGCGAAGATCCTCTCCAGCCGCACTTACGCGAGCATGCGTGAGGGCAGCAAGAAAGTCCTGTCGCGCCTGCCCGGCGCTTGGGAAATCGCTCGTCGCACCGAAGAATACGCCAAAGGCATGCTGGTTCCCGGCACGCTGTTCGAAGAGCTGGGCTGGAACTACATCGGCCCGATCGACGGCCACGACTTGCCAACGCTGATCGCCACGCTGCGCAACATGCGCGATCTGAAAGGCCCGCAGTTCCTGCACATCGTCACCAAGAAAGGCAAAGGCTTCGCCCCGGCGGAAGTTGACCCGATTGGTTACCACGCCATTACCAAACTCGAACCACTGGACGCTCCAGCCGCCGCACCGAAGCAGGCCAGCGGGCCGAAATACTCGGCGGTGTTCGGCGAATGGCTGTGCGACATGGCGGCGGCTGATCCACGTCTAGTCGGGATTACCCCGGCGATGAAGGAAGGCTCGGATCTGGTGGCGTTCAGCGAACGCTTCCCGCTGCGCTACTTCGACGTGGCGATTGCCGAGCAGCACGCGGTGACATTCGCTGCCGGTATGGCCTGCGAAGGCGCGAAACCGGTGGTGGCGATCTATTCGACATTCCTCCAGCGCGGTTACGACCAGTTGGTACATGACGTCGCGGTGCAGAACCTCGACGTACTGTTCGCTATCGACCGCGCCGGCCTGGTCGGCGAAGACGGCCCGACCCACGCCGGCAGCTTCGATCTGTCGTACCTGCGTTGCATCCCGGGCATGGTCATCATGACCCCGAGCGACGAAAACGAACTGCGCAAAATGCTCACCACCGGTCACCTCTACAACGGCCCGGCGGCGGTGCGTTACCCGCGTGGCAATGGTCCGAATGCAACCATCGAGAAAGACCTCGAACCGATCGAAATCGGCAAGGGCATCGTCCGTCGTCAGGGCAGCAAAGTCGCCTTGCTGGTGTTCGGTGTGCAACTGGCCGAAGCGCTGAAAGTCGCTGAAAAAATCGATGCCACTGTGGTCGACATGCGTTTCGTCAAACCGCTGGATGAAGCGCTGGTGCGCGAGATTGCCGACAGCCACGAATTGCTGGTGACGATCGAAGAAAACGCGATCATGGGCGGCGCCGGTGGTGCAGTCAGTGAGTTCCTGGCACGGGAGAACATCCTCAAATCGATGCTGCATCTGGGCTTGCCGGATGTCTATGTCGAGCACGCCAAGCCTGCGCAGATGCTGGCCGAGTGCGGGCTGGATGAGGCCGGGATCGAGGCGTCGATACGTGAGCGTCTGGCCTTACTCGACAAATAAACGCAATACCCTTGTGGGAGCGAGCCTGCTCGCGAAAGCGGACTGTCAGTCAAATCAGGGCTGACTGATACACCGCATTCGCGAGCAGGCTCGCTCCCACATTTGATTTGTGCACATCTGAAATTCCCGATGGATTTCCATGAAACTCTCGCGCCTCGCCCTGCCCTTTCTTCTGCTGCCATCCACCAACGCTTTCGCCGATACCTTCGAGCGTGATCAGGCACTGAAACTGCCGGACACGCTGATCTCAGCCAACCGCCAGGTCGAAGCCCGAAACGACAGCAGCGCCGCCAACACGGTATTCACCCGCGAAGACATCGACCGCCTGCAACCGAGCGACGTGCCTGATCTGCTGCGCCGCGTCCCTGGCGTGCAAGTGGCGCAGGCCGGCGGGCGCGGCAGCCTGCCGGGGATCTACATTCGCGGCACGCAGTCGGCGCAGAGTCTGGTGCTGGTCGATGGCCAGCGCATCGGCAGTTCAACGTCCGGCGACAGCAACCTGCAGCATCTGAATATCGAACAGATCGAGCGCGTGGAAGTACTGCGCGGTTCGCGTTCGGTGATTTACGGCAGCGATGCGATTGGCGGGGTGATTCAGATTTTCACCCGGCGCGGTACTGAGCAGGGTTTGCAGCCCCGCATGCACTTGGGGTTCGGCAACAATCAGACCTGGGAGCGCAGCCTTGGCCTGTCCGGAGGCGATGACAAGACCCGCTTCAATCTCGGCGCCAGCCTCGATGAGACTGCCGGAATCGACCGTACCCATGAGTCGTATTCAAGCGATGGCGATCACGACGCCTACCGCAATAAATCCGTCAGCCTGAGCCTCAGCCATGCACTGACCGATGACATCGAAATCGGCGCCAACCTGCTGGATAACCGTGGCAAGGGCGAGTTCGACAACCCGTTCGGTAGATATGACTTCGCGACGGATCAGTCCTACCAGCAGCAGCCCTTCAGCGATTTCAACGTCAGTAGCGTCAGTAGTTACGTCGATGCCCGGGTCAATGATCGCTGGAAAACCCGCGTCGAGTTCGGCCACACCGAGAATCGCGAGAAGACCCTCGACAAGCTCAGCGACGAACGCACCGTGTTCAACACCTACCGCGACTCGCTGAACTGGCAGAACGACCTGACACTGGACGCGCGCAACAGTCTGATCCTCGGCGGCGACTGGTACGAAGACCGGGTCAACAGCAGCACCGCGTTCGATGAAGACAGTCGCTGGAACCGTGCCGCATTCATCCAGCATCGTTATCAGGCCGACAGTTTCTCCACGGAACTGGGTCTGCGCCATGACGATAACCAGCAATTCGGCAGCCAGAATACTTGGAGCGGCACGTTCACCCTGCCGCTGAACCCGGACAACGATTTGCTGCTGAGCTACAGCGAAGGCTTCCGCGCGCCGACCTTCAACGACTTGTACTACCCGGACTTCAGCAACCCGGATCTGAAGCCGGAAACCTCGAAAAGCTACGAGCTGCAATGGCGCAGCCAGTTGAGCGACAGCAGCCGCCTGGAAGCGTCGATTTATCGCACCGACCTGGAAGACGCGATCATCTTCGGCAGCAATTCACGCCCGGAGAACGTCGCTTCGGCACGGATCAACGGCTTTGAAGCGGCGTTGAAGCAGGAACTGTTCGGCTGGCAGAGCAACCTTGGCGTGGCGATCATTGATCCGCGAGATCGCGATACCGGGCACACCTTGGCGCGGCGTGCGCGGCGCACGTTGAGTTGGGATCTCGATCGCCAGTTTGACCAGGTCAGCCTCGGTGCCAGTTGGCAGGCGGTCAGCAGCAGTTATGACGACAAGGACAATACGCAGGCGCTGGGTGGCTATGCGCTGTTCGGGTTACGCAGCAGTTGGGCGTTGAATCGCGAGATCAAGCTGGATCTGAAGGTCGATAACCTTTTCGACAAGGGCTACAGCCGCGCGAACTACAGCTATGAGGGCAGCCAGTATGGCTATCGCGAGGAAGGTCGGGTGTGGATGTTTGGGGTGACCTGGACTCCCGAAATCAACTGAGCCCCCTGTAGGAGCTGCCGAAGGCTGCGATCTTTTGATCTTGATCTTCGGCGTTTCCGACTCAGTCAAACAACAAAGTCAAAAGATCGCAGCCTTCGGCAGCTCCTACAGAATCACCTGTTCGGCGCGATCAATTGGCAGAGCTTGGCGGTGGCGTCGATCATCTGGCCGCTGGGGCGCTCAAGGCCTTTGTCGGTGACCAACAGTAATTTTTCCTGCTTCACCGCCGCCACCTGTGGCCAGGTTTTCCACGCATTCAGCTGCGCCTGATCACTCGCCAGAATCACTTCCGGATCTCTCTGCAATACCGCTTCGATGCTGACTTGTGGCGCAGGTAAGGCCAGATCACTGAACACATTCCGCGCCCCGCATACCTCCAGCGCATCGCTGATGATCTGCCCGCCACCGACGGTGTACAGCGGCTTGTCCCACACCTGATAGAACACCCGCAACGGCACGTCACGGCGATAACGCTGGCGCAGCTCCGCGAGTTGTTGGCGCAACGCCGCCGCCCGTTTCACCCCACGCTCAGGTCGCCCCAATTGCGCGGCAATGGCTTCAATCTGGGTGGTGAGTTGTTCTAAAGAATGCGGTTCGGCGACGAAGGTCGGGATGCCCAAGCGCTTGAGCTGATCACGCTGCGCAGGGCCGACACTGCCGGGCCACAGCAACAATAAATCAGGCTGGAGGCTCAGCAATTGTTCCATGTCGAGTTGGCCATAGCGGCCGACAGAGGGGACGTTGGCAATTTCAGCAGGACGCTCCCCGGCATCCAGCACACCGACCAACAGATCAGCCGAATCCAGCTCAACGACGATTTCAGAAAGGGACGGTGCGAGGCTGACAACCCGCAGTTGCGCCAGCGCAGGACCACTGACGGCCAGCAACAGCAGCGCCAGCCACAGACGACGCATCAGCCGAGTTGACGCGGGATACGGTAGAGATAAAACAGCACCGCTGTGGACAACGCCAGCAGCATCAACGGTACGGCTTCAAGACCGACAAATACCGCCAGTGCGCCGATCCACGCTGGCAAGGCTGCCGCGAGAAAAGCCGCACGACGACGGGCTGCGAGGGCAATCCACGCTGCTGGTTCATCCGGGGTATCGAGGGCTTTTTGCGTGGCGATCAGCGCATGTTTATAGCGACCGAAAAACTTCAGGCTGACAAACATCGACGCGACGCCGGCAATGAAAAACGGCATCGCCAGTACCGGCAGAACCCCCTCGCCCTGACCGAACAGAACGTTGAGGACAAACAACGGCACCAGCGCCAGCGCGAGGTATTTCCACCAATCAACCGACAACCGGCGCCGCACCTGACCCCGTGTCACGCGCGATCAACCTCGCCCTGATGCTCGTTGCCCATCATGTGGTCAAGCTTGCTGGCCTTGGTCGCCAAGTAGAGCTTGTTGTGCGGGTTGTGCCCGGTGTGCAACGGCACGCGCTCGGCGACGGTGATGCCCATGTCGGTCAAGGCTTTGACCTTGCGCGGGTTGTTGGTCATCAGGCGCAGGGATTTCACGCCCAGATGCTCGAGCATCGGCAGGCACATGGCGTAATCGCGCTGGTCGGCGGCAAAGCCCAGACGCTCGTTGGCTTCAACGGTGTCGGCACCGCCGTCCTGCAATTCATAGGCGCGGATCTTGTTCAGCAGACCGATGCCGCGACCTTCCTGACGCAGGTAGAGCAACACGCCTCGGCCTTCTCGGGCGATGGCTTTGAGGGCGCCTTCGAGTTGCGAGCCGCAGTCGCAGCGCTGGCTGAACAAGGCGTCGCCGGTCAGACATTCGGAGTGCAAACGGCCGAGAACCGGGGCGCCGTCGGCAATTTCACCCAGGCTCAGCACGACGTGCTCGCGGCCGGTGGCTTCATCGAGAAAACCGTGCATGGTGAATTGCGCAAAAGGCGTTGGCAGCTTGGAAGCGGCGACAAAGACGACAGGCACCGGTGTGCTCCTGATCTAAAGAGTCTGAAAATTCGCAGGCCGGCATTGTAACAGCAGGTTCCTGCAGACGCTTAGGCTGAATTATCGGGCATAACGATCAAAAAGTTTGATAATTACCTCATGGACGCCGCGGCTCCCTTGTAGGAGTGAGCCTGCTCGCGATAGCGGTGTGTCAGCTAAATCAATGTCTGAGTTAGACCGCTATCGCGAGCAGGCTCACTCCTACAGGGGATTTGTGCAGACCTTCAGTTCGAGTTGAACGGATACGGCTGTTTCCACTTCTCGAAGATCGGTTTCAACTCGCCGCTCTTCACCAACTGCTCCATGCGCTGGTCATATAGCGCCATCAGCGCTCGCGCCTGTGGCGTGTCGGCAAAGCCGAGAAACAACGGCAACTCGATCAGATGTGAATAGCGATACAGCGCCGGATCTGCTGCGGTTTTCACCACAGCTTCAATCTCGGTCAGCGCATCGATGTAGTAATCCGCCCGCCCCTGCTTGAGCATCGACAAAATGCCGGTACGCCGTTGGATCTGATTGTAACGCTTGATATTCGGCAGGTAGTTTTCGTAGCGATAACCGCGCACCCAAGCCAACCGATACTTGCCCAGCGTCGCCTCGGTGGGCGATGGATTGCTCGCCAGCCCCAATGCATAGATGTGGTCGGAATCGAAGTTCCAGTGCGGATACAGCACCTGCTCGGCTTCGTCGCGGTAGGAGCCAACCAGCGCGTCGACTTCCTTCAACTGCACCAGCCCGACCGAACGGGTGTATGGCACGCTGCGGATATCCAGCTTTACTCCGGCCGGTTCGAACACTTTGCGCAACACGTCCCAGCCAAGACCATGGCCGTCGGCGGCGGTGTAGTCTTCCCAGTCTTCGCTGGCCAGATGGATGACCGCCGGCGTCGGCGCAGCTTCCTGCGCACCGGCCACGGTACTCAGCAAAGCCAAAACCATTAACGCCAACCAGCGTCGAGCCATCCCTAGTCCCTCACTTGACCCTGATATCCCTTGGAATCAGGCGAAAACCCACACCAGACCCTGCATCGCCAGCCAGGCGAACACACCGGCCAGTACGTCGTCGAGCATGATCCCTACACCACCGTGGACATGCCGGTCGATCCAGCGAATCGGCCATGGTTTGAGAATGTCGAAGAAGCGGAACACCAGAAAACCCGCGAGCAGCCAGTACCAGCCTTCCGGCACCAGCCACAGGGTGATCCACATACCGACCATTTCGTCCCAGACGATGCCTTCGTGGTCGTGTACCCGCAGATCGTCGGCGACTTTGCCGCACAGCCAGAAGCCGAACAGCATGGTGATCCCGAGCATCAGCCAGTAACCCCAGTCGGGCAACATCTGCCACAACGGGATAAAAGGTAGTGCAACTAACGAACCCCACGTGCCCGGGGCTTTCGGCAGGGTGCCGGAACCGAAGCCGAACGCGAGGAAATGCCAAGGATTGCGCCAGACCGACGGCGGAACGAATTCGGCCGGAACCTGTTTCGGGTGATCTGTCACGGTGTCTCCTGAAAATGTTGATAGCCCCGGATTTGCGGGGTGATGTCGTGCCCTTCGCGATCCAGCAGAATCACGCCCTGACCTTCCGCCACACGACCGATCACATGGATCGGCCAGCCATTGGCCAGCAGCGGCGGCAGCTCAACGGACGGCAGGGTGAACGCCAGCACGTAATCATCGCCACCGCTCAGCGCTGCACGCTCGGCGCCGCGCTGACCGAGAAACGCCACTAATGCATCCGACAGCGGTACGCGCTCGCGTTCAATCTCAAGCTGCACCTTCGATGCCAGTGCGATGTGGCCACAGTCGGCGAGCAGGCCATCGGAGATATCCAGCGCCGACGTGGCTTTGCCACGCAGGGCCTGGCCGAGGGCAAGTTGCGGTTGTGGCGACCAGTAATGATCGAGCAGCGGTTGGGCGACCTCTGGCTCGGCGTCACGTTGCCCCAGCACCAGCGGCAAGGCACCGGCAGCATTGCCCAGTTCACCACCGACACAGAGCAAGTCGCCTGGTTGCGCGCCACTGCGAGTCAATGCCTGACCCGTAGGCACGCGACCAAACACAGTCACCGTCAGACTCAACGGCCCACGCGTGGTATCGCCGCCGACCAGCGCAACGCCGCAGCTCTGCGCCATGCGGTTCAAACCGTGGGCATAGGCTTGCAGCCAATCGGCGGTCACCGTCGGTACAGTCAGGGCAAGGGTAAAGGCAACGGGCGTGGCGCCCATGGCGGCCAGATCGCTGACCGCGACGGCCAGCGAGCGCTGACCGAGCAGAAACGGATCGCAGGGGTCGGCGAAATGCACACCGGCCACCAGCGTATCGGTGGAGATCGCCAACTGTTCCCCGGAAGGAACAGCGAGCAAGGCGCAGTCGTCGCCGATCCCCAGAGCAACGCCTTCGCCGCCCTGCGCACAGGGCGCGGCGGCGAAGAAATTGCGGATCAGCTCAAACTCGCCCATTGAAGTATCAAGCGCGTTTCAGCGCTTGAACGCCTTCACTTCAGCTTCACGCAGGCGCGGGGCCAGCTTGTCGAGCACACCGTTGACGAACTTGTGGCCGTCGGTCGAACCGAAGACTTTCGCCAGCTCGATACCTTCGTTGATCACCACGCGGTACGGCACGTCGACGCGCTTGAGCAGTTCCCAGGTCGACAGGCGCAGAACGGCCAGTTCAACCGGGTCCAGCTCTTCGATCGCCAGATCCAGGCAAGGCGTCAGGGCGGTGTCGATTTCGGTCTTGAACTGCGGAACCCCGTGGAGGATCTCGCGGAAGTATGCACCGTCGACATCGGTGAAATCGTTATCAACGCGAAACTGCGCTTCGATCTCGTTCAGCGATTGCTTGGCCATGTGCCACTGGTACAGCGCTTGAGTCGCGAGCTGACGGGCTTCGCGACGCTTGACGCTTTTCGAGGGCTTGCCGGCATCCGCAGGTTTTGGATCGCGCGGGTTGAAACGATCGCTTTCGTCGCTAATCACTTGGCCTCCAACTGTGCCAGCAGGCTGACCATTTCCAGTGCGGACAGGGCAGCTTCGGCACCTTTGTTACCGGCCTTGGTGCCGGAACGTTCGATGGCTTGCTCGATGGAATCAACGGTCAGGACGCCGAAGGCAACCGGTACGCCGAATTCCATGGACACCTGGGCCAGGCCCTTGGTGCACTCGCCTGCCACGTATTCGAAGTGCGGAGTACCGCCACGAATGACCGCGCCGAGGGCGATGATGGCTGCGAACTCACCTTTCTGGGCGACTTTCTGCGCTACCAGCGGGATTTCGAAGGCGCCAGGTGCGCGGATGATGGTGATGTCGCTTTCGCTCACGCCGTGGCGAACCAGGGCATCAACTGCACCGCTGACCAGGCTTTCAACCACGAAGCTGTTGAAACGGCCCACTACCAAAGCGTAGCGGCCTTTAGGGGCGATGAAGGTACCTTCGATGGTCTTCAGGGTCATTCGTCAGTTCTCTTAAAGAGCCGGGACGCGTCTGCTACGCGTCCCTCAGTGATTTATTTGCCGCGAATCGGAGTCCGGAAACAACCGGTCATTATTCGGAGGGCACGTATTCTACAACTTCCAGATCGAAACCGGATATCGCATTAAATTTCATTGGTGCAGACATCAGGCGCATTTTGCGTACGCCGAGGTCACGCAGGATCTGCGAGCCGGCACCGACGATGCTGTAAGTCGTCGGTTTTTTCGGCACGGCCTGATCACCGGTTTCGCGGATGTGCGCCAGCAGCACGTCGCCATCGAGCGGGTGACCGAGCAACAACACTACACCGCTGCCCGCCTCGGCAACCGCAGCCATGGCGGCGCGCAGGCTCCAGCGGCCCGGTTGCTTGACCATCAACAGGTCACGGAGCGGGTCCATGTTGTGCACGCGAACCAGGGTTGGTTCTTCGGCGCAAACAGTGCCCAACGTGAGGGCCATGTGCACGTCGCCTTCCACCGAATCACGATAGGTCACCAGGTTGAATTGGCCCAGTTCGCTGTCCAGTGGCTGCTCGGCAATCCGCTGAACGGTACGTTCGTGGATCATCCGGTAGTGAATCAGGTCGGCGATGGTGCCGATCTTGATGTTGTGCTCGGCAGCGAAAGCTTCCAGTTCAGCGCGACGGGACATGGTGCCGTCGTCGTTCATCACTTCGCAGATCACCCCGCTCGGCTCGAAACCGGCCATGCGCGCGAGGTCGCAAGCGGCTTCGGTGTGGCCAGCGCGAGCGAGGGTGCCGCCGGCCTGCGCCATCAACGGGAAGATGTGGCCCGGGCTGACGATGTCTTCAGCCTTGGCATCCTTGGCGGCAGCCGCTTGCACGGTGCGCGCACGGTCGGCAGCGGAGATGCCGGTGGTCACGCCTTCGGCGGCTTCGATCGAAACGGTGAACTTGGTGCCGAAACCGGAACCGTTGCGCGGCGCCATCAGTGGCAGCTTCAACAGTTCGCAGCGCTCGCGGCTCATCGGCATGCAGATCAGGCCGCGGGCGTGTTTGGCCATGAAGTTGATGTGTTCGGCCTGGCAGCATTCGGCGGCCATGATCAGGTCGCCTTCGTTCTCGCGGTCTTCGTCATCCATAAGGATGACCATCTTGCCTTGGCGGATGTCTTCAACCAGTTCTTCGATGCTATTGAGCGCCACAAGGCACCCCCTTCAGTCAGGATTTGAGATAGCCGTTGGCGGCCAGAAAGCTTTCAGTGATCGTGCCACCAGCGCTCGACTCTGCGGCCTTGTCGCCCAAGAGCAGACGCTCCAGATAACGCGCCAGCAAGTCGACTTCCAGATTCACCCGGCGACCTGGCTTGTAAGAAGCCATGATGGTTTCGCTCAGGGTGTGCGGAATGATCGTCAGCATGAACTCGGCGCCATCGACTTCGTTCACGGTCAGGCTGGTGCCGTCGACGGTGATCGAGCCTTTATGGGCGATGTACTTGGCCAGCTCTTTCGGCGCGCGGATGCGAAATTCCACGGCGCGGGCATTGTCAATGCGCGAGACGATTTCGCCGACGCCGTCGACGTGACCGCTGACCAGGTGCCCGCCGAGACGGGTGGTCGGGGTCAGGGCTTTTTCCAGATTGACCGGACTGCCGCTTTTCAGGTCATTCATGGCGGTGCAGTCGAGGGTTTCACGGCTGACGTCGGCGGCAAAGCCGTCGCCCGGCAGCTCGACAGCAGTCAGGCAAACGCCGTTGACCGCGATGCTGTCGCCAAGTTTGACGTCGCTCAGGTCGAGCTTGCCGGTGGCGACGTGGACCCGCACATCACCGCCCTTTGGGGTCAGTGCGCGGATACTGCCGATGGATTCGATGATGCCGGTAAACATGGGGTTCTCCTTGAGAACTAAGCCAGCGCTAACGCAATGGCCGGGAATTATACGCTCGCCGCTTGAGCAGGGATGGCAGTGACTCGCCAGTCATCGCCCACCGCGCGAATTTCAGTGATTTTCAGCTCCGGCGCATCCTTCATATAGGCCAGCGGCCAGTCCAGCAGCGGACGCGCCGTGGAGCCGAGGAACTTGCCGGCGATGAAGATCACGAACTCGTCGACCAGACCCATCTGAGCAAAAGCGCCGGCCAAGCGTGGGCCAGCTTCGACGAGCACTTCGTTGGTGCCACGGTTGGCCAGCTCGATCAGCAACTGATACAGATCGACCTGACCGTCATCACCCGGCACGATCAGGCATTCAGGGCCGTGAGCGTATTGCTCTTCGATCGCGACGCAGGTGGCGACCAACGCCGGGCCGGCCTTGAAGAACGGCGCATCCAGCGGCACCCGCAGGCGTCCATCGATCAGCACTCGCAGTGGCGGGCGACTCATGGCCAGCGCGGTTTGCTCACTGTCCAGACCGAGTTCGTCAGCGCGAACAGTCAAGCGCGTCCCGTCGGCCAGAACGGTGTCGGCACCGGTCAGCACTACGGCGGCCTGAGCGCGCAAACGCTGGACTGCCGAACGCGCGGCGGGACCGGTGATCCATTGGCTCTCGCCGCTTTCCATCGCCGTGCGACCATCGAGGCTCATGGCCAACTTGACCCGCACGAACGGCAGCCCGTGTTCCATGCGCTTCAGAAAACCTTGATTGAGCTTGCGCGCTTCGGCTTCGAGCACACCGCTTTCAGTGGCGATGCCAGCATCGGTCAAGCGCTGCAAACCACGTCCGGCGACTTGCGGATTGGGATCTCGCATCGCTGCCACCACACGAGCAACACCGGCATTCACCAGCGCATCGGCGCACGGCGGCGTGCGGCCATGATGGCTGCACGGTTCGAGGGTCACATAAGCAGTGGCGCCCCGGGCCAGCTCACCGGCGGCGCGCAGGGCGTGGACTTCAGCGTGCGGTTCGCCGGCGCGTTCGTGCCAGCCTTCGCCGACAATCTGCCCGTCGCGCACCACCACACAACCCACGCGAGGATTGGGATGGGTGGTGTAGTGACCTTTGCGCGCCAGTTCCAGCGCACGCGCCATGAAGTGGGCGTCGAGGATGGCCTGCTCGGCGGCGGTCATTGTTTCACCGGTTCGCGGGCGAGGCGGTCGATCTCTTCGCGGAATTCGTTGAGGTCCTGGAAGCGCTTGTACACCGAAGCGAAACGGATGTAGGCGACTTCATCAAGCTTTTGCAGTTCAGCCATGACCAGTTCGCCGACCACGAGGGATTTGACCTCGCGCTCGCCGGTGGCGCGCAACTTGTGCTTGATGTGAACCAGAGAGGATTCGAGGCGCTCGACGCTCACCGGACGTTTCTCCAGCGCGCGTTGCATGCCGGCGCGGAGTTTTTCTTCGTCGAACGGTTGGCGACTGCCGTCGGTTTTGATCAGGCGCGGCAACACCAGTTCGGCCGTCTCGAACGTTGTGAAACGCTCGCCGCAGGCCAGGCATTCACGCCGGCGGCGCACCTGTTCGCCCTCGGCGACCAGACGCGAGTCGATGACCTTGGTGTCGTTGGCACCGCAGAAGGGACAGTGCATGGTGGCTGGCAACAAAAAAAGGGAGGGCCATGGTAGCGCATCCCGGTGGCAAGACAAGCCATAGGCTTTGCGGTATACAGAACGGCATGATCGTTTGATCCATGGATTTCATTTTGCTGGAGCATCCAATGCCGTTACGTCCGCTCGTTTTGCTCAGTCTTTTCAGCCTGCTGGTGGCCTGTGGCAGCGATGCACCCAAGCCCCAGCCGCCAACGCCGGGCCCTGCGCCGCAACAGGCGCAGAAAAAAGCCAAGGAAGCCGCTGACCTCGGCCCGCTGCCGGCTTATCAACGCGAACTGAGCGGCACCCTGCAAGGCGTGCCGGCCGGTGCCGAAGTCGAACTGGCGCTGCTGGTGATCGATGCAAAGGATCGCCCGCAACAATTGCTTGCCAGTTCCAGCCTGATCGGCAACAACCAGATTCTGCCGTTCCGCCTGCGCTTCAACCCGGACGCCTTCCCCGCCGGCGCACGGGTCGAGTTGCGCGGTCGCGCCAGCCAGTCCGGTCAGTTGATCCTGCATCTACCGTCGCAAACCATCACCCAACCGACCACTCAGGCGCTGGGCCAACTGCAATTTGTCAAAGCACCATGAATGCACCGCTCGACCTGCAACAGGCGTTAGGTGAATTGCTCGGCGACGCCAGACTCAAGGTCTGTGCGTTGCCGGATACTGATTTACAGCTATGGCTGATCGATGGCGACAACATGGATCGCGAGTTCAGCCAAGAAGAAATTCAGCGAATTCTGTACGAGCCACCGTATTGGGGTTTCTGCTGGGCCAGCGGTCTGGCGGTGGCGCGGTATCTGGCGGAGTTTCCCGAATGGGTGCGTGGCAAGCGCGTGCTGGATTTCGGCGCGGGTTCCGGGATTGCCGGGATCGCGGCAGTGAAAGCCGGCGCGCTGGAAGTGGTGGCGTGCGATCTCGATCCGCTGGCGATTGCCGCGTGCAGAGCGAACGCCGAGCTCAATGATGTGCAAATGAGTTATTCGACGGATTTCTTTGCCGAGGCCGATCGGTTTGATCTGATTCTGGTGGCGGACGTGTTGTATGACCGGACGAATCTGCCGTTGCTCGATGCGTTTTTAAGTCGTGGCCGTGAGGCGCTGGTGGCGGATTCGCGGGTTCGGGATTTTCGGCATCCGTTGTATGAGCGGATTGAAATGCTTGAGGCGATGACCTTGCCGGATCTGGCGGAGCCTGAGGAATTTCGGCATGTCAGCCTGTACCACGCGCGGCGCTGATTAAAAGCTTCGTCGGAACGCCGCCCGGAGCAGGCTCGCTCCCACAGGGGAATGCATTCCAGGGTGGGAGCGAGCCTGCTCGCGAAGGCGTCCGCACATGCAACACACCTCTCAAAAGCTGACCGCTTCCGGCCACACCCCACCAAGCCGTATAGTTGCCCCATCCACGCTTCTACGAGATCCCCCATGAGTGAGCAAACGCCGTACATCTTCGACGCCACGACGGCCGATTTCGACCAGTCGGTGATCGAGGCTTCCTTCAACAAACCGGTGCTGGTGGATTTCTGGGCCGAATGGTGTGCGCCGTGCAAAGCGCTGATGCCGATGCTGCAAGGTATTGCCGAGAGCTATCAGGGCGAGTTGCTGCTGGCCAAGGTCAACTGCGACATCGAGCAGGACATCGTCGCCCGCTTCGGTATTCGCAGCCTGCCGACCGTGGTGCTGTTCAAGGACGGTCAACCGGTCGACGGCTTTGCCGGTGCACAACCGGAATCCGCCGTGCGCGCGCTGCTTGAGCCACATGTGCAGATGCCGCCACCGGCCGCCGCCGATCCGTTCGAACAGGCTCAGGCGTTGTTTGATGACGGCCGTTACGCCGATGCCGAGGCAGCGCTGGTGGTGATGCTCAACGAAGACAATACCAACGCCAAGGCCCTGATTCTTTATGCACGCTGCCTGACCGAGCGCGGCGAACTGGATGAAGCGCAAACCGTGCTCGACGCGGTCAAAAGCGACGAACACAAAGCCGCGCTGGCCGGAGCCAAGGCGCAGATCAAATTCCTTGGCCTGGCGCGTGATCTGCCGGATGCTGCTGACCTGAAAGCGCGTTTGGCGAAAGATCCGCTGGACGATGAGGCGGTGTATCAACTGGCGATTCAGCAACTGGCGCGCCAGCAATACGAGGCGGCGCTGGAGGCGCTGCTCAAGCTGTTCATCCGCAACCGCAGTTATGGCGAAGGTCTGCCGCACAAAACCTTGCTGCAGGTGTTCGAGCTGCTGGGCAACGATCATCCGCTGGTGACGGTGTACCGCCGCAAGATGTTTGCTGCGCTTTATTAAGATCAAAAGATCGCAGCCTTCGGCAGCTCCTACACGGGATTGTGTTCACCGCGCATTTTGCGGATGAACGCTGCATCTGTAGAAGCTGCCGCAGGCTGCGATCTTTTGCGGTTCACTCGATCCAGCTGTAGAGCGGCGTATCCCCGCCGCTCACCACTTTTACGTCCGAACTGTGGCGCAATCGTACCAGCAGGCGCTTGCCTGACACCGCGCTGCCGGTCAGGCCTTCCAGTTGCTCAAGCAGATCCGGCCCGCTGAGCTGGCCAGCCTTGCGCAGTAAATCCCTGGCGACCTGCCACAAAGCATCGTCCTGATTTTGCGGTTTCGCCGCTGGCACCGCCACGGCCGCCGCTTGGGCTATCTGCGGCTGTGCGCCAAGGGCTGAGCCCAGCTTCGCCCAGTCGCTGTCATCCAGTTCCACCGTCAAATCCACCGGCACGTCGCCGACGGTTCCGCGTATCCGCAACATTGAGTTCGCCTCCGTACATTTCTGACCTGCATGCTCCCACGGGACATGTGTAACACCAAGTGTAGGCAGCTGGCAGTTCGAGAGTTATCGACTACATTTTTGTTTTTTCCATGGGAAGGATGCCCATGTCTTCAGGACGAAAGCTTGCGTCAAAAGGAGGCCCGACTTCGACGGGCGGCGTGATACTTGAGGGAAACGAAAACCTCAAGATTGAAGGAAAAATCATCGCTTCCATCGGGCAAATCGCCAGTTGTCCGGTTTGCGGTCCCGGCAAGGGACCGATCGTGGCAGTGGGTGAAAGAACACTGATATTGCCTGCAGGCCCTGCAGCGTTGGTAGATGACTATGTCGCCTGCGGCTGCCCGCCCATGTCCAACAAGCTGCTTCCCCAACAACACAGTGGTTTTGCCGGAACAGGCCGTCCTGCCCCCATCGACATGGGCTCACCAGTTGTCGCGATGACTTCGTACCTTTATCTGCAAGTGATCATTGAACGCTTGGACGACAGCGAAAAACCCGGACTGGCGTACAAACTCAAAGACAGAAAAAAGGTTGCCGTCTTGCAGGACAGCACCTGCAACGCCACGGGTGAAGGCTGCGAACACCCGGTTGAAAACCATGCGGATTACGACACTCTGTTGGTCGGTGAAGACTCGGAATGGACGTTTTACGCCTACGAAGAAACCCTTGATCAGGATCTTTCATGAAATCGGAAATCAAACTGATCTTTAAAGACTTTCTGATGCAGCCACCCAAAGGAGTCAAGTTTCAGTTGCTGGTGGATGCGCTGGTCATTGATGACAACATTATTCAGAACGATGACAAACCCCGAATCTACTCACTCATCTCTGATAAGGAGCAAACCGCAATAACCTTGGGCACAAAGAAATTGCCGTCGATAAAAAACCGCCACAGCCACGAAGTTATTGTCCAGATCGTCGGTGCATCGGGAGCGACAAAGGCAATGCACACAGCCACATTGACCGAAGGAAAATCCTTGTCGATCGTCGCCGTCTCGCCATGGGTCAAAGTGCCCTTGTCCACCAGCGGTGCCGTTTCAAATGACACTTTTTACGAAGTGGAGTACGGGGTCAAACGCAGGAACGAGACCCGTACCGTCAAGGTAGTCATCCAGGACATGCCGCGCCGAATATTGATGGCGGCGCTGTCGTATCGTGGCTCCACCACATGGGCATATGGCAAGAGCAAAGAGTCGTTGCCACACCCGACTATCAATAAAACGGTGACATTTGCAGCCGAAACCAACAAATGCAACCTCTTCGTCTATGACGTACTGACCTCGATCGGCATCAATGTCGCGTGGATTGAACACGGCAAGTCAAAATTTCTGCCCGGAATGATGAAGGTCAGTCCACCTGTGGCAGGTGAATGGGCTGACGATGAACGCCTTCTCGCCACCTGGAAAGTGGAGCGTTCACCTTTACCCGGCGATATCGGTGCGTATGCTGTCACTTATTCTAACGCCAGCGGTCATGTCGGTTTCGTGCTAACCCATGGGGTCTGTATTTCCGCTGGCCGAGAGAAAGTCGAAGTCAACGATGTAGGCTTTCGAAACGCTGCAGGCAATGCAATACGCGGTGACCATGACTTCACTATTTTTCGACGGTACAAACACAGCACGCCAAGATGAAACGACTTTTCTGGATACTTCCTGCAATCCCCCTTCTGCTGATCATGGGGTGGCGCTTCTGGTCGCCTGTCGATCTTTCTTCCTGTACAAACGATACCGCGGCACCGGGACCACTTAGCGTATTCATTCGCAACTACTTCGAGAGCAACCTTCGTACAGACTGGCGGGATATGGATGATCGTTTCGATGTTCTCTCCACTCCCGAAGGCCAGAGTATCGCCAGCCAGCCACAGCCGTACGCCTGCGAAGCATTACATATCCTGCAAAGTCCGACTTTCAGTCAGAGCGAAAAGATCTACACCACCGTATTGATGTTCCAGTTGCCGATCAGTCAGTACATGGGCTTCATGGATCGTAGCCATCAACTCTACACAGAGCACAGCATCGATCAGGAGGTGATGAAACTGGTAATACTGCCGCGTGGAACGGCCATCAATTACTGGTGGCTACCCGCCTGGCGCCAGCGCTTCACTCGCGATGCACCGAACATGCTCGACACAAATTTGATCAGTCGCGTGCTATCGGGACACCACTGGTTCGACTATCCCGGCGCAGGCTTCTGACTATAAAAGTGTGACTTCCAATCTAAGCACCGCCCCGGAATCTACCTTGGGCGGTGCTCAGTCATGTCTTGCGCAAAGCGGAGCGCACGGGCAAACTCTGCGCACTTTCGTTATAAGATTACATAACAAACTCTTCACTTTACTTCCCGGAGACCGCCATGCGTCGTCTGTTGCTCGCTTTGCCGTTTGCCCTGTTGCCGCTGGTCGTCGCCCACGCGGCTGATGAGCATGACCACGATCACGACCATGAACACGGCAGCCTGGGCGCGCATGAACATGGCGTGGGTCGCCTGAACGCTGCGCTCGACGGCCAGACCCTGGAGCTGGAGCTGGAAAGCCCGGCGATGAACCTCGTCGGTTTCGAACACGTTGCGACCACGGATGCCGACAAGGCCAAAGTCGCTGCTGCTCGCACGCAACTGGAAAAACCCTTGACCCTGTTCAGCCTGCCCGCCGCTGCTGGGTGCAAAGTGCTCAGCCAGGAACTGGAGAGCCCGTTGTTTGGCGACAAGCCAGATGCCGACGACCATGATGAAGATGAAGCGGACAAGGACGGTCATGAGCATCACCACGACCACAGCGAAATCCATGCGCACTATCAGTTCAACTGCGCCACACCGGGTGCGTTGAAGACGCTGGATCTGGCCAACGTCTTCAATACCTTCCCGGCGACGCAGAAAATTCAGGTACAACTGATCAGCGCCAGCGGCCAGCAAGGGACCGAAGTGACGGCCAAGGCTGCCTCGTTGAAATTCTGATCACACCGAAAAGTCCCCTGTGATCAACCGCGATCCAATGTAGGAGCTGCCGAAGGCTGCGATCTTTTGATCTTGCTTTCAAGAAGATCAGGATCAAAAGATCGCAGCCTTCGGCAGCTCCTACAGGGGGTTCTGTTTACAACTTTGAAACTGGTGCCATGACCCAAGCACTCATCGAACTGTCCGACCTGGGCTTCAACTGGCCCGGTCACCCGCCATTGCTGGACATCCCGGCGTTTCGTCTGGAAGCCGGCGAGACCCTGTTCCTCAAAGGCCCCAGCGGCAGCGGCAAGACCACCCTGCTCGGTTTGCTCGGCGGCGTGCAGAAACCCGGTCGCGGCAGCATTCGCCTGCTCGGCCAGGAACTCACCGAACTCTCTGCCGGCGCTCGCGATACTTTTCGCGTCGATCACACCGGCTACATCTTCCAGCAGTTCAACTTGCTGCCGTTTCTCTCGGTCCGCGAGAACGTTGAGCTACCGTGTCACTTCTCGAAACTGCGTGCGCAACGGGCGAAACAGCGCCACGGCAGCGTCGATCACGCCGCCGCCACCCTGCTCGCCCACTTGGGCTTGAAAGACGAAAGCATCCTCAGTCGTCGTGCCGATTCGCTGTCGATCGGCCAGCAGCAACGGGTTGCCGCCGCCCGCGCGTTGATCGGCCAACCCGAGCTGGTAATCGCCGACGAACCAACCTCGGCACTGGATTACGACGCTCGGGAAAACTTCATCCGCCTGATGTTCGCCGAATGCCGCGAGGCCGGTTCCAGTCTGCTGTTCGTCAGCCACGACCAGAGCCTGGCGCCGCTATTCGACCGTCACCTGTCCCTGGCCGAGCTCAATCGCGCCGCCACGTCTGCCGAGGTCTGAGATGTATCTGTTTCGTCTGGCCATGGCCAGCCTGGCCAACCGCCGCTTTACCGCCCTGCTCACTGCCTTCGCCATTGCCCTGTCGGTGTGCCTGCTGCTCGCCGTCGAGCGGGTACGCACCGAAGCCAAAGCCAGTTTCGCCAGCACCATCAGCGGCACCGACCTGATCGTCGGCGCCCGTTCCGGCTCGGTGAACTTGTTGCTGTACTCGGTATTCCGCATCGGCAACGCCACCAACAACATCCGCTGGGACAGCTTCGAACACTTCGCCAGCAACCCGAAAGTGAAGTGGGCAATCCCGATGTCCCTCGGCGACTCCCATCGCGGCTATCGCGTGATGGGCACCACCGAAGCCTATTTCGAGCATTACCAGTACGGTCGCCAGCAACACCTGGCACTGGCCGACGGCCGCGCGTTTGCAACCGATCCGTTTGAAGTGGTGCTGGGTGCCGAGGTCGCGGATGCGCTGCATTACAAGCTCGGTGACAAACTGGTGCTGGCCCACGGTGTGGCGGCGATCAGTCTGGTCAAGCACGACGACAAACCGTTCACCGTGGTCGGCATTCTCAAGCGCACCGGCACTCCGGTCGATCGCACGTTGCACATCAGCCTCGGTGGTATGGAGGCGATTCACATCGACTGGCACAACGGTGTGCCGGCGCGGGGTAACGGGCGGATCAGTGCGGATCAGGCACGCAACATGGACCTGACGCCGCAAGCAATCACCGCATTCATGCTTGGTCTGAACAGCAAGATTTCCACCTTTGCGCTGCAACGCGAAATCAACGAATTCCGTGGCGAACCGATGCTGGCGATTCTGCCGGGCGTAGCGTTGCAAGAATTGTGGAGCCTGATGAGCACTGCGGAAAAAGCGCTGTTCGTGGTCTCGCTGTTCGTGGTGCTGACCGGATTGATCGGCATGCTCACGGCGATTCTCACCAGCCTCAACGAGCGGCGCCGCGAGATGGCGATTCTGCGCTCAGTCGGGGCGCGACCTTGGCATATCGCGAGCCTGTTGGTGCTCGAGGCGTTTGCACTGGCGCTGACCGGGGTGATTGCCGGGGTAGCACTTTTGTACATCGGCATCGCTGCGGCGCAGGGCTACGTACAGGCCAATTATGGTTTGTATCTGCCGCTGGCGTGGCCGAGCGAGTATGAATGGACGCTGCTCGGTGGCATTCTGGCCGCCGCGCTGCTGATGGGCAGCGTGCCGGCCTGGCGCGCTTATCGCCAATCCCTGGCCGATGGCCTGTCGATCCGTTTATGAGGATGTTCACCATGCCCCGCGCTGCACTCGCGCTGCTGTTGTTGATCGCCCTGCCCGTCTGGGCAGCGGCACCGAAAGACCTGACGTGGTCGGAAATGATCCCGCCGGACGCCGCGCCGGAAGTGCCGAACATGACGCCATTGCACGACATGTCGAAGATGAGCGACGCGCTCTCCGCTGAATCCGCCCCTGCGGCGAAGCAGGACCTGCCGAACGCGCCGGTGGTGAAGGCTCTCGACGGTCAGAATATTCGCTTGCCGGGCTACATCGTGCCGCTGGAAGTCAACGAAGAAGGACGCACCACGGACTTTTTGCTGGTGCCGTATTTCGGCGCCTGCATCCACGTGCCGCCTCCGCCGTCGAACCAGATTGTGCATGTGAAAAGCGAGTTGGGCGTGAAGCTCGATGAGCTGTATCAGCCGTACTGGGTCGAGGGGCCGTTGCAGGTCAAGGCGTCGAGCAGCGAACTGGCGGATGCCGGGTATCAGATGGATGCCGACAAGATTTATGTGTATGAGCTGCCGGAGTGAATCCGGCGGTTTTGTGTTGATTGATCCATCGTCTTCGCGAGCAGGCTCACTCCCACAGGTGATCACATTCCAGGGTGGGAGCGAGCCTGCTCGCGAAGAGGCCCTCAAGGTTCCACAGAAACCCGCCCCGTCACTGTTTCATTGAGCTGAGTCAAAAGACCGTATCAGTTGGTTTCGTACCATAGGACATCAGACATTTTTAACGTCCTTTCGGAGCCCCCATGAACAAGTCCTTGCTCAGCGCCTCGCTGTTTGCCCTCGCGCTCGCAGCCCCGCTCGCCCACGCCCACGAAGCCGGTGACATTCTCATTCGTGCCGGTGCGATCACCGTCAACCCGAAGGCCGACAGCTCCAGCGTCAAGGTCGATCAGGGCCCGTTGAGCGGCACCAATCTGGGCGGCAAGGCGACCATGAGCAGCGACACTCAACTGGGTCTGAACTTCGCCTACATGCTCACCGATCACGTCGGCCTCGAATTGCTTGCGGCGACGCCGTTCGAGCATGACGTCAAGCTCAAGGGCACTGCCCTGCCAGCGGCCAACGGCAAGCTCGGCACCCTGAAACACCTGCCGCCGACCCTCAGCGTTGTGTACTACCCACTGGATTCGAAATCGGCCTTCCAACCGTACGTTGGCGGCGGCATCAACTACACTTGGATCTACGACGAACACGTGGGCAGCGAAGCCAGTGCCAACGGTTTCAGCAACTTCAAGGCAAAAAACTCCTGGGGTCTGGCCTGGCAGGTCGGTGCTGACTACATGCTGACCGACAACATCATGCTCAACGCCCAAGTGCGTTACATCGACATCGATACCCGCGCCACCGTCGAGAACAACGCGGTTGCGCCGGGCACTCGTGCACGGGTCAACGTCGATGTGGATCCGTTCATCTACATGGTTGGTTTGGGCTATAAGTTCTAAGTCGATTGACCGAACGTTCACGTGGTGGTGAATGAGGCTTGGTGGCGAGCAGGCATAGAACTGACGGCGACCGTACGCAGTTGATCGGGGGATAACATCCCCTCGCCACAGGAGTAGCGACATATTCCGGCCGTGAAAAAGGCGCCTGTCAAAGGGCGCCTTTTTCATGTCCGCTGGAAACCTGTGGCGTGAACTGGATTCCCCCCTCACCCCAGCCCTCTCCCTCAGGGAGAGGGGGAAAGGGAGCCGATTTGTGTGCTTTTCAAATCCGAGTTCGACTCGATATTTCAGGTCGGTGTGACTCGAAAGAACACCTCGATCAGTCACCTATCCCCCGGGAGAGGGAGCCGATTTGTGTGCTTTTCAAAATCTGAGCTCAACTCGGTATCTCACGTCGGCGTATGTCTCACAAACGCTACGGTCAGTCCCCTCTCCCTCTGGGAGAGGGTTAGGGTGAGGGGCTCTTTTCAGGAACGCCCCAACAACCGCGCCAGCCCCACGCTCATCGGCGTCTGCTGTGGCAGCTTGAAGCGCTCCAGCAAGCGAGCGTTGTTCGCCCGCGAATGACGGATGTCACCAGAGCGCGCCGGTCCGTAGCTGACGGGCGGAAGTTCACCGACCACCGCTTGCAGTGCTTCAAGCATCTGCTTGAGGCTCATTGCCTGATTCCAGCCGACGTTCACCGGGCCGACTTCGACCTCAGGCTTTTCGATTCCCTGAACCAGCAGATCGACCAGATCTTCGACGTAGAGGAAATCACGCGTCTGCTCACCATCACCGAACACCGTAATCGGCAGACCTTTCTGTGCGCGCTCGCTGAAGATGCTGATCACCCCGGAGTACGGCGAGGACGGATCCTGGCGCGGGCCGAAAATATTGAAGAAGCGGAAAATCACCGGTTCCAGGGCATGCTGGCGGCGATAGAAATCGAAATAGTGCTCGCCCGCCAGTTTGTCCGAGGCGTAAGGCGTCAGCGGGGCTTTGGGCGTGTCCTCATCAATCGACTCGCCCTCGCCGTTGTTGCCGTACACCGCCGCACTGGAGGCATACAGCACCCGTTTGACCCCGGCCAGACGCATGGCTTCGCAGACGTTCAGCGTGCCGATGAAATTGCTCTGGTGAGTCTTCACCGGATCGTCCACTGACGCCTGCACCGAAGCCACGGCCGCCAGGTGCGCGACCGCGCTGCAGCCGTGCATGGCCTTGGCCACCAGCGCCGCATCGGCAACATCACCGACAATCAGCTCAAGCTTTGGATTATCCAGCGGCAGGTTGCTGCGCTTGCCGGTCGACAAGTCGTCGAGAATGCGCACCGAATGTCCCTTGGCGAGCAACGCATCGGTCAGGTGCGAGCCAATGAAGCCAGCTCCGCCGGTGATTAAAACAGTCCCTTCAGCCATGACGGTAGAACCTATCCAGTAAGCCCGGGAGTGCGGCACGCCAGGCGCGCGGTTTGATCCCGAAAGTGTGCAGAATTTTTTTGCAGGCCAAGACAGCGTGTTGCGGCTCTTCGGCAGCGTCCGGCCGCGCGGCGTGAGCCTGGGCGGTCGGCGCTTCGATGGCCAGGGCGTGCAGGCTGCGCGCTTCGGTCAGAATCGCCTGACCCAGCGCCAGCGGCGTGGTCGCCTCGTGGCCGGCGTAGTGGTAAGTGCCCCACAACGGCGCGGCGCAATCGAGTTGCTTGAGTACCGAAATGATCACTCGCGCGGCATCATCGACCGGGGTCGGATTGCCACGGCGGTCATCCGCCAAGAGCAATTCATCCGGTTGCTCGGCCCGTGCGAGGAAACGCCCGAGGGTGCCATCCGGGCTGTCATCGAGCAGCCAGCCGAAACGTAGCAGGACATGTTGCGGGCAAGTAGCGCGAACGCTTTGTTCGATCCGCCACAACGCCTGACCGCGCAGCCCCAGCGGCACCGGTTCGTCTTTTTCGCTATACGCCGTGGCACGCGAACCATCGAACACCCGATAACTGGAGGGCTGCACGAGGACGATGTTGTGGTGCTGGCACAGTTCGGCCAGACGTTCGATTGCACGTTCCTGCCCGGCCATGCGGCTTTCGCTGACGGTTTCGGCCTGGAACCAGTCGAAATAGTAGGCGAGGTTGATCAACGCATCGGGACGGGTGTCGTCGAGCAATTGGGTCAGGCTCGCGGCATCCCAGCCGTTTTCGGGCGGGCGGGGGGCGAGGAAACCGATGTCTTCCTCTGCACCGAGGCGAATCAGCGCCTGCCCAAGGGCATTTCCGCCGCCCAGTAACATAAGGCGCATTCGCATAGAGTCAGCAGGCCCAGTCTGATTGGAACGATGGCTTTAGCGACGGATCTCGTGGAACCGTCGTCGATAATTGCCGGAATCGTTGCATTTTGCGGGTTTAGTGCGCAACCGTCATCCGTAAAGTGTAGATCGCCGGGATTTGTGTCGTCCCGACCGGCCCCTTCGCGAGCAGGCTCGCTCCCACATGGGATTTTGCGGTGCACAAAAATCCACTGTGGGAGCGAGCCTGCTCGCGAAGAGGGCCGGCCAGACGCTGAAGATCCTGAGCGGTACTTGCATCTTCCCACCTGCGCCCGCATAACTTAAGCCATGAATCTGCCCATCCCCACGGACGCGGCCCTGGCAGGCTTTCACCCCGCCGTCAGCGCCTGGTTCAGCAAGACTTTCCCGACGGTCACCGCCGCCCAGGCCCGTGCATGGCCGTTGATCCGCCAGCGTCGTTCGACACTGATCGCCGCGCCCACCGGCTCGGGCAAAACCCTCACCGCGTTTCTGGCCGTGCTCGACGACCTCGTGCACCGTGGCCTGGAAAATCCCGCCGGCCTGTCCGACGAAACGCTTGTAGTTTACGTCTCGCCGCTCAAGGCGCTATCCAACGACATCCGCATCAATCTGCAAAATCCACTGGCCGGAATCACCGAGCAACTTCGGCAGATGAACCTGCCGGAGCTCGCCATCACCACCGCTGTGCGCACTGGCGACACCCCACAGAAAGAGCGCGCGGCCATGCGCAAATCGGCGCCGCACATTCTGGTGACCACGCCGGAATCCCTCTATGTGCTGCTCGGATCCGAATCCGGGCGGAAAATGCTTGGCACCACGCGCACGGTGATCATCGATGAAATCCACGCGATGGCCGCCGGCAAACGCGGCAGTCATCTGGCCCTGAGCCTTGAGCGACTACAGGCGTTATGCAGCGAACCGCTGACCCGCATAGGCCTGTCCGCCACGCAGAAACCGGTGGAAGCCGTGGCGCAATTTCTCGTCGGCCACGACCGTCCCTGCAAAATCATCGACATCGGCCACGCGCGGCCACGGGACCTGGGCATCGAAGTGCCGCCAGTGCCGTTGTCGGCAGTCATGGCCAACGATGTCTGGGAACTGGTCTACGACCGCCTCGCGGAACTTGCCCGCGAGCACCGCACCACGCTGATTTTCGTCAACACGCGGCGCCTCGCCGAGCGCCTGAGCCGGCACCTCAGCGAACGCCTCGGCAAGCACGCGGTGGCAGCGCACCATGGCAGCCTGGCCAAGGAATTTCGCCTCGACGCCGAACAACGCCTCAAACGCGGCGAGTTGCAGGTGTTGATCGCCACTGCCTCGCTGGAACTGGGCATCGATATCGGTGAAGTCGATCTGGTCTGCCAGATCGCCTCACCCCGCTCTATAGCCGGGTTTCTGCAAAGGGTCGGCCGCTCCGGTCACCAGGTCGGCGGTACGCCCAAGGGCCGGTTGTTCGCCACCACCCGCGACGACCTGATCGAATGCACCGCCCTGCTCGACTGTGTGCGCCGTGGCGAACTCGACACCCTGCACATTCCCGAAGCACCGCTGGATGTACTCGCCCAGCAAATCATCGCCGAGGTCAGTTGCCAGGAATGGCCGGAGGACGCCTTGCTGGCGATGTTCCGCCAAGCCTCGCCGTATCGCGATCTCGACGAAAAACACTATCAGGCCCTGCTGAGCATGCTCGCCGAGGGCTACAACGGTCGCCAAGGCATCCGCAGCGCCTACCTGCACCGCGACGCCGTCAGCCGCACCTTGCGTGGTCGGCGTGGCGCGAAACTCGCTGCCGTGACCAGCGGCGGCACCATCCCCGACAACGCCGATTACAGTGTCATGCTGGAGCCGCAAGGCCTGAACATCGGCAGCGTTAACGAAGACTTCGCGGTGGAAAGCATCGCTGGCGATGTGTTCCAGCTCGGCAATACGTCGTATCGGATCCTGCGTGTGGAAACTGGCAAGGTGCGCGTCGAGGATGCCCACGGCCAGCCGCCGACCATTCCCTTCTGGCTTGGCGAAGCGCCGGGACGCAGTGATGAATTGTCGTTCGCCGTGGCACGTCTGCAAGCACAGCTCGACGAACTGCTCGGCGCCAGCCCCGGCAATCTGCAACCAGCGCTCGACTGGCTGACGCACACCCTCGGTCTCAACCGCGCCAGCGCCGAGCAACTGGTCGAATACCTCGCCCGTGCCCGGCAGACCCTCGGCGCCCTGCCCTCGCAGGACACGCTGTTGATGGAGCGTTTTTTCGACGAGTCCGGCGGCACCCAACTGATCATCCATTCGCCGTTCGGCAGCCGTATCAACCGCGCCTGGGGTCTGGCCCTGCGCAAGCGATTCTGCCGCACCTTCAACTTCGAATTGCAGGCTGCCGCCAGCGAAGACGCGATCGTCCTGTCGCTTTCCACCAGCCACAGCTTTGAACTCGACGAGATCTGGCGCTACCTGCACAGCAACAGCGCCGAGCACATCCTGATTCAAGCGGTACTCGATGCGCCGCTGTTCGGCGTGCGCTGGCGCTGGAATGCCGGGGTGGCGCTGGCGTTGCCGCGTTTTACCGGTGGGCGCAAAGTTGCGCCGCAGTTGCAGCGGATGAAAAGCGAAGACCTGATCGCCAGCGTGTTTCCCGATCAGATTGCCTGCCTGGAAAACCTCGCCGGTGAACGCGAAATTCCCGAGCATCCATTGATCGAGCAGACGCTGGACGACTGTTTGCATGAAGCGATGGACAGCGAAGGCTGGCTGAATCTGCTGCGGCGCATGGAGCGTGGCGAGGTGCGTCTGATCAGCCGCGACTTGCCCGCACCCTCGCCGCTCGCGGCAGAAATTCTCAGTGCGCGGCCGTACAACTTTCTCGACGATGCGCCGCTGGAAGAACGTCGCACCCAAGCGGTGATCAACCGCCGCTGGAGCGATCCGCAATCGACCGATGATCTCGGCGCTCTGGATGCAGACGCCATTAACGCTGTGCGCGAAGAAGCCTGGCCGACACCGAACGCTGTGGATGAAATGCATGAGGCGCTGATGAGCCTGGCGTGTATCAGCGAGGCAGAAGTGCAAGCGAACGAAGGTTGGCGCGCATGGCTGGAAACCCTGGCCCGCAGCGGGCGCGCCTGCCGTTTGCAGATCGACTCCGAGCATGGCTTGTGGCTGGCCCGCGAACGCTTGACCTGCCTGCAAGCGCTTTATCCACAGGCCAAATTGCAAGACGAACTGGAGGCGTTACCGGGGTTCGATGAAGCCTGGACGTTCGATGAAGCACTGATCGAAGTGATCCGCGCGCGCCTCGGTGCCTTCGGACCGCTGCCGTTATCCGCGATTGCCGAACCGCTCGCGCTGCCGACCACTCAAGTCCATCAAGCCCTCGCTCAGCTGGAGCGCGAAGGTTATGTGCTGCGCGGCCAATTCACGCCTAGGTTCAATGTCGAGGAGTGGTGCGAACGCCACCTGCTCGCGCGCATTCATCGCTACACGGTCAAGCGCCTGCGCCGGGAAATCGAACCGGTGGCGTTGCAGGATTTCATGCGGTTTCTGTTCGACTGGCAGCATCTGTCGCCCGCGACGCGCGGCCAGGGCAGCAGCGTGTTGCCGGCGATTGTCGGCCAGTTCGAAGGTTACGCGGCGGCGGCTTCAGCGTGGGACAGCGACATTCTCCCGGCGCGGCTCAAGGATTATTCGCCGAGCTGGCTGGATGAGCTGTGCCGCAACGGCAAACTGGTGTGGACGCGCCTCAGTGCCCGGCAAAAAGTCAGTGGCACGGCATTGCGCAGCACGCCGATTGTGTTGCTACCGCGCAGTCAGGTCGGCCTATGGAGTGCGCTGGCCGAACAGACCCCAGTGGGCGAACTCTCGCCGAAAACCCAGAAGGTATTTGAAGCTTTGAGTCAGCACGGCGCGCTGTTTTTCGATGAGCTGATTCATGAAGCGCACCTGCTGCGCACCGAGCTGGAAATCGCCTTGCAGGAACTGGTCGGCGCCGGTTTGGTGAATGCCGACAGCTTCGCAGGCCTGCGCGCATTGATCACCCCGGCAAGCAAGCGCCAGCAGCGCAGCAGTCGCCGTGGGCGCGGCGCTTTTATCGGTGGAATGGATGACGCCGGGCGCTGGGCCTTGCTGCGGCGCGGGGCGGCTGTGGATAACAGCGAAACGCTGGAGCACGTCGCGATGACGTTGTTGCGGCGCTATGGCGTGGTGTTCTGGCGTTTGCTGGAGCGCGAGGCAGACTGGTTGCCGAGTTGGCGTGAATTACTGCGCACGTTTCATCGGCTGGAAGCGCGCGGCGAGATTCGTGGCGGGCGGTTTGTCAGTGGTTTGGCGGGGGAACAGTTTGCCTTGCCCGAGGCGATTCCGTTGTTGCGCGAAGTACGGCGGCGGCCGCATGACGGCAGTCTGGTAGCGGTGTGTGGGGTGGATCCGCTGAACCTGGCCGGGACGTTGTTACCGGGGGTGAAAGTGCCGGCGCTGGTGAGCAATCGGTTGGTGTATCGCGATGGGTTGCCGGCGGCGGCGGAGATTGCCGGTAAGCAGCAGTTTTGGCTGGAGCTGGATCAGATCGGCATGGAGCTGGTGCGCAGCAAATTGATCCGGCATTGAGGGTGTTTGGGCTAACGTCTTCGCGAGCAGGCTCACTCCTACAGGGGAACGCATTCCAAAATGTAGGAGTGAGCCTGCTCGCGATGGCGTCGGTAATCCCACCTCAAAACCCGGCAGTCAAGTCCGCGATTCCTGTGGCACCTCGCTCGCCACGACCTCACCCTCCTGCTGCCGCTTTGGCAACAAAACCTGCTGTGGATAAGTCTGCGCGAAATGTACCACCGGGCTGTTATCCACAAGCTTCTTCAAACGCTGATTGAACGCCCGGCTCACCGCATACTGCCCCCCCGACACCGTGCGGAATTGCGCCGTCAGCACCACGCCGTTCAAATCCATCTTGTCGACGCCAAACACATCCAGCGGCCCTTGCAGGTTGTACTTGAGGAACGGGTCTTCGCGGATCGAATCGCCAGTTTCGCGGATCAACTCGATGGCCTTGTCCACGTCCGTGTCGTAGGTGAACTGCACCGAGAAAAACGCAAAGGCAAACTGCCGCGATTGGTTGGTCACTGCTTTGATCTGACCAAACGGCACGGAGTGCACAAAGCCCTTACCGTCGCGCAGACGCAGGGTACGAATGGTCAGCCCTTCGACGGTGCCGGCATGGCCCGAATCGAGCACCACCCAATCGCCAATCGACAGCGTGTCTTCGATGATGATGAACAGCCCGGTGATCACGTCCTGCACCAGTTGCTGCGAACCGAAACCGATGGCCAGACCGACCACCCCGGCACCGGCCAGCAGCGGCGCGACGTTGATCCCCAGATTGGCCATGGTGGTGATTGCGCAGATCACCACGAGGATGATTTTGATCGCGTTGCGCAGCAGCGGCAGGATGGTTTTTACCCGCGTACTCGGCTGCCGCGCTGCGCGTTTGCTGAGCGGCGGTTTCAGCGCTTCTTGAATCGCCGTGTCGAGCACCACCCACAGCAACCACGTCACCAGGAAGATCAGGCCAATGCTGCTCAGCGCATTGCTGATCGCCCGGCCGACCGTGCTGCTCTGGGCAAAATCGAGCAGCGACACGCCCCAGATCCGCCCGAGGATATCGATGAAGGCAATGGCGATGACAATCCGCAGCAAGGCATGCAAGAGGCTGAGAAAACGTTCCTTGTAGGCGCTGCTGCGCTGGATCGCTTCGGCCTTCCGTGACTTGAACAAGTGCTGCAGGATCGTACTGAGGAATACCGTGCCGATTAACAAAACCGTGGTGAACAGCGCGCAGCGCAGGGCTTTCTGATTGTCCTCGCCGATGCCGATCAGATTGACCGCCGAGACCAGCACCATCAGCACGATTGGCCAATACCACAGCCCCGAGAAAATCCGCAGCGACTCCTGCAACGAGGGCTGTTTCAGCCGCTGGCTCAGCGAGCGATTGCGGATCAGGTGTGCCACCGGACGACGCAGGCGAATCACCAGCAAGCCAAAAATGATCGAGGCGATCAGCCCGGTGAATACCGCGACGCTGCTGGTGATATTGCCGCCCAGTTGGCGGGCGATCTGCGGGCTGGTCAGCGCATCACTGAGAGCCGCGAGGAAGCCGATCAGGAACAGCGGCCGCGGGCAGTAATCACGAATGATCCGCGCCGCCGGACGCTTATGGCCGACGTTGAACATCACCACCACGCACAACAACATCGAGGTGGAAAAGATGCCGCTGCTGGTGGCGTAGGCCAGACACAGCGCCAGCGCGCGCCCAACCGAGGCTTGCAGAAAATGGCTGACGTACAGGGTCAGCGGCAGGCAGATCAGCGCCGGCACGGTGTACGGCAGCAAGTAACCAATCAGGTCCTGACTGCGCTGGCGGGTAAGCAACCAGCGGCCCTCGCGCAGGCGCTTGGCCAACAGACTGCCCAGTACGGTGAGCAGCGCGAAACTGCCGAGCCAAGTGCCGGACAAAGAGAGGAAATCCCCGGCGACGCTCCAGCCCGAGCGATTCGACGGTTGATTGACCAGTTTGTCGACTTCATCGGCGGCGCGATCGGCGCGCAGGCGCCAGGCGTCGACCAGGTGTTCGTTGAGATCGAGTTTGTCTTGTACATCATCGATGCTCGAACTGATCGCGCCGAGCAGCCCGCCCTGCACAATCGGTTCGGGTTTAGCCGCTTCTTCGGTGGTGGCCGGGACGCCCGGCAATGCGGCGGCGTCAATTTCACTGGCGCCGAGAAACAGCAGTGCTCCCAGCAGAATGGCGATCCTGAACTTGACCAAAACTCCGATCTCCCTTGGCTGAACCTGTAAGGAACTGATCGGTAATTGCACAGCAAGTTCAAGAGCACCCTCACCCCAGCCCTCTCCCAGAGGGAGAGGGAGCCGACCGAGTTGCCTGATCTTGTTACACCGACCTGAGAGTCCGGAGTCGAACTCAAATCCTGAAAACCATGAAGATGTGCTCCCTTCCCCCTCGCCCCCTTGGGGGAGAGGGTTGGGGTGAGGGGGAGCGCTTTTGATCTTCGCCTTGGACGTGACCGTCCGTAACGCCATCGAAACTTTCCCGGCCCGCCCGCAGTCATCAAAAGATACCGGCAACACGAGGACTTTCGACGGGAGGGCGGCATGGCAACGATTCACATCGGTATTTCCGGCTGGCGCTACGCACCGTGGCGCGGGGACTTCTACCCCAAGGGACTGGCGCAGAAACGCGAATTGCAGTTCGCTTCGCGGGCGGTCAACAGCATCGAAATCAATGGATCGTTCTACGCCCTGCAACGGCCGGAACGTTACGCGCAGTGGTACGCCGAAACACCCGACGACTTCGTCTTCAGCGTCAAGGCGCCGCGCTTCATCACCCACATTCGCCGCTTGCGCGAGATCGAAAAGCCTCTGGCCAATTTCTTCGCCTCCGGGGTGCTGGAACTCAAGGAAAAGCTCGGGCCGATCCTTTGGCAATTCCCGCCAAACTTCAAGTTCGAGCCTGAGCGCTTTGAACATTTCCTCGCATTATTGCCCCACGACACCGAAGCCGCCGCCACCCTCGCCCATCAACACGATTCGCATCTGCACGGCCACGCCAGCATCAAAGCCTGGCGCAAAAAACCACTGCGCCATGCCGTGGAAATCCGCAACGAGAGCTTCATCGACCCCGAGTTCGTGCGCTTGTTGAAACGCCACAACACCGCACTGGTGATCGCCGACACCGCCGACAAATGGCCGTACCGCGAAGACCTCACCAGCGACTTTGTCTACCTGCGCCTGCACGGCGCCGAAGAGCTCTACGCCAGCGGTTACACCGCGCCAGCCCTCAAGCATTGGGCCGAACGCATCGACGCCTGGCACCACGGCGAGCAACCCAAAGACGCGCACCTGATCGCACCACGCTTGAAGCCACGCGCACGCAAATCCCGCGAAGTGTTCTGCTATTTCGACAACGACATCAAAGTCCGCGCGCCGTACGACGCCCGTGATCTGCTGCATCGTTTCGAATTGGATAAAGACCTCGCCACCACCCCCGGCGAACCCGCTGGCGAAGGAGTGTTGGCATGAGTATTCCAGAACCGGTCGGCTTCACCGATGAAGGCTCGGTCGTCGCGCCGTCCGTGCGGACGTTCACCGTACTGACGGTTAATACCCACAAGGGTTTCACCGCCCTCAACCGACGCTTCATTCTTCCGGAATTGCGCGAAGCGGTGCGCAGCGTCGCCGCCGACGTGGTGTTCCTGCAGGAAGTCCACGGCACCCACGAACAACATCCCAAGCGCTACAACAATTGGCCGACGATGCCGCAATACGAATTCCTCGCCGACAGCCTCTGGCCGCAGTTCGCCTATGGGCGCAATGCGGTGTACCCGGAGGGCGACCACGGCAATGCGCTGCTGTCGAAATTCCAGATCATCCGTCACGACAATCTCGACGTGTCGATCAACGGCCACGAGAACCGCGGCCTGCTGCATTGCGTGCTGCGCCTGCCGGGTGACGGCACCGAAGTGCATGCGATCTGCGTGCATCTGGGCCTGCGCGAAAGTCATCGCAATGCCCAGTTGGACTTGCTCATGCAACGCTTGGCGGAGTTGCCCGACGACGCACCGGTGATCGTCGCGGGCGATTTCAATGACTGGCGCCAGCGCGCCGATGCGCAGCTCAAACCCTGCGGCCTGCGCGAAGTGTTCGCCGAGCACCAGGGCAAACCGGCGCGCAGTTTTCCCGCGCGCCTGCCAACACTGCGCCTTGATCGTATTTACGTGCGCAACCTCAAGGCCAGCCAGCCGAAAGTTCTGGCGAACCGGCCTTGGTCGCACCTTTCCGACCACGTTCCTTTATCGGTAGAGATCGAACTATGAGCAGCGCGCCGCTGGAAAAATCCGCCGTGGAACCGGTCGCCATCAACCCGCCGATACGCGAGCCGGGCCATGTTGATGTCGAGTACCGCTGGCAGGGCAACAATCGCGTCGAGTTGCTGGAGAACGGCGAGGAGTATTTCCCGCGAGTGTTCGAGGCGATGCGCGCAGCGAAGAGTGAAATCCTCCTCGAGACCTTTATCATTTTCGAAGACAAGGTCGGTGCCGAGTTGCAGGAGATTCTGATAGACGCTGCCCGTCGTGGCGTGCGCACCACGGTCAGCCTCGACGGCTTTGGTTGCGGCGAGTTGAGCACCGGTTATCTGACCGCGCTGAGCGAGGCCGGCGTACATCTGCAAATCTTCGATCCGGCACCGAAACGTCTGGGCATTCGCACCAACTGGTTCCGCCGTTTGCATCGCAAGATCGTGGTGGTCGATGGCCTGATCGCGTTTATTGGCGGGATCAACTTTTCCGGCGATCACCTCGCTGATTTCGGCCCTGAAGCCAAGCAGGATTATTCGGTGGAAATTCAGGGCCCGGCGGTCGCCGACATCCATCATTTCGCCCTGCTGCAAAGTGGTCGGCCGGGCCGTGCGCGGTTCTGGTGGCAACGTCGGCGCCAGCGTCGCGCGGAGATGGCTTTCGATGACCACGACGGTCAGGTGCGTCTGGTGTTCCGCGATAACGACCAGCACCACTCCGATATTGAAGATGTGTATTTGCAGGTACTGCGCCGTGCCAAACGCCGGGTGGTGATCGCCAACGCCTACTTCTTCCCCGGTTATCGCTTGCTGCGTGAAATCCGCAATGCAGCGCGGCGTGGGGTCGAGGTGCGCCTGATTCTGCAAGGCCAACCGGACATGCTGGTGGCCAAACTGGCGGCGCGCATGACCTACGATTATTTGCTCAAGGCCGGGGTGCAGATTCACGAATATTGCCAGCGCCCGCTGCACGGCAAAGTGGCGCTGGTCGACGAAGAATGGAGCACGGTCGGCTCGAGCAATCTCGACCCGCTGAGCCTGTCGCTGAACCTGGAAGCCAACGTACTGATCCGCGACCGCGCGTTCAATCAGCACTTGTTCGAGCGCCTCGAAGACCTCAGCCAGAACCACTGCAAAGCCATGGACGCCAGCAAGTCGCCGCGTGGGCGCATCTGGCACATGACCGTGGGTTTTCTGGTGTTCCACTTTCTGCGGCATTTCCCGGCGATGGCCGGATGGTTGCCAGCACATAAACCGCGGCTCAAGCCATTTCGAGGGAACACGCCATGAGCCACTCCGAAGCGCACCCGAGCGGCCATGCGGCGCCAGCCAGCCATTCGAAATGGAGTCGCTGGAAGCGCCCGTTGACCTTGCTGTTTTTCCTCGCACTGATCGTGTTGCTGACGCTGTTCGCCACGCGCATCGAATGGGCCGAAGTGCTGCAAACCCTCGCCGACTTCAAGGTCCGTACGCTGATCATCGCCGCCAGCCTGACCCTGCTGAGTTTTCTTGTGTACGCCAGTTTCGACCTGATCGGCCGCACTTACATTCGTCAGGACCTGACCTGGAAACAGATTCTGCCGGTGGGGATCATCAGCTATGCGTTCAACTTGAATCTGAGCGCGTGGGTGGGTGGCATCGCCATGCGCTATCGGCTGTATTCGCGCCTTGGGGTGAGCAAAAGCAACATCGCCAAGATCCTCGGTTTGAGCCTGGCGACCAATTGGTTTGGCTACATGACCATTGCCGGCGTGGTGTTCAGCAGCGGATTGGTGACGATGCCGCCGGGCTGGAAAATCAGCAGCAGTGCGCTGCAAGGCATCGGCGTGCTGTTGCTGCTGATCAGCGTCGGCTATCTCGCCGCGTGTCAGTTTTCCAAGCGCCGCGAGTGGTCGATTCGCGGGGTGGAAATCAATCTGCCGTCGTTGCGCATGGCGGTCCTGCAACTGCTGCTGGGCGCGTTGAACTGGTCGCTGATGGCGGCGGTGATTTTCACCTTGCTGCCGAGCAAACTGGATTATCCGTTGGTGCTGGGCGTGTTGTTGATCAGTGCGATTGCCGGGGTCATCACGCATATTCCGGCGGGGCTTGGAGTGTTGGAGGCAGTGTTTGTGGCGCTGCTGCAACACGAGGCTTCACGTGGCAGTCTGGTGGCGGGGTTACTGGCGTATCGGGCGATTTATTTTCTGCTGCCGTTGTTGATCACGGTGGTGATGTATTTAGTGGTTGAGGCCAAGGCGAAGGCGCTGCGAATAGAGAAGAAACCCAGACATTAGAATCAAGATCAAAAGATCGCAGCCTTCGGCAGCTCCTACAGGGAGAATACATTTCAAATGTAGGAGCTGCCGAAGGCTGCGATCTTTTGATCTTCAGGATTGGATAATGCTCAACCGCTCACCCACGACCATCCCGGTAATCCAGTCCACCAGAATCGAGGTGTACGCCTGCTGCGACACCGGCTCGCTCAACGCATGATCGGCACCGTCGATAATCCGGTGCGTCAGTGAATGGGTCTGCTGACACGCCGCTCGGTAACTCATGATCGCCGCGTGTGGCACGTAATCGTCGGTTTCAGACTCCACCAGCAACACATCGCCGGTGAATTGCGAGCAGGCATGCAGCGCCCGATTGGTGTCAGCCCGCACCAGCGTGCTGCGGTAATCACGCAAATCGGCCTTGTCCAGCTCACGCTTGGGTGTGTGCCATTGCTCGTCGCGGTACAACGCTGGCACCCGCAGCGCCAGCCAGCGCACCGGGCGTAGCGAGGTCAGGATCGACGCCAGATAACCGCCATAACTGGTACCGACCACCGCGATCGCCGAGGTGTCGAGCGCCGGATGCGCGAGCAAGCGGTCATACGCCGCGAGCAAATCACGCAGATTGTCTTCGCGCGTTACACGAGTCAGCGGGATCCCGGTGCCGCCGGTATGCCCGCGCAAGTCGAACGTCAGGCACACGCAACCAAGACCGGCAATGCCTTTGGCGCGCTCAAGATCACGCTCCTGACTGCCACCCCAGCCATGGACAAAAAGCACCCCCGGGACTTTCGATTTGGGACTGAGAAATGTCCCGCTCATCTGCTCATCATCAATGTCGATTTGAATGCTTTCGCTTCTAGCCGTCATAGGATTTGACCGTTACATATTTGAGGAGAAATTCACTGTTCTCAGCCGGCCCGCGATAGACCTCGATAGCGTCCGCCGGCAGCGGCTGATCGATGTAGGTTTCTACCGAAGACACGCGGATCGCGCGCATTCCCGGATCGTTGACGAAGCTTTGCAACGCCGCCACTTCGGCACTGCTGGCGCCGCCCATGCGCCACGATTGTTCGAGCACACCGCTGCGGGATTTGCCGTTGCTGTCCAGGCCCTGGGCAATGTCGTAATTACGCCGTGAGGCATAGAATCGCGGATAGGCTTCATCGGCGGCAGCGTCGAAAACCTGCGCCTGCTCAATGGCCAGACGCACATCGTCGGGCAGATCCAGCTTCAGCAGTTCTTCATACCCACCCTGCACCACCAGCAAATTCGAGCCGCCGTAGACCTCTTCGCCGTGGGCATCCTTGGTCAAGTATTGATCACCGCAGTAGCTCAGCATTTTGTCGCCGATGAATGACTGGCCGACGCTGTGGGTGACGACATCGCTCAGGTCCTGCTCCAGCACCATGCCTTCGCTGAACTGCTTTTCAATGTCAGGGCGGGCAAGGATTTCGTCGAAAGCGTCGAGACTCTTGATCACTTCCTGCCCGCGACCGGCGCAGGCGTGAACCGGCTTCAAGCGGATCGGGCCGTTGTACAGCAAGTGCTCGGCAGCGGGCCGCGCGTCTTCCAGCGCAAAAACGCTTAGGCCATCGAGGACCACGTTACGCACGCGCTCGGAAAATAACGGCGACCAGCCTCGCGGCGCATGAGCCAGATGACTGCGCAAACCGTGGCTGATGGCTTTAGTGCAGATGAAATCGTGCTCGACAAAGCCACCCCACAAATCGTCAGGGCCTGTGATACCGAGTTGATGAGCGCAGGCAGCGCCGACGATAGTTTGCGTCGGTAGCAGATACAGATCACGGCCGCGATGTTTGTCCGGGTCGTAACTGCCACCGAATTTGCATCCGAGAATCTGCGCCAACCAGCGCGCCAGGGACTTGTTGGTCTGTACTTCATGTTGCGGTGCGTCGGCGCGCACCGAGTGGGCAACGACGATTTTCCTGCGGGGTGTCGGGGTCATGCGTCCCCCTTCCATCGGTTCGATGACTGTAGCGGTGAGAGGTGCAGAGATCAGGCCAACGGCCGCTCTACGAAAATCCTAGTCCAATCAGTAACTTGCCAGAATCATACTGGCACCACGCCTGTTTCAATCTGCACGACCGCTCGCCAAACCCCGGCAATTTGCACGATCCCGAACCTTGTGCGGTCTCTTGTAGGAGTGAGCCTGCTCGCGATAGCGGTGGGTCAGTCACCTCACGGTTTTCTGACAGATTGCTATCGCGAGCAGGCTCACTCCTACATTAGATGTTCGTTGCTTTCGGGATCGGGGACACACCAAACCGTGCCCGATAATCACTCGGCGCCAGCCCGGTGATCTTCTTGAATATCGCACGAAACGCGCCCGGATCCTGATAGCCCACCGTCCAGGCAATGTGATCAATCGTGCCATTGCTGAACTCGAGCATCTCCCGCGCCTTGCCCACCCGTAGATGCTGGCAGTACTCGGTCGGTTTCAACCCGGTTGCCGCACGAAACCGGCGCAGAAACGTGCGTTCCTCCAACCCGGCCCGCTCGGCCATCGCCGTCAGCGAAACATCCGTCGCACCGGTGCTTTGCAGCCAGTGCTGCACCTTGAGAATCGCCGCATCGCCATGCCCGAGAATCGGCGCGAAGTTACTGCCGCACTCACTGGCGCTGTCACTGTGCTCGATCACCAGAAATCGCGCGGTGCCGGTGGCAATGCTCGGCCCGAGCAACCTGTCGACCAGACGTAATCCCAGTTCCGACCACGCCATCAATCCGGCCGTGGTGATCAAGTCGCCGTCATCGACAATCGGGGTATCAGCCTTGAGCTTGATCTTCGGGTAACGGTCGGCGAAGGCCTTGGCCGAGGTCCAGTGGGTGGTGGCGCTGCGGCCGTCGAGCAGACCGCTTTCGGCCAACATCAGCGAGCCTACGCAAACCCCGCCCAGCGTCGCACCGCGGGCATGTTGATCGCGTAACCATTGCATCAGGCTGGCCGGCGCTTGCGCCGCCGAGAACCCGCCGATCGATGGCGGAATCAGCACCGCCAGCAAAGCGCTGTCGTCACCCGCATGACTGGCGTAAGTGCGCGTTGGCGGCTGATCACCTTCGACCTGCCAGTGACTGACCCGCAGCACCGGCAACTGCGCGGCCTGATGTTCGGCAGCAATCCGGTTGGCCACCGCAAACAGATCGGTCAAACCGTGCACCGCTGCCATCTGCGCGCCGGGATAGATCAGCACGCCCAGTTCAGCGATGGCAGCCCTTTCTGCGCCCATTGTCAGTTTTCCCCTGTCTATTGTCGGTGCGGCCAATCCTCGAAGCGCTGAACAAGGCCAATACTGAAGCCACTTCCAGCCAACACATCGAGGACACACCCATGGCCAAGCAAGCGCTCATCGTAGTCGATATCCAGAACGACTACTTCCCCCAAGGCAAGTGGCCGCTGGCCGGTGCCGATGCCGCTGCCGACAACGCCGCCCGGCTGATCGCCGCGTTCCGCGAGGCCGGCGATTCGGTAATACACATTCGCCACGAATTCACCTCAGCGGACGCGCCGTTTTTCACCCCGGGTTCGGAAGGCGCCAAGCTGCATCCGAGAGTGCTCAACCGCGCTGACGAGCCAGTGGTACTCAAACACTTCGTCAACTCGTTCCGCGAAACCGAACTGCAGGCCATCCTCGACGAACAAGGCATCAAGGAACTGGTGGTGGTCGGCAGCATGAGCCACATGTGCGTTGACGGCATTACCCGGGCGGCGGCGGATCTGGGTTACGCCGTCACGGTGATTCACGACGCTTGCGCCAGCCGTGACCTGGAATTCAATGGGCTTACGGTGCCAGCGGCCCACGTCCACGCTGCTTTCATGTCGGCGCTCGGTTTCGCCTACGCCAGCGTGGTATCCACTGATCAATTCCTCACCGCCCAGCATTAAGCAATATTCTGCAAAAACACCAGGCCCGCCTTGCCGCGGGTCTTTTTTCGCCTGTCATAAAAATCTCACGCGTGAGCCATTGATGGCACTTTGAATTGGTTGTAGTGTGGCTCACGCGTGAGATGTCCATAACCGAGCCATTGCCATGAAAAGCCGTTCCCCCACCGCGAAATCAGAGAGTCCCAAGGGGGAGCGCGCGAAACCGTCGGCGAAAAAACCGTCGAGCTTCTATATGAAGCAGATGCGCGCGGGCCTGGCCGCTGCCGGTTATGTGAAACACGAAACTTGGGTGCTTCCCGAAAACCGAAGCTTGCTCAAGCAAATGGAGCAACAGCTACGCCAACCGATTCTGGCTGGCTCTTTCATGTCGGAGAATTACATGAGCGCAGGCAACAACTGGACCATCGATAGCCTCTTCAACGCCCTCAAGGCCCTGGACGAGGTGGCTTCGCAAGAGATCACGCTGTCGCTGATCCAGAGCTCCGAACCCAGCATCAAGCTGGAAATGAACGAATTCGGCGGTCTGCCGATTCACATCGCCCTGGCCGGCCAGCAGATCATCGTCGACACCGTGCTGGTGGACATCGATTCGATCTCGGACGTAGCGGCCTTCAACGACGCCGTGTTGCGCAGCCGGGAAATGTTCCCGCTGTCGTCGATCGGTATCGAGTCGATGCCGAACGGGCAGACCGTTTACAACATGTTTGGCGCCCTCAGCGCCGACTCGAGCCTGACCAACGTGGTGACCGAGGTGAAAACCCTGGTCGACAACGTGCAGCGCGCGAGCGAAGCCTTCGAACACTTCTTCAAGTAATCAACAGGGAATATCCAATGACTCAGTCCATCTGGAGCAAGTTGTTCACCGCACTGCGCGGCGGCGCCAATGAAGTCGGCGAAGCGATCGCGGACCAACAGGCTCTGCGCATCCTCGACCAGGAAATCCGCGATGCCGACAGCGCGCTGTCGAACGCTCGTCGCGAACTGGTCACCATCATGGCCAAGCACAAACTGGCTGCCGACCGCGTGAGCGAGTACGACGCCAAGATCAAGGATCTGGAAGCCAAGGCTGTCTCGGCACTGAACGCCGGCCGTGAAGACCTGGCGCTGGAAGTGGCCGAAGCGATTTCGACCCTGACCAACGAGCTGGATGTCGAGAAAAAGCAGAGCGAAGAGTTCGGCACTTACGCCGAAAACATGCGCAAAGACATCAGCAAGGCCGAGTCGCGTATCAAGAGCCTGCGCCAGCAAGTGGACATGGCCAAGGCCCGCGAAAGCGTGCAGAAAGCCCAGGTCAGCGCCTCCATCGCCAGCGGCGGTGCCAATGGCAAACTGGAAACTGCCGTCGGTACGTTGAACCGCCTGCAAGCCAAGCAGCAGCAACGCGCGGCTGAACTCAGCGCTGCGGACGAGCTGGCTGACGCCTCGACCGGCAACGATCTGGAACGCAAACTGCGCGACGCCGGCATTACGCCGAACGAAGGCAGCGCCAATGCGATTCTTGAGCGCCTGAAGCAAAAGTCCGCTCAGTAAGCATTTGCACAAAACCCTTGTAGGAGTGAGCCTGCTCGCGATGAGGCCGGAACATTCAACCTCAGTGTTGTCTGAACCGCCGCCATCGCGAGCAGGCTCACTCCTACATGGTTTGTGGCGTGTCGTTGATCGCTCAGCCCGGTACACTAGCCACGCTTTTTCGCCGACGAACACCTCCACCCGCTTCAAGGAACGTACCCATGGGATGGTTTAAAGACTTGCTGGGCACCAGCAACTGGCAGACCGCTGCGCCAACACCGACCGTTGCCAGTGGCCCACTTGGCATGGCTCAGGGCAAGGCCGTCAGGTTCGATACAACCCTGGCGCTGCTGCTCGATGGCTCGACCACGGTGCGCGTGCCCTTCGATCAGGCGATCTGGAGCCACGGCTGGGTCGACCTCGGCCAGTCCAACAAACTGCACCGCTATTACATGAACGACGAGGATTTCTGGCTACAAATCCACGTCACCGGTGAAGATCAGATCGAATCGGTCACCCTGTTCAATTACCTCAGTTACGTGACGGTCAACAGTGACGCCGAACTGCAGCGTCTGGCCGGTCCCAACAGCCAGATCGGCCTGCCCACCTACAGCCACGACGGCGTCGAATACACCCGCGAGTGGGGCACCGAACAAGGCCAGACCGAACTCGTACCGATGACCGAACAAGTGGTCAATCCGGACGAGAGCTACACCATCGAACATCACTCAATGCTTTATGCGCGCGAGACCGGCCTGACCGATCGCCGCGAATTGCTGCTGTTCTCCGTCGAACAGGACGAAGAAGGCACCGTCAGCCTGAGCACCTCGCTGGGCATTTCGCTGTACACGACAGATCTGAGCACCATTTAAAAAAGGAAGTTTTTCATGCTGGAAATGCTGGCCGTTTCGCTGAACAAAACCGCGCTGGTCGGTTTCGTCGTCTACCTCATCGGCGCCGTTCTGCTGTTCATGCTGTTTCAATTCGTCTACACGCGCATCACGCCGCACAAGGAATTCGAGCTGATCCGCTCCGGCAACATCGCCGCCGCCATCGCCCTGTCCGGCGCGATCATCGGCTTCGCGATTCCGGCCAGTAACGTGATCGCGTTTTCGGTCAACGTCCTCGACTTTGTACTATGGGCAGTGATTGCCGCCGTCGTGCAACTGTTCGCGTTCCTCGCCACGGGCCTGGTGCTCAAAGGCACTTCGCAGCGTATCGCCAACGGTGAAATCGCTTCCGGCATCTATGTCGCGGCGGTCGCGATCAGCGTCGGCATGCTCAACGCCGCGTGCATGACACCGTCCAACTGATCGGCAGGAAGCCTTAGATGAAACGCAGCAAATACGTTCAGTTGTCCCTTGCCGCTTCGGTGGCCATGGCCATTTCCGGCCAGGCGACAGCCGCAGATCAACCACGCAGTTTCCAGAATGTGGAACAGTGCGTCGACGCCGAAGTGGCTGCCGATGTCTGCTCCAACGCCTACGTCGCCGCCCTGACCGAACACCGGCGCATCGCCCCGGCGTACGACAACAAGGCCAAATGCGATGCGGACTTTGCCGCTGACTGGTGCCAGAAAAATTCCGACGGCCGCTTTGTGCCGAAACTCGGCGGCTTCAAAGTGCCGCAGGAAGGTGAGCCGGCGCAGAACCTCGACGCCATCGCTGATGCGCAGATGCCCGCCGGTAATGCAACGGCGCAGAATGTGCAAAGCACTTCGCACGTCTCCAGCGGCGGTGGCGGCGGTGGCGGAAATGGCTGGCTGACCGGCTGGCTGATCGGCAACGCGATGAGCAACAACGCCGAACGCACGGTTTACCGCGATCGCGAAACGCGCCAGCCGTACAACACCTCGACGCAGTACCGCAGAGCCGAAACCACGACGCGCAGCCAACCTGATTACGAGAGCAGCAAAAGCAAACCGGTCAACGTGGCGTCTTCGACCTCACGCGGCGGCTTCGGCAGCCAGTCCAGCGCGCGCAGCGGTTGGGGTGGCTGGGGCAGCAGTTCTGGTTCTGGTCGTTCGAGCAGCTGACGATGAAGAAGATCCTCTGCGCCGAGCGCCCCGACTGGAAGCAGACTGCCGAAAGCCTCGGCTTCATGTTCCACACCATCGATGACGAGCCGTACTGGGACGAAAGCGCGTACTACCAGTTCACGCTCGCGCAGATCGAAAACGATCTCGAGGACCCGACCACTGAACTGCACGAGATGTGCATGGACCTGGTCGACCGCGTGGTGCACAGCGAAGAACTGCTGGATCGCCTGAGCATCCCGCCGGCGTACTACGACATGATCCGCACGTCCTGGCTGGAAGGTCATCCGCATCTGTACGGGCGCATGGACTTTTCCTACAGCGGCAACGGCCCGGCAAAGCTGCTGGAGCTCAACTACGACACACCGACCAGTCTTTACGAAGCGGCGGCGTTCCAGTGGGGCTGGCTGGAACAATGCATCGAGCGCGGCACGCTGCCGTGCCATGCCGACCAGTTCAACAGCATCGACACCCAGTTGCATCGAGCCTTCGCCGAATTACAGCTGAAGCGACCGTTCTACTTTGCCTCGATGAAAGACTCGGTCGAGGACAAGGGCACCACGGATTACCTGCGGTTGATCGCCGAGAAGGTCGGCATCGAGTCTCGGCACATCGATATCGAAGACATCGGTTTGACGGCTGAAGGGCGGTTCGTCGACCTGGAAGATCGCTGGATCCCGCACCTGTTCAAGCTGCATGCCTGGGAATTCATCTTCCACGAGCCGTTCGGGGCGGCAATTGCAGAGAGCGATACACAGTTTTTCGAACCGGCGTGGAAGGCGATCCTGTCGAACAAGGGTGCACTGCCGTTGCTATGGGAGATGCACAAAGGGCATCCGAATCTGCTGGCGGCGCATCTCGACCCAAATCCGGCCAGCGCTGTGCCCAAGGGTTGGGTACGCAAGCCGTACTTTTCCCGGGAAGGCGCGAACATTGAGTTGCAAACGGCTGACGGTCTGATCGTCAAAGAGGATGGGCCCTACACGGATGCGCCGTTTATCCTGCAGGAATTTGCACCGTTACCGAAATTTGGTGACAGCTACACGCTGATCGGTTCGTGGGTGATTGGCGATCAGGCAGCGGGGATTGGTGTAAGGGAAGACAACAGCCTGATCACTAAAGATTCGAGCCGCTTCTTGCCGCACCTGATCCTCGACTGAACCACGGATCCTTCCTGTAGGAGCTGCGGCACGCTGCGATCTTTTGACTTTGATTTCAAGATCAAAAGATCGCAGCCTCGTTTCACTCGACAGCTCCTACAGTTGATCGGGGTTAGCGCTGATTTTTTCGCACAAAAAAGGCCCGTCGTTTAAGCGACGGGCCTTTTTATTTGCAGCGGTTACAGCAACAAATCAGAACGGAATATCGTCATCGAAGCTGTCGAAATCCGGAGCCGGTTGCGGTGCGGCCTGCTGAGGAGCCGGGGCCGAACGCTGTTGCGGAGCCGACTGCTGCGGACGCGGCGCCTGCTGGCGTGGGGCCGGAGCGGACTGCTGATAGTTGTTGCCACCGCCTTGTTGGTCGCCCTGTTGTGGACGGCCGCCGAGCAGTTGCATGGTGCCTTGCATGTCGACCACGATTTCGGTGGTGTAACGCTTGATACCGTCTTTTTCCCACTCACGGGTCTGCAGCTTGCCTTCGATGTACACCTGCGAACCCTTGCGCAGGTATTCGCCGGCGATTTCGGCAACCTTGCCGAACATCGAAACACGGTGCCACTCGGTCTTCTCGACCTTCTGACCGGTTTGCTTGTCGGTCCACTGTTCGCTGGTGGCCAGACTCAGGTTGGTCACGGCGTTACCGTTAGGCAGGTAGCGAACTTCGGGATCCTGGCCGCAAGTGCCGACCAATATGACTTTGTTAACCCCACGGGCCATAACGTTCTCCTAGGCTTCGCAAGCAGCCCCGGCCGGGTTGTTCACCAGGCGTTCGAGGGTGTCGCGATCCACTAATTCTTTGTCCAGTTTGATGTAAACAGCCGCTTCGTCAGCAACTATCACTGCATCGGTTACCCCTACGAGGGCCTTGAGGCGCTCGACCAGACCCGCTTCGCGGATCGCCTCGGGCGACAACGGCAAGCGCAGGCTCGTCACGTAGGGAGGTTCACGCATGGTAACAGCAAAGGCCAACCAAAGTGCAGCCAGCCCGGCACATCCAAGGAACACAACCGACAGACCGCCATGCTGAAACAGCCAGCCGCCGAGTATCCCGCCGAGTGCCGAACCGAGGAACTGGCTGGTGGAATACACGCCCATCGCCGTGCCCTTCCCGCCCGCCGGTGAAACCTTGCTGATCAGCGACGGCAATGAAGCCTCCAGCAGATTGAACGCGGTGAAGAACACCACCGTACCGATCACCAGAGCCCGCAGGCTGTCGCCGAACTGCCAGAAGAATAGCTCAGTCAGCATCAGCGTCAGGACGGCGCCGAGCAAAACTCGTTTCATTTTGCGTTTTTTCTCGCCATAGATGATGAACGGGATCATGGCGAAGAACGAAATCAGCAGCGCGGTGAGATAGACCCACCAGTGCTGTTCCTTGGGCAAACCGGCTTTTTCCACCAGTGCCAGTGGCAGCGCGACGAAGCTCGACATCAACATGGCATGTAACACAAAGATGCCCAGATCGAGTCGCAACAGGTCAGGATGCTTGAGCGTCGGCATCAAGGCCTGACGCGCCACGCCGGACTCGCGGTGAGTCAACGGCCCGGTGGATTTCGGCACCATGAACATCACGATGACGATGCCCACCAGCGCCATGCCGCCGGTGGCGAGAAACAATCCAGAGAGCCCGAAAGCGCGGGTCAACAGCGGCCCGACCACCATGGCCACGGCGAACGACAGACCGATGGTCATACCGATCATGGCCATCGCTTTGGTGCGATGTTGTTCGCGGGTCAGGTCGGAAAGCAGCGCCATGACCGCTGCGGAGATCGCCCCGGCACCTTGCAGGATCCGGCCGGCAATCACGCCCCAGATCGAATCGGCCTGAGACGCCAGCACACTGCCGAGGGCAAAGACGATCAGCCCGAGGTAAATCACCGGACGGCGGCCAATGCGGTCCGAAATGACGCCGAACGGAATCTGAAAAATTGCCTGGGTGAGGCCGTACGCGCCGATAGCCAACCCGATCAGGGCTGGGGTCGCGCCTGCCAGATCCATGCCGTAGGTCGCCAGTACCGGCAACACCATGAACATGCCAAGCATACGGAAGGCGAACACCAGGGCCAGACCGCTCGCCGCGCGGGTCTCGCTGCCACTCATGCGTTCGCTGTGGGGATCGTGCATGGAAAAACCTCGTGTGAACCGGCGGCGATTCTACCAGTCCCATCGGAAGACGGGGTAGATCGCGACGCTTTGACGCGTATAGATGAAACTCTCTTCATCCAGGGCAAAAAACCCTTCGTTTGATAGTGTGCATCCATCCAGTATTTGCCCGTATACTCCTACGTTTTCGACGCCCGCCGAGCGAGGCCACTTTGGACAAGATCCTGATACGTGGGGCCCGTACCCACAACCTGAAGAACATCGACCTGACCCTGCCACGGGACAAGCTGATCGTCATCACCGGCCTGTCCGGATCCGGCAAGTCGTCCCTGGCCTTCGATACGCTGTACGCCGAAGGTCAGCGCCGCTATGTCGAATCGCTGTCGGCCTACGCCCGCCAGTTCCTGTCGATGATGGAAAAACCCGACGTCGACACCATCGAAGGCCTGTCGCCGGCGATCTCCATCGAACAGAAGTCGACTTCGCACAACCCGCGCTCCACGGTCGGCACAATTACCGAAATCTACGATTACCTGCGCCTGCTCTATGCACGCGTCGGTACGCCACGCTGCCCGGATCACGACATTCCGCTGGAAGCGCAGACCGTCAGCCAGATGGTCGATCTGGTGCTGGCGCAGCCGGAAGGCAGCAAACTGATGTTGCTGGCCCCGGTGATCCGCGAGCGTAAAGGTGAACACCTTTCGGTCTTCGAAGAGCTGCGCGCACAAGGTTTCGTTCGCGCCCGGGTCAACGGCCGGATCTGTGAGCTCGACGAACTGCCGAAACTGGATAAACAGAAGAAGCACTCGATCGATGTAATCGTCGACCGTTTCAAGGTACGCGCCGATCTGCAGCAACGTCTGGCCGAGTCTTTCGAGACTGCGCTGAAACTGGCGGACGGTATTGCACTGGTCGCGCCGATGGACGATGAGCCGGGCGAAGAGATGATCTTCTCCGCGCGCTTCGCCTGTCCGATTTGCGGCCACGCAATCAGCGAGCTGGAACCCAAGCTGTTTTCCTTCAACAACCCGGCCGGCGCATGCCCGACGTGCGATGGTCTGGGTGTGAAGCAGTTCTTCGACATCAAGCGACTGGTCAACGGCGACCTGACCTTGGCCGAGGGCGCAATACGTGGATGGGACCGGCGTAACGTCTATTACTTCCAGATGCTCGGCTCATTGGCCTCGCACTACGGTTTCAGCCTCGAAGTACCGTTCAACGAACTGCCGGCCGATCAGCAGAAATTCATCCTGCATGGCAGCGGCTCGCAGAACGTTGACTTCAAATACCTCAACGACCGTGGCGATATCGTCAAACGCTCGCACCCGTTCGAAGGCATCGTGCCAAACCTGGAGCGTCGCTACCGCGAGACCGAGTCGGCGAGCGTGCGCGAAGAGCTGGCCAAGTTCCTCAGCACCCAATCGTGCCCGGATTGCCGAGGCACTCGCCTGCGCCGTGAAGCGCGGCACGTCTGGGTTGGCGAGAAAACGCTGCCGGCAGTGACCAACCTGCCGATTGGCGATGCTTGCGTGTACTTCGGCGAGCTGAAGATGACCGGCCGCCGTGGCGAGATCGCTGACAAGATCCTCAAGGAGATTCGCGAGCGCCTGCAGTTCCTCGTCAATGTCGGTCTCGATTATCTGTCGCTGGATCGCAGCGCTGACACCCTGTCCGGCGGTGAGGCGCAGCGGATTCGCCTGGCCAGCCAGATCGGTGCCGGACTTGTTGGCGTTCTGTACATCCTCGACGAGCCGTCCATCGGCTTGCACCAGCGAGATAACGATCGACTGCTCGGCACACTCAAGCACCTGCGCGATATCGGCAACACGGTGATTGTGGTCGAACACGACGAAGACGCGATTCGCCTGGCTGACTATGTCGTCGACATCGGCCCGGGCGCCGGTGTGCATGGCGGGCAAATCGTTGCCGAGGGTACGCCGGCTGAAGTCATGGCGCACCCGGACTCGCTGACCGGCAAATACCTGTCGGGCCGGGTGAAGATCGAAGTGCCAGCCAAACGCACCCCGCGCAATAAGAAGCTCAACCTGTCGCTCAAAGGGGCGCGCGGCAATAATCTGCGCAATGTCGATCTGGACATCCCGATTGGTCTGCTGACTTGCGTCACCGGTGTGTCCGGCTCGGGCAAGTCGACGCTGATCAACAATACCCTGTTCCCGCTGAGCGCCACCGCCCTCAACGGCGCGACCACGCTGGAAGCAGCGGCGCACGACAGCATCAAAGGCCTGGAACATCTCGACAAAGTCGTCGACATCGACCAGAGCCCGATCGGCCGTACACCGCGCTCCAACCCTGCGACCTATACCGGCCTGTTCACCCCAATCCGTGAGCTGTTCGCCGGCGTACCTGAGTCACGTTCCCGTGGTTACGGTCCAGGGCGTTTCTCGTTCAACGTCAAGGGTGGCCGCTGTGAGGCGTGCCAGGGCGATGGCCTGATCAAGGTTGAGATGCACTTCCTGCCGGACATCTACGTGCCGTGCGACGTGTGCAAGAGCAAGCGCTACAACCGCGAAACCCTTGAGATCAAATACAAGGGCAAGAGCATTCACGAAACCCTCGAGATGACCATCGAGGAGGCGCGGGAGTTCTTCGACGCGGTGCCGGCGCTGGCGCGCAAGCTGCAAACACTGATGGATGTCGGTCTGTCGTACATCAAGCTCGGGCAGTCGGCAACGACGCTTTCTGGTGGTGAGGCGCAGCGGGTCAAATTGTCTCGCGAGCTGTCCAAGCGCGATACCGGCAAGACGCTGTACATCCTCGATGAGCCAACCACTGGTTTGCACTTCGCGGATATCCAGCAATTGCTCGACGTGCTGCATCGCCTGCGCGACCACGGCAACACCGTGGTGGTGATCGAACACAACCTCGACGTGATCAAGACGGCCGACTGGCTGGTCGATCTGGGGCCGGAGGGCGGTTCGAAAGGTGGGCAGATCATTGCCACCGGCACCCCTGAGGACGTGGCCGAGATGAAGCAATCTCACACAGGCCATTACCTCAAGCCATTGCTGATTCGCGATCGGGCTTAAACGCCAGACACGAAAAAGCCCCTGTCACTTCAACAGTGACAGGGGCTTTTTTGTATCTATTGCAATCAGGAAGCGTGGGATTGCAGGTAGTTTTCGAGACCAATCAACTTGATCAGGCCCAACTGCTTTTCCAGCCAGTAGGTGTGATCTTCTTCGGTGTCGTTCAACTGCACGCGCAGGATCTCGCGGCTGACGTAGTCCTTGTGCTGTTCGCACAGCTCGATGCCTTTGCACAGTGCAGCGCGAACTTTGTATTCGAGGCGCAGATCCGCTTCGAGCATCTCCGGCACGGTGGTACCGACATCCAGATCGTCCGGACGCATGCGCGGCGTGCCTTCGAGCATCAGAATCCGGCGCATCAGTGCATCAGCGTGACCGGCTTCTTCTTCCATCTCGTGGTTGATTCGCTCGTAGAGCTTGGTGAACCCCCAGTCCTCATACATCCGCGAATGAACGAAATATTGATCACGCGCGGCCAGTTCGCCGGTCAGCAACGTGTTGAGGTAATCGATTACGTCTGGGTGGCCTTGCATCGCCCTACATCTCCCTACTTGAAAGGCTGTAGTTTGAACCAACCTGACTGGAAGGTCACCCGTTTCACGCAATAAAAGCGAAGATATTCTGAGAAAAGCAGCCTAAATAACGCAAAAACCGCCCAAATGAGGGCGGTTCTGCTTCTCGTTTAGACTTCGTTAAGCTGTACGTTGAGCAGCTTTGCGATTGCTTCTCCATACGCCGTGTCGGCTTTGTAGAAATGCTGCAACTGACGATCGACCACATCACTGGAAACACCCGACATGGCGCCGGCGATATTGCTGACCAGCAACGCTCTCTGCTCGTCGCTCATCAGGCGGAACAGCGCACCGGCGTGGCTGTAGTAATCAGTGTCTTCGCGGTGATCGTAGCGATCGGCAGCACCGCTCAAGGCCAGTGCAGGTTCTGCGTAACGCGGAGCTTGTTTCGGCGCTTCGGTGTAGCTGTTCGGTTCGTAGTTAGGTGCTGCACCACCGTTGCTGCCGAACGCCATTGAGCCGTCGCGCTGGTAAGTATTTACCGGGCTGCGTGGCGCGTTTACCGGCAGTTGCTGGTGATTGGTACCCACGCGGTAGCGGTGAGCGTCAGCGTACGCAAATACGCGGCCCTGTAACATACGATCTGGCGACAGACCAACACCTGGCACCATATTGCTTGGGCCGAATGCCGCTTGCTCGACTTCTGCGAAATAGTTCTGCGGGTTGCGGTTCAGCTCCAACTCACCCACCTCGATCAACGGGAACTCTTTCTGCGACCAGGTTTTGGTGACATCGAAAGGATTCTCGTAATGCGCAGCAGCCTGAGCCTCCGTCATGACCTGGATGCACACGCGCCATTTCGGGAATTCACCGCGCTCGATCGCTTCGAACAGATCACGCTGGGCGTAATCCGGATCGGTGCCAGCCAACCGTGCAGCATCGGCCGGAGCCAGATTCTTGATGCCTTGTTTGGTCTTGTAGTGCCATTTCACCCAGTGACGCTCACCTTTTGCGCTGATCAGGCTGTAGGTGTGGCTGCCGAAGCCGTGCATGTGACGGTAGCCATCAGGAATGCCACGATCGGAGAACAGAATGGTGACCTGGTGCAGCGCCTCAGGCGAATGCGACCAGAAGTCCCACATCATCTGCGCGCTTTTCAGGTTGCTTTGCGGCAGGCGCTTTTGGGTGTGGATGAAATCAGGGAATTTCAACGGATCGCGAATGAAGAACACTGGCGTGTTGTTGCCAACGATGTCCCAGTTACCTTCTTCGGTGTAGAACTTCAGCGCGAAACCACGAGGGTCTCGCTCGGTATCCGCCGAACCGCGCTCGCCACCGACAGTGGAGAATCGCAAAAACGTCGGGGTCTGCTTGCCGACAGATTCGAACAGCTTGGCGCTGGTGTACTCGGTTATGTCACGAGTCACGGTAAACGTGCCGTAAGCACCCGAGCCTTTGGCATGTACGCGGCGCTCAGGGATGTTTTCACGATTAAAGTGGGCGAGCTTCTCGATCAGATGAAAGTCGTCGAGCAGCAGCGGGCCACGCGGGCCGGCGGAGCGAGAATTCTGGTTATCAGCGACAGGTGCGCCACTGGCGGTCGTAAGCGTTTTGATCTGGCTCATACGGTCTTCTTCCTCTGTCAGTCTTGAAACTGCCGGCTAATCGGCTTGCTGGGAAGTATCGATCATCCATGTGACGCCTACAAATTCATTAACTTGCAGACATCGATAGATAATTACTAATTATGTTTCCCAGCACATAGTGCCAACAGAAAGGTGTCAGAAGCTTGTACGAACAGCGCATTTTCTTGCAGGCACAAAAAACCGGGCACTAGGCCCGGTTCTTTGTTTCAGACTGACGTCTTACTCGGCGGATACAGCTTCGCCAGCAGTAGCACGATCAACCAACTCGACGTACGCCATAGGCGCGTTGTCGCCAGCGCGGAAACCGCACTTGAGGATGCGCAGGTAGCCACCCTCACGGGTAGCGTAACGCTTGCCCAGATCGTTGAAGAGCTTACCAACGATAGCTTTCGAACGAGTACGGTCGAAAGCCAGACGGCGGTTAGCCAGGCTGTCTGTCTTGGCCAGAGTGATCAGCGGCTCAGCAACGCGACGCAGTTCTTTGGCTTTTGGCAGAGTAGTTTTGATCAGCTCGTGCTCGAACAGCGACACCGCCATGTTTTGGAACATGGCCTTGCGGTGCGAGCTGGTGCGGCTCAGGTGACGACCACTTTTACGATGACGCATGGTTCATTCCTTACCAAACACTACGTTCGGTGATTACGACGATCAGGCAGTCGCCTTGTCGTCCTTCTTAAGACTTGCAGGCGGCCAGTTGTCGAGGCGCATGCCGAGGGACAGACCGCGGGAGGCCAGAACGTCCTTGATTTCAGTCAAGGATTTCTTGCCCAGGTTCGGAGTCTTCAACAGCTCTACTTCGGTACGCTGAATCAGGTCACCGATGTAGTAGATGTTTTCCGCCTTAAGGCAGTTAGCCGAACGTACAGTCAGTTCCAGATCGTCAACCGGGCGAAGCAGGATCGGATCGATCTCGTCTTCCTGCTCGACAACCACTGGCTCACTGTCACCTTTGAGGTCGACGAACGCAGCCAACTGCTGTTGCAGGATGGTTGCAGCGCGGCGGATAGCCTCTTCAGGATCCAGAGTACCGTTGGTTTCCAGATCAATAACCAGCTTGTCCAGGTTGGTACGCTGCTCGACACGGGCGTTTTCCACCACGTATGCGATACGGCGAACCGGGCTGAACGAAGAGTCAAGCTGCAAGCGACCGATGCTGCGGCTTTCGTCTTCATCGCTCTGACGCGAGTCGGCTGGTTCATAACCACGACCACGAGCTACGGTGAGCTTCATGTTCAGGGCGCCGTTAGACGCCAGGTTAGCGATTACGTGATCGGGATTAACGATCTCGACATCATGATCCAGCTGAATATCGGCAGCGGTAACCACCCCCGAACCCTTCTTCGACAAGGTCAGCGTAACTTCGTCACGACCGTGCAGCTTGATGGCCAGACCTTTAAGGTTCAACAGGATTTCAATTACGTCTTCCTGTACACCTTCGATGGCGCTGTACTCGTGGAGCACACCGTCAATCTCGGCCTCGACTACTGCGCAGCCGGGCATTGAGGACAACAGGATGCGTCGCAGCGCGTTGCCCAGGGTGTGGCCAAAACCACGCTCGAGAGGCTCGAGAGTGATCTTGGCGCGGGTTGGACTGACAACCTGCACATCAATATGGCGGGGTGTCAGGAACTCATTTACCGAAATCTGCATGGATGCACCTATTTTCTAGCCCTTACTTGGAGTAGAGCTCGACAATCAGGCTTTCGTTGATGTCGGCGGACAGATCACTGCGAGCAGGAACGTTCTTGAAAACGCCCGACTTCTTCTCAGTGTCTACTTCTACCCATTCTACGCGGCCACGTTGGGCACACAGATCGAGAGCTTGGACAATGCGAAGTTGGTTTTTTGCTTTCTCGCGAACTGCAACCACGTCACCAGCACGAACCTGATACGACGGAACGTTTACGGTCTGACCGTTAACGCTGATCGACTTGTGCGATACCAGCTGACGGGATTCGGCACGAGTCGAACCAAAGCCCATACGGTATACAACGTTGTCCAGACGGCATTCGAGCAGTTGCAGCAGGTTTTCACCGGTTGCACCTTTCTTGCCAGCAGCTTCTTTGTAGTAGCCGCTGAACTGACGCTCGAGAACGCCGTAGATACGACGGACCTTCTGCTTTTCACGCAGTTGGGTGCCGTAATCGGACTGGCGACCGCGGCGTTGGCCGTGGATACCAGGTGCTGCTTCAATGTTGCACTTCGATTCGATCGCGCGCACGCCGCTCTTCAGGAAGAGATCGGTGCCTTCGCGACGAGCGAGTTTGCATTTTGGACCAATGTAACGAGCCATTCTTTACAATCTCCTGGATTACACGCGGCGCTTCTTCGGCGGACGGCACCCGTTGTGCGGGATTGGCGTCACGTCGGTGATGCTGGCGATCTTATAGCCACAGCCGTTCAATGCACGGACAGCAGACTCACGACCTGGACCTGGACCTTTGACGTTAACGTCGAGGTTTTTCAGGCCATATTCCAGCGCAGCTTGACCAGCACGTTCAGCAGCTACTTGAGCAGCAAACGGGGTGGACTTGCGGGAACCGCGGAAACCCGAACCACCGGAGGTAGCCCAAGAAAGCGCGTTACCTTGACGGTCGGTGATGGTCACGATGGTGTTGTTAAAAGAAGCATGGATGTGGGCGATGCCATCAACCACTGTCTTTTTAACTTTTTTACGAGGACGAGCAGCAGGTTTTGCCATGATTAATTTCCTGTCGATTCGCGTGGGCGATTACTTGCGGATCGGCTTACGCGGACCTTTACGGGTACGCGCGTTAGTCTTGGTACGCTGACCGCGCACTGGAAGACCACGACGATGACGCAGACCACGGTAGCAACCGAGGTCCATCAAACGCTTGATTTTCATGTTGATTTCGCGACGCAGGTCACCTTCAGTGGTGAACTTCGCCACTTCGCCACGCAACTGCTCAATCTGCTCGTCGCTCAGATCTTTGATCTTTGCGGCTGGGTTTACCCCAGTCTCTGCGCAAATTTTCTGCGCAGTAGTGCGACCAACACCATAGATGTAGGTCAGCGAGATAACAGTATGCTTGTTATCTGGAATGTTAACGCCTGCAATACGGGCCATTCAGTGGGACTCCAATTGACAGCTACCTACGCCCCGGAAGCCAAGAAATAGGGCGCGAGATAATATCGCTGTAATAACAAATAATCAACCCGGTAGCGCACTAGCTACCGGGCTTGAAGCACAATCACACTCAGCCTTGGCGCTGTTTGTGACGCGGTTCCGCGCTGCAAATTACTCGAACAACACCTTCGCGGCGAATAATCTTGCAGTTACGGCACAGCTTTTTCACCGATGCACGAACTTTCATCACCAACTCCTCGAACCTTATGGGTACTCAGCGCAACATGCCGCTGCCGTAACCCTTCAGGTTGGCTTTCTTCATCAGGGATTCGTACTGGTGCGAAACGAGGTGCGATTGTACTTGGGACATGAAGTCCATCACAACCACGACCACGATCAGCAACGAGGTCCCGCCAAGGTAGAACGGAACGTTGGCTGCAACCACCAGGAACTGGGGCAACAGGCACACGGCCGTCATGTAAAGAGCACCGAACATGGTCAAGCGAGTCAGAACGCCATCAATATAGCGCGCAGACTGCTCACCTGGACGGATGCCCGGAATAAAGGCACCGGACTTCTTCAGGTTTTCCGCTACGTCTTTCGGATTGAACATCAACGCCGTATAGAAGAAGCAGAAGAAAATAATCCCTGCACTAAACAGCAGAATATTCAACGGCTGACCAGGAGCGATCGACTGCGAGATGTCCTGCAACCAGCCCATACCTTCAGACTGACCGAACCAGGCACCCAACGAAGCCGGGAACAGCAAAATGCTGCTCGCGAAAATAGCCGGAATAACACCGGCCATGTTCACCTTCAACGGCAGGTGGCTAGTCTGCGCAGCAAAAACCTTGCGGCCCTGCTGACGCTTGGCGTAGTGAACAGCAATACGACGCTGACCACGCTCAATGAACACCACGAAACCGATAATCGCTACTGCCAGCAAACCGATGGCAACCAAGGCGAAGATGTTGATATCACCCTGACGCGCAGACTCGAAAGACTGCCCGATTGCTCTCGGAAGACCGGCGACGATACCCGAAAAAATCAACATCGAGATACCGTTGCCTACACCACGCTCAGTAATCTGCTCACCCAGCCACATCATGAACATCGCACCAGCCACAAAAGTGGATACCGCGACGAAATGGAAGCCAAAGTCACCAGTGAACGCAACGCCCTGCCCCGCCAGACCAATGGACATGCCAATAGCCTGAACCAGAGCGAGGACGACGGTGCCGTAGCGGGTGTACTGGCTAATCTTGCGACGGCCAGCTTCACCTTCCTTCTTCAACTGCTCCAGCTGCGGGCTGACGGCTGTCATCAATTGCATGATGATCGATGCCGAAATGTACGGCATGATCCCCAGTGCAAAGATGCTCATCCGTTCCAGCGCGCCGCCGGAGAACATGTTGAACAAGCTAAGAATGGTCCCCTCATTCTGTCGAAACAGGTCTGCGAGTCGGTCCGGGTTAATACCTGGAACCGGGATGTGTGCGCCTATTCGGTAGACGATAATCGCCAGGAACAGAAAACGCAGACGAGCCCAGAGTTCAGACATACCGCCTTTGCCGAGCGCAGAGAGAGCACCTTGCTTAGCCATTTATTCCTCGAACTTGCCGCCAGCTGCTTCGATAGCCGCACGCGCACCTTTGGTGGCGCCGATTCCCTTGCCGATAGTGACAGCGCGAGTCACTTCACCGGACAGCATGATTTTCACACGCTGTACGTTGACGTTGATCACGTTGGCATCTTTCAGGGACTGCACGGTGACGATGTCGCCTTCCACTTTAGCCAGCTCGGACAGACGCACTTCTGCGCGATCCATGGCTTTCAGGGAAACGAAACCGAACTTCGGCAGGCGACGATGCAGCGGCTGTTGACCGCCTTCAAAGCCTGGAGCAATGGTGCCACCGGAGCGGGAGGTCTGACCTTTGTGACCACGGCCACCAGTCTTACCCAAACCGCTACCGATACCACGGCCCGGACGATGCTTTTCGCGACGGGAACCCGGCGCTGGACTCAGATCATTGAGTTTCATCGATTAACCCTCGACACGCAGCATGTAGTAAGCCTTGTTGATCATCCCGCGATTCTCGGGAGTATCCTGGACTTCTACAGTGTGACCGATGCGACGCAGACCGAGACCCTTAACGCACAGTTTGTGGTTAGGGATGCGGCCGGTCATGCTTTTGATCAGCGTTACTTTAACGGTAGCCATGATCAGAAGATCTCCTTGACGCTTTTGCCACGCTTGGCGGCAATGGATTCAGGAGACTGCATAGCTTTCAAACCTTTGAAAGTGGCGTGAACCACGTTTACCGGGTTAGTCGAGCCGTAGCACTTGGCCAGAACGTTCTGAACGCCAGCAACTTCGAGGACAGCACGCATAGCGCCGCCAGCGATGATACCGGTACCTTCAGAAGCAGGCTGCATGTACACCTTCGAAGCGCCGTGAGCGGACTTCATTGCGTACTGCAGAGTGGTGCCGTTCAGATCAACTTGGATCATGTTGCGGCGAGCAGCTTCCATTGCCTTCTGGATCGCAGCAGGCACTTCACGCGACTTGCCACGGCCGAAGCCAACACGCCCTTTACCATCACCAACCACGGTCAACGCGGTGAAAGTGAAGATACGGCCGCCTTTAACGGTTTTGGCTACGCGGTTAACTTGAACCAGCTTCTCAATGTAGCCTTCGTCGCGCTTTTGGTCGTTATTTGACATAACTTAGAACTCCAGCCCAGCTTCACGAGCAGCATCAGCCAGCGCTTTAACGCGGCCGTGGTACTTGAAGCCAGAGCGGTCGAAAGCCACTTGCGAGACGCCAGCGGCCTTAGCACGCGTAGCGACCAGCTGGCCAACCTTTGTGGCCGCGTCGATGTTGCCAGTGGCGCCATCACGCAGTTCTTTATCCAAAGTCGAGGCGCTTGCCAGGACTTTGTTGCCGTCGGCCGAGATGACCTGGGCGTAGATGTGCTGCGACGAGCGGAACACGCAGAGACGCACGACTTCGAGTTCGTGCATTTTCAGGCGTGCTTTGCGAGCGCGACGCAGTCGAGTAACTTTTTTGTCGGTCATTTGCTATGCCCTACTTCTTCTTGGCTTCTTTACGACGGACGACTTCGTCCGCGTAGCGCACACCTTTGCCTTTGTACGGCTCTGGTGGACGGAAGTCGCGGATCTCAGCAGCCACTTGACCTACCAGCTGCTTGTCGATGCCCTTGATCAGGATATCGGTCTGGCTAGGAGTCTCAGCGGTGATGCCTTCCGGCAGTTCGTAATCCACTGGGTGCGAGAAGCCAAGGGCCAGGTTCAGAACCGTGCCTTTTGCTTGCGCTTTGTAACCAACACCGACCAGCTGGAGCTTGCGCTCGAAGCCTTGGCTTACGCCTTGGACCATGTTGTTTACCAACGCACGCGTGGTACCGGCCATTGCGCGAGTTTGTTGATCGCCATTGCGAGCAGCGAAACGCAGCTCACCAGCTTCTTCAACGATCTCAACGGACGAATGGATGTTCAGTTCAAGAGTACCCTTGGCACCCTTCACCGAAAGCTGTTGGCCTGCGAATTTTACTTCGACACCGGCTGGCAGCTTAACGGGGTTCTTAGCGACGCGAGACATGCTTATCCCCCCTTAGAACACAGTGCAAAGAACTTCGCCGCCGACACCGGCAGCGCGCGCAGCACGATCCGTCATCACACCTTTGTTGGTGGAGACGATAGACACGCCAAGACCGCCACGAACTTTCGGCAGATCTTCAACGGACTTGTACTGACGCAGGCCTGGACGACTAACGCGCTTCACTTCTTCGATAACCGGACGGCCTTCGAAGTACTTCAGCTCGATGGACAACGACGGCTTAGCGTCGGTGGTGATCTGAAAATCCGCGATGTAACCTTCGTCCTTCAGGACTTTTGCTACAGCCGCCTTCAACGTGGAAGATGGCATGCTTACGACAGACTTTTCAGCCATCTGGGCATTACGGATTCGAGTTAGCATGTCCGCTAACGGGTCCTGCATACTCATGGGCTAGACGCTCCTAATACAGAAAAATTAGCCTTGCGGCTACTACTTGTCGCCGAGAACTTCCGGGCATGAAAAACACGGGCTCAGGCGAGCCGGTCATTCTAGACATACCCCAGAAATGAATCAAGCCCCAAAAGGGGCTTGATTCAGATTCAAGGCCACCGATGGTCAGGTTCTTGCGAACCCGAACATCGAGACTTTGACAGCAATTACCAGCTGGCTTTAACCAGACCTGGTACGTCACCACGCATTGCAGCTTCACGCAGCTTGTTACGGCCAAGGCCGAACTTGCGGTAAACGCCGTGCGGACGACCAGTCAGGCGGCAACGGTTACGCATGCGCGAAGCGCTTGCGTCACGTGGTTGCTTCTGCAGAGCTACGGTAGCTTCCCAACGTGCTTCTGGACTTGCGTTCAGATCAACGATGATAGCTTTCAGCGCTGCACGCTTGGTGGCGTACTTGGCAACGGTGAGCTGACGCTTCAGCTCACGGTTTTTCATGCTCTTCTTGGCCATTTTCCTACTCCAATCAGTTGCGGAACGGGAATTTGAAAGCACGCAGCAGAGCGCGGCCTTCATCATCGTTCTTGGCAGTGGTGGTCAGGGTAATGTCCAGACCGCGGAGAGCATCGATCTTGTCGTAGTCGATTTCCGGGAAAATGATCTGCTCTTTCACGCCCATGCTGTAGTTACCACGACCATCGAAGGACTTGGCATTCAGGCCGCGGAAGTCGCGAACCCGAGGCAGGGAGATCGAAAGCAGACGATCCAGGAACTCATACATACGCTCACGGCGCAGAGTCACCTTGACGCCGATCGGCCATCCTTCACGGACTTTAAAGCCAGCGATGGATTTACGAGCGTAGGTCACAACGACTTTTTGGCCGGTGATCTTTTCCAGGTCAGCAACAGCATGCTCGATGACTTTTTTGTCACCAACAGCTTCGCCCAGACCCATGTTCAGGGTGATTTTTGTAACGCGTGGAACTTCCATCACGTTCGAAAGCTTAAGTTCTTCCTTAAGCTTCGGTGCGATTTCCTTCCAGTAAATCTCTTTTAGTCGTGCCATGGTCTTCTACCTAGCAGTGTTCAAGCATCAACCGCTTTTTGGGTCGACTTGAAGACACGAATTTTCTTGCCGTCTTCTACTTTGAAACCAACGCGGTCAGCCTTGTTGGTTTCGCCGTTGAAAATGGCGACGTTAGAAGCGTCCAGTGGAGCTTCTTTTTCGACGATACCGCCTTGCACGCCCGACATCGGGTTAGGCTTGGTATGACGCTTCACCAGGTTCAGACCGCTGATAACCAGACGGTTATTAGCAAGAACCTTGAGCACCTTACCGCGCTTACCTTTGTCTTTGCCGGCGATCACGATGATCTCGTCGTCACGACGAATCTTTTGCATGTCGGATCTCCTTACAGCACTTCTGGGGCGAGCGAGACGATCTTCATGAACTTCTCAGTACGAAGTTCACGGGTCACTGGCCCAAAGATACGGGTGCCGATCGGCTCTTGCTTGTTGTTCAGAAGAACAGCAGCGTTGCCATCAAAGCGGATAATGGAGCCATCAGCACGACGTACGCCGTGACGAGTGCGGACTACAACAGCAGTCATCACTTGGCCTTTTTTCACTTTACCGCGAGGAATTGCTTCCTTCACGGTAACTTTGATGATGTCACCGATACCAGCGTAACGACGATGGGAGCCACCCAGCACCTTGATGCACATAACACGGCGAGCGCCGCTGTTATCGGCCACATCGAGCATGGATTGAGTCTGAATCATATAATTTCTCCGACCCCTAGTCCTTAGACTTCCACAGCGCGTTCGAGAACATCAACCAGCGCCCAAGACTTGGTCTTGGCCATAGGACGAGTTTCACGAATAGTGACTTTGTCGCCGATGTGGCACTGGTTGGTTTCGTCGTGCGCGTGCAGCTTAGTCGAACGCTTAACGTATTTACCGTAGATCGGGTGCTTTACGCGACGCTCGATCAATACGGTGATGGTTTTGTCCATCTTGTCGCTGACAACACGGCCAGTCAGCGTACGGACAGTTTTTTCGGCTTCAGCCATGATCACTTACCTGCCTGCTGGTTGAGCACAGTCTTCACGCGAGCGATGTCACGTTTAACTTGCGAGAGCAGATGAGACTGCCCCAACTGGCCAGTTGCTTTCTGCATACGCAGATTGAACTGGTCGCGCAGCAAGCCGAGCAGTTGCTCGTTCAGCTGCTGTGCGGATTTTTCACGAAGTTCATTCGCTTTCATCACATCACCGTCCGTTTAACAAAGGCGGTGGCGAGCGGCAGCTTTGCAGCAGCCAGGGCAAAAGCCTCACGCGCCAGCTCTTCAGAAACACCCTCGATTTCATACAGGACTTTGCCTGGCTGAATCTGGGCAACCCAGTACTCCACACTACCCTTACCTTTACCCATACGAACTTCGAGGGGCTTTTTGGAAATAGGCTTGTCCGGGAATACACGGATCCAGATCTTGCCGCCACGTTTAACGTGACGGGTCAGAGCACGACGCGCTGACTCGATCTGACGAGCGGTGAGACGACCACGAGCTACAGACTTCAGCGCGAACTCGCCGAAGCTGACTTTGCTACCGCGCTGAGCCAGACCACGGTTGTGGCCTGTCATCTGCTTGCGGAACTTCGTACGCTTAGGTTGCAACATTTGGCGTACCCCTTACTTAGCAGCTTTTTTACGAGGCGCTGGTGCTTGTGGTTTCAGCTCTTCTTGGCGACCACCAATTACTTCGCCTTTGAAGATCCAAACCTTTACACCGATCACACCGTAAGTGGTGTGAGCTTCGTAGTTGGCATAGTCGATGTCGGCACGCAGGGTGTGCAATGGCACACGACCTTCGCGATACCATTCAGTACGTGCGATTTCAGCACCGCCGAGACGACCGCTCACTTGGATTTTGATGCCCTTGGCACCAATGCGCATTGCGTTCTGAACTGCGCGCTTCATAGCGCGACGGAACATTACACGACGCTCCAGCTGCTGAGCTACGCTCTGCGCAACCAGCATACCGTCGAGCTCCGGCTTGCGGATCTCTTCGATATTGATGTGCACAGGCACACCCATTTGCTTGGTCAGGTCCTGACGCAGTTTCTCAACATCTTCACCTTTCTTCCCGATAACGATACCTGGACGAGCGGTGTGGATGGTGATACGTGCAGTTTGGGCCGGACGATGGATATCGATACGGCTTACGGACGCGCTTTTTAGTTTGTCTTGGAGATACTCACGCACTTTCAGATCTGCGAACAAGTAGTCCGCATAAGTCCGACCGTCTGCGTACCAGACGGAGGTGTGCTCCTTGACGATTCCCAGGCGAATGCCAATGGGATGTACTTTCTGACCCATCTCTTCGACTCCGTTACTTGTCAGCAACCTTGACAGTGATATGGCAAGACCGCTTGACGATGCGATCAGCACGGCCTTTGGCACGTGGCATGATGCGCTTCAGCGAACGCCCTTCGTTGACGAAAACGGTGCTGACCTTCAGGTCATCAACGTCTGCGCCTTCGTTATGCTCGGCGTTGGCTACGGCCGACTCCAGCACTTTCTTCATGATCTCGGCGGCTTTCTTACTGCTGAAAGCCAACAAGTTGAGCGCTTCGCCCACCTTCTTCCCGCGGATCTGGTCGGCGACCAAGCGGGCTTTCTGGGCGGAGATTCGAGCGCCCGACAACTTAGCGGCTACTTCCATTTCCTAACCCCTTAACGCTTGGCTTTCTTGTCAGCCACGTGCCCGCGATAGTTGCGGGTACCGGCGAACTCGCCCAGTTTGTGGCCGACCATGTCTTCGTTAACGAGAACTGGGACGTGCTGACGACCGTTGTGTACTGCGATGGTCAGACCGACCATTTGTGGCAGGATCATCGAACGACGCGACCAAGTCTTAATTGGTTTGCGATCGTTCTTTTCCGCCGCCACTTCGATCTTCTTCAGTAGGTGAAGATCAATAAAAGGACCTTTTTTCAGAGAACGTGGCACTGTCGTATCCCTCTATTTACTTGCGACGACGGACGATCATTTTGTCGGTACGCTTATTACCACGAGTCTTCGCGCCCTTAGTCGGGAAGCCCCATGGCGATACCGGATGACGACCACCAGAGGTACGACCTTCACCACCACCATGTGGGTGGTCAACCGGGTTCATGGCAACACCACGAACGGTTGGGCGAACGCCACGCCAGCGCTTGGCACCAGCTTTACCCAGCGAACGCAGGCTGTGCTCGGAGTTCGAGACTTCGCCCAGGGTCGCACGGCATTCAGCCAGCACTTTACGCATTTCACCGGAACGCAGACGCAGGGTAACGTAAACGCCTTCACGAGCGATCAGCTGAGCCGAAGCACCAGCAGAACGAGCGATCTGTGCGCCTTTACCTGGCTTCAGTTCGATGCCGTGTACGGTAGAACCGACTGGAATGTTGCGCAGTTGCAGAGCGTTACCTGGCTTGATTGGAGCCAGAGCGCCTGCGATCAGCTGGTCGCCAGCACTCACGCCTTTAGGGGCGATGATGTAGCGGCGCTCGCCGTCTGCGTAGCAGAGCAGTGCGATGTGAGCAGTACGGTTTGGATCGTATTCGATACGCTCGACAGTGGCGACGATGCCATCTTTGTCGTTGCGACGGAAATCGACCATACGATAATGCTGTTTATGACCACCACCGATGTGACGCGTGGTAATACGGCCATTGTTGTTACGACCACCAGTCTTCGATTTTTTCTCGAGCAGCGGTGCGTGAGGAGCGCCTTTATGCAGCTCCTGGTTGACCACCTTGACCACAAAACGGCGGCCAGGGGAAGTCGGTTTGCATTTAACGATTGCCATGATGCACCCCTTCCTTACTCAGCACTGCTGCTGAAATCGAGATCTTGGCCTGGCTGAAGGGAGATAACTGCCTTCTTCCAGTCATTACGCTTGCCCAGACCGCGAGCAGTGCGCTTGCTCTTACCCAGAACATTCAGGGTAGTGACGCGCTCTACTTTCACGCTGAACAGGCTTTCGACGGCCTTCTTGATTTCCAGCTTGGTTGCGTCAGTAGCAACCTTGAAAACGAACTGGCCTTTCTTGTCTGCCAGAACCGTAGCCTTCTCGGAAACGTGCGGGCCAAGCAGAACTTTAAATACGCGTTCCTGGTTCATCCCAGCAGCTCCTCGAATTTCTTCACGGCCGACACGGTGATCAACACCTTGTCGTATGCGATCAGACTAACTGGATCGGAACCTTGGACGTCACGTACATCTACGTGCGGCAGGTTACGAGCAGCCAGGTACAGGTTCTGATCAACAGCGTCCGACACGATCAAAACGTCGGTCAGGCTCATGTTGTTCAGCTTGCCCAGCAGATCTTTGGTTTTCGGAGTTTCAACAGCGAAATCCTGAACCACGACCAGACGATCAGTACGCACCAGCTCAGCAAGGATGGAACGCATTGCTGCGCGATACATCTTCTTGTTCAGCTTCTGGGAGTGATCCTGTGGACGTGCTGCAAAAGTGGTACCGCCGCCACGCCAGATTGGGCTACGGATAGTACCGGCACGAGCACGGCCAGTACCTTTCTGACGCCATGGGCGCTTACCGCCACCACGAACGTCGGAACGGGTCTTCTGCTGCTTGGTACCTTGACGGCCGCCAGCCATGTAGGCCACGACTGCTTGGTGAACCAGCGTCTCGTTGAATTCGCCGCCAAATGTCAGTTCGGAAACTTCGATCGCTTGAGCGTCATTTACATTTAATTGCATGTCAGCTTCCCCTTAACCGCGAGCCTTGGCTGCTGGACGTACAACCAGGTTGCCGCCAGTAGCGCCAGGAACAGCACCCTTGACCAACAACAGATTGCGTTCAGCGTCCACGCGCACTACTTCCAGGGACTGCACGGTCACGCGCTCAGCGCCCATATGACCGGACATTTTTTTGCCCTTGAATACACGACCAGGAGTCTGGCACTGGCCGATAGAGCCTGGGACGCGGTGGGATACGGAGTTACCGTGGGTGTTATCTTGCCCGCGGAAATTCCAACGCTTGATCGTACCCTGGAAGCCTTTACCCTTGGACTGACCGGTTACATCAACCAGTTGACCAGCGGCGAAGATTTCAGCGTTGATCAGATCGCCAGCCTGGTACTCGCCTTCTTCAAGACGGAATTCCATGGTAGTGCGACCAGCGGCAACGTTCGCTTTAGCGAAGTGGCCAGCCTGAGCTGCTGTTACACGCGAAGCACGACGCTCGCCGACAGTGACTTGCACTGCACGATAGCCATCGGTCTCTTCAGTTTTGAACTGGGTGACGCGATTCGGTTCGATCTCAATGACCGTGACCGGAATGGAGACACCTTCTTCGGTGAAAATACGGGTCATACCGCATTTACGACCGACTACACCAATAGTCATGTTGTAAACCTCATGAGTGTACGGGGCTTTCACCCGCTATGGCCGCCCATTTCAGAGCGTTACACGACTAAGACCGAGTCTTAGCCGAGGCTGATCTGCACTTCCACACCGGCCGCAAGATCAAGCTTCATAAGAGCATCAACGGTTTTATCCGTTGGCTGGACGATGTCCAGAACGCGCTTATGAGTGCGGATTTCGTACTGGTCGCGCGCGTCTTTGTTGACGTGCGGAGAAACCAGAACGGTGAACCGCTCTTTACGGGTAGGCAGTGGAATTGGACCACGCACTTGAGCACCAGTACGTTTCGCGGTTTCCACGATTTCCTGGGTTGATTGGTCGATCAGGCGATGGTCGAAAGCCTTCAACCTGATACGGATTTGCTGATTTTGCATTGGATTTCAGACTCCGGCTGCTATTCCCACCGAGCGCAATACGCCCGTTAAAAGGAGGCGCAATTCTATAGACGCCCCAGATAGGTGTCAACCCAATAAAAAAGCCCCCGCTGAGCGGGGGCTTTTTCAAGTCAACAAGCAAACTCTATAAAAGAGATTACTCGATGATTTTGGCTACGACGCCAGCGCCGACGGTACGACCGCCTTCACGGATAGCGAAACGCAGACCGTCTTCCATCGCGATGGTTTTGATCAGGGTAACAGTCATCTGAATGTTGTCACCTGGCATTACCATTTCAACGCCTTCTGGCAGCTCGCAGTTACCAGTCACGTCAGTAGTACGGAAGTAGAACTGTGGACGGTAGCCTTTGAAGAACGGAGTGTGACGACCGCCTTCTTCCTTGCTCAGAACGTAAACTTCTGCGGTGAACTTGGTGTGCGGCTTAACCGAACCCGGCTTAACCAGAACCTGACCACGCTCAACGTCGTCACGCTTGGTACCACGCAGCAGAACGCCGCAGTTCTCGCCAGCACGACCTTCGTCGAGCAGCTTGCGGAACATTTCAACACCGGTGCAAGTAGTAACGGTGGTGTCACGCAGACCAACGATTTCCAGCGGATCCTGAACGCGAACGATACCGCGCTCGATACGACCAGTCACAACAGTACCGCGACCCGAGATCGAGAATACGTCTTCGATTGGCATCAGGAATGGCTTGTCGATCATACGAACTGGTTCTGGGATGTAGCTGTCCAGAGTTTCAACCAGCTTCTTGACGGCAGTGGTGCCCATCTCGTTGTCGTCTTTGCCTTCCAGAGCCATACGAGCCGAACCGATGATGATCGGAGTGTCGTCGCCTGGGAAGTCATAGGTGGACAGCAGGTCGCGAACTTCCATCTCAACCAGTTCCAGCAGCTCTGCGTCGTCTACCAGGTCAGCCTTGTTCAGGAAAACCACGATGTACGGAACGCCTACCTGACGGGACAGCAGGATGTGCTCACGGGTTTGTGGCATCGGACCATCAGCGGCCGAGCAAACCAGGATAGCGCCGTCCATTTGAGCAGCACCGGTGATCATGTTCTTCACATAGTCAGCGTGACCTGGGCAGTCAACGTGAGCGTAGTGACGGATCAGCGAGTTGTACTCAACGTGCGCGGTGTTGATGGTGATACCGCGAGCTTTTTCTTCTGGAGCGCTGTCGATCTTGTCGAATTCAACTACGGCCGAACCGAAAACTTCGGAGCAGACGCGAGTCAGAGCAGCGGTCAGAGTGGTTTTACCGTGGTCAACGTGACCGATAGTGCCAACGTTGACGTGCGGTAGGGAACGATCAAATTTTTCTTTAGCCACGACAATTAACTCCTAGCCTAAAGGGGCTGAATCAGCCTTGTTTTTTGGTTACGGATTCGACGATGTGCGACGGAGCCGTATCGTATTTTTTGAATTCCATAGAGTAGCTTGCGCGACCCTGGGACATGGAACGAACGTCGGTCGCATAACCGAACATCTCACCCAGTGGAACTTCGGCACGGATAACCTTGCCGGACACTGTGTCTTCCATACCCTGGATCATGCCGCGACGACGGTTAAGGTCGCCCATCACATCACCCATATAGTCTTCAGGCGTAACAACCTCTACAGCCATGATCGGCTCAAGCAACTCACCACCGCCCTTCTGGGCCAGTTGCTTGGTCGCCATGGAGGCAGCCACTTTAAACGCCATCTCGTTGGAGTCGACGTCGTGGTAAGAACCATCGAACACGGTAGCCTTCAGGCCGATCAGCGGATAGCCGGCAACAACGCCGTTCTTCATCTGCTCTTCGATACCCTTCTGGATAGCCGGGATGTATTCCTTAGGAACCACACCACCTACAACTTCGTTCACGAATTGCAGACCTTCCTGACCTTCGTCAGCAGGAGCAAAACGGATCCAGCAGTGACCGAACTGGCCACGACCGCCGGATTGACGAACGAACTTGCCTTCGATTTCACAGTTCTTCGTGATGCGCTCACGATACGAAACCTGAGGCTTGCCGATGTTGGCTTCGACGTTGAACTCACGGCGCATCCGGTCAACCAGGATGTCCAGGTGCAGCTCGCCCATGCCGGAGATGATCGTCTGACCAGTCTCTTCATCAGTTTTAACGCGGAAAGACGGGTCTTCCTGAGCAAGCTTGCCCAGAGCGATACCCATTTTTTCCTGGTCATCCTTGGTCTTAGGCTCTACGGCAACCGAAATAACCGGCTCCGGGAAGTCCATGCGAACCAGGATGATTGGCTTGTCAGCGTTGCAGAGGGTTTCACCAGTGGTGACGTCCTTCATGCCGATCAGGGCCGCGATGTCACCAGCGCGTACTTCCTTGATCTCTTCGCGGGCGTTTGCGTGCATTTGCACCATACGACCCACGCGCTCTTTCTTGCCTTTAACCGAGTTGATCACGCCGTCGCCGGAGTTCAACACGCCCGAGTAAACGCGGACGAAGGTCAAGGTACCCACGAATGGGTCGGTAGCGATCTTGAACGCCAGAGCCGAGAACGGCTCCGCATCGTCTGCATGACGCTCCAGCTCGATTTCCTCGTTATCAGGGTCAGTACCCTTGATCGCAGGAATATCGGTCGGTGCAGGCAGGAAGTCGATAACGGCGTCGAGAACCAGGGGAACGCCCTTGTTCTTGAACGAAGAACCGCAAACAGCCAGAACGATTTCGCCGGCGATAGTACGCTGACGCAAAGCAGCTTTGATCTCTTCGATCGACAGCTCTTCGCCTTCCAGGTACTTGTTCATCAGCTCTTCGTTGGCTTCAGCAGCAGCTTCAACCATGTTGTTGCGCCACTCTTCAGCCAGCTCTTGGAGCTCGGCAGGAATGTCCTTGCGAACAGGGACCATACCTTTGTCAGAGTCGTTCCAGTAGACAGCTTGCATGTTGATCAGATCGATCTGACCCTGGAAGTTGTCTTCGGAACCGATGGCCAACTGGATCGGCACCGGAGTGTGACCCAGACGCTGCTTGATCTGACCGATCACGCGCAGGAAGTTGGCACCAGCACGGTCCATCTTGTTTACGTAAACAAGACGTGGAACACCGTATTTGTTGGCTTGACGCCATACGGTTTCCGACTGAGGCTCAACACCCGAAGTACCGCAGAACACAACGACAGCGCCGTCGAGTACGCGCAGGGAACGCTCAACTTCAATAGTGAAGTCAACGTGGCCCGGGGTATCGATTACGTTGAAGCGGTGCTCGTCCTTGTACTGCTTCTCGGAACCTTTCCAGAAAGCGGTGATGGCAGCAGAAGTAATGGTAATACCACGCTCCTGCTCCTGCACCATCCAGTCTGTGGTCGCGGCGCCATCATGCACCTCGCCCATTTTGTGACTTTTGCCGGTGTAAAAAAGGACGCGCTCGGTGGTGGTGGTTTTACCAGCATCCACGTGAGCGACGATACCGATGTTACGGTAGCGGCTAATCGGAGTAGTACGAGCCATAAAGCCCTCGCAAAATTAGTGAAGCTAAAATTAGAAGCGGTAGTGCGAGAAAGCTTTGTTGGCTTCAGCCATACGGTGCACGTCTTCACGCTTCTTAACAGCAGCACCTTTACCTTCAGCAGCATCCAGCAGTTCGCCAGCCAAACGCAGAGCCATAGACTTCTCGCCACGCTTACGGGCGAAGTCTACCAACCAGCGCATTGCCAGAGCGTTACGACGGGAAGGACGAACCTCGACCGGAACCTGGTAAGTAGCACCACCAACGCGGCGCGACTTCACTTCGACCAGCGGAGCGATGGCGTCGAGTGCTTTTTCGAAGAGTTCCAGGGGATCGGTGCCAGCCTTACGGGTCGCAACGGTTTCCAGGGCACCATAAACGATACGCTCGGCAACGGCTTTCTTGCCGCTTTCCATAACGTGGTTCATGAATTTGGCGAGGATCTGGCTTCCGTATTTCGGATCGTCCAGAATCTCACGCTTTGCTGCTACGCGACGTCTTGGCATGATAAGCCCTCAAGCGGTCTTCAGGTTAGCTCGGGACAGATCCAATGGATGCGTGCCCGACCTTACTCTTATCGACTCAATAAAATGAAAATCTGCAAAACGGCCGATTACTTCGGACGCTTGGTACCGTACTTCGAACGACCCTGGTTACGACCTTTAACGCCGGAAGTATCCAAGGAGCCGCGAACGGTGTGGTAACGAACACCTGGCAAGTCTTTTACACGACCGCCGCGGATCAGTACCACGCTGTGCTCTTGCAGGTTGTGACCTTCACCACCGATGTACGAGGAAACCTCGAAACCGTTGGTCAGGCGCACACGGCATACTTTACGCAGTGCCGAGTTAGGTTTTTTCGGCGTAGTGGTGTACACACGGGTGCACACGCCACGACGTTGCGGGCAGTTCTGCAGCGCAGGTACGTCGGATTTCTCGACGATACGCTTACGCGGCTGACGTACCAGCTGGTTGATAGTTGCCATCTACTAGCTCCACTGTTGTCTTGCGACGCTATTGTCTTGCAAGAAAAGCAAAATGGCAGGAACGAATTCCCGCCAAATTTAGGGGATCAAGAGTCTAAAGAGGATCTTGTCCCCAGTCAAGGCAAGGCCCCGACCTCCCCGCCCGTCGAACCTTGACAATATGTCTCGATTCGACGAACGGAGCGATCAGGGCCTCAGCTCATTTACCGCAGAACTCAGTTACCGCTCGAGTTCAGCGCTTCGGTCAGTGCAGCTTCCACTTCACTGGCGCTTACGCGCAACGGCTTGTCAGCATCACGGCGACGCTTGCGCTCGCTGTGATAGGCCAGACCGGTACCGGCCGGGATCAGACGACCCACGACTACGTTTTCTTTCAGGCCGCGCAGGTAATCGCGCTTGCCGGTGACTGCCGCTTCGGTCAGTACGCGGGTGGTTTCCTGGAAGGAAGCCGCCGAGATGAACGATTCGGTGGACAACGACGCCTTGGTGATACCCAGCAGAACGCGAGTGTATTTGGAGACGAACTTGTCTTCGCCGCCCAAACGCTCGTTCTCTACCAGTACGTGAGTCAGTTCCATCTGGTCGCCCTTGATGAAACTCGAATCGCCGGATTCAGCGATTTCAACTTTACGCAGCATCTGACGCAGGATGGTCTCGATGTGCTTATCGTTGATCTTCACGCCTTGCAGACGGTAAACGTCCTGGATCTCGTTAACGATGTACTTGGCCAGCGCGCTCACACCCAGCAGACGCAGGATGTCGTGCGGATCGCTTGGGCCGTCGGAGATAACTTCGCCGCGGTTTACCTGTTCGCCTTCGAACACGTTCAGGTGACGCCACTTCGGAATCAGCTCTTCGTACGGATCGGAACCGTCGTTCGGGGTAATAACCAGACGGCGCTTGCCTTTGGTCTCTTTACCGAACGCGATGGTGCCGCTGACTTCAGCCAGAATCGACGCTTCTTTCGGACGACGGGCTTCGAACAAGTCGGCAACACGCGGCAGACCACCGGTGATGTCGCGGGTCTTCGAAGTTTCTTGCGGGATACGCGCGATAACATCACCGATCGCGATCTTCGCACCGTCAGCCACACCGACCAGGGCGTTGGCTGGCAGGAAGTACTGAGCGATAACGTCAGTGCCTGGCAGCAACAGATCCTTGCCGTTGTCGTCGACCATCTTCACTGCTGGACGGATTTCTTTGCCCGCAGCTGGACGATCTTTCGCGTCGAGGACTTCAATGTTGGTCATACCGGTCAATTCGTCAGTCTGACGCTTGATCGTGATGCCTTCTTCCATGCCCACGTAGGTCACGGTACCTTTCATTTCGGTAACGATTGGGTGAGTGTGCGGATCCCACTTGGCCACGATTGCGCCAGCGTCGACCTTGTCACCTTCTTTAACCGAAATCACAGCACCGTACGGCAGCTTGTAACGCTCGCGCTCACGACCGAAGTCATCAGCGATGGCCAGCTCACCGGAACGGGACACAGCAACCAGGTGACCATCCACTCGCTCAACGTGTTTCAGGTTGTGCAGACGGACGGTACCGCCATTCTTCACCTGAACGCTGTCGGCTGCGGAAGTACGGCTTGCCGCACCACCGATGTGGAACGTACGCATCGTCAGCTGGGTACCCGGCTCACCGATGGACTGGGCAGCGATAACGCCGACCGCCTCACCGATGTTCACCTGGTGACCACGAGCCAGATCACGGCCGTAGCACTTGGCGCAAATGCCATAGCGGGTTTCGCAGCTGATCGGCGAACGCACGATTACTTCGTCGATGCTGTTCAGCTCGATGAACTCGACCCACTTCTCGTCTACCAGAGTACCGGCCGGAACGATGACGTCCTCGGTACCTGGCTTGAATACGTCACGGGCAATAACACGACCCAATACGCGCTCACCCAACGGCTCTACAACGTCACCGCCTTCAATGTGCGGAGTCATCAGCAGACCGTGTTCGGTGCCGCAATCGATCTCGGTTACAACCAGATCCTGCGCCACGTCTACCAGACGACGAGTCAGGTAACCGGAGTTCGCAGTTTTCAACGCGGTATCCGCCAGACCTTTACGAGCACCGTGAGTCGAGATGAAGTACTGAAGTACGCTCAAACCTTCACGGAAGTTCGCAGTAATCGGCGTTTCGATGATGGAACCGTCCGGCTTGGCCATCAGACCACGCATACCGGCCAGCTGACGAATCTGTGCTGCGGAACCCCGCGCACCCGAGTCGGCCATCATGTACATCGAGTTGAAAGACTCTTGATCGACTTCAACGCCGTGACGGTCGATAACCTTCTCTTTCGAGAGGTTGGCCATCATTGCCTTGGAAACTTCGTCGTTCGCTTTCGACCAAAGGTCGATCACTTTGTTGTACTTCTCGCCCTGGGTTACCAGGCCGGAGGCGTACTGGCTCTCGATCTCTTTCACTTCGTCGGTGGCAGCACCGATGATGCGGGCTTTTTCATCCGGGATAACGAAGTCGTTAACACCGATGGAAACGCCGGAGATGGTCGAGTAAGCGAAACCGGTGTACATCAACTGGTCAGCGAAGATCACGGTCTCTTTCAAACCAACCACGCGGTAGCACTGGTTGATCAGCTTGGAGATCGCCTTTTTCTTCATAGGCAGGTTGACGACGTCGTACGACAGACCTTTTGGCACAACCTGGAACAGCAGCGCACGGCCGACAGTGGTGTCGACGATACGGGTACCGCTCACGCTGTTGCCGTCACGGTCGTTGACGGTTTCGTTGATACGAACCTTGACCTTGGCGTGCAGTGCGGCTTCGCCGGCACGGAACACACGGTCAACTTCCTGCAGATCCGCGAACACACGACCTTCGCCTTTGGCGTTGATCGCTTCACGAGTCATGTAGTACAGACCCAATACAACGTCCTGCGACGGAACGATGATTGGCTCACCGTTGGCTGGCGACAGAATGTTGTTGGTCGACATCATCAACGCACGCGCTTCCAACTGGGCTTCCAGTGTCAGCGGTACGTGCACGGCCATTTGGTCGCCGTCGAAGTCGGCGTTGTACGCGGCGCAGACCAGAGGGTGCAGCTGGATAGCCTTACCTTCGATCAGTACCGGTTCAAACGCCTGGATACCCAGACGGTGAAGGGTCGGTGCACGGTTGAGAAGAACCGGGTGTTCGCGAATCACTTCAGCGAGAACGTCCCAAACCTCTGGCAGTTCGCGCTCGACCATTTTCTTGGCCGCTTTGATGGTGGTCGCGAGACCACGCATTTCGAGCTTGCCGAAAATGAACGGTTTGAACAGCTCGAGAGCCATCTTCTTCGGCAGACCGCACTGATGCAGACGCAGAGTCGGGCCTACGGTAATTACCGAACGACCGGAGTAGTCAACACGCTTACCGAGCAAGTTCTGACGGAAACGACCTTGCTTACCCTTGATCATGTCAGCCAGGGATTTCAGAGGACGCTTGTTCGAACCTGTGATAGCGCGGCCACGACGACCGTTGTCGAGCAGGGCATCGACAGCTTCCTGCAACATACGCTTTTCGTTGCGCACGATGATGTCCGGAGCGGACAGATCCAGCAGGCGCTTCAAACGGTTGTTACGGTTGATCACTCGACGATACAGATCGTTGAGGTCGGAAGTCGCGAAACGACCGCCATCCAGCGGGACCAGTGGACGCAGATCTGGCGGCAGAACCGGCAGAACGGTCAGCACCATCCACTCTGGCAGGTTGCCGGAACCCTGGAAGGCTTCCATCAACTTCAGACGCTTGGACAGCTTCTTGATCTTGGTTTCGGAGTTGGTTTGCGGAATTTCTTCACGCAGACGGCCAATCTCGTGTTCCAGGTCGATAGCGTGCAGCAGTTCACGGACAGCTTCAGCACCCATGCGGGCGTCGAAGTCGTCACCGAACTCTTCCAGCGCTTCGAAGTACTGCTCGTCGTTCAGCAGCTGACCTTTTTCAAGGGTGGTCATGCCTGGATCGATAACGACATAGCTCTCGAAGTAGAGAACGCGTTCGATATCACGCAGGGTCATGTCCATCAGCAAGCCGATACGGGACGGCAGCGATTTCAGGAACCAGATATGGGCAACCGGCGAAGCCAGTTCGATGTGCGCCATGCGCTCACGACGAACCTTGGCCAGTGCAACTTCAACGCCGCACTTCTCGCAGATCACACCACGGTGCTTCAAGCGCTTGTACTTACCGCACAGGCACTCGTAATCCTTTACCGGGCCAAAGATCTTGGCGCAGAACAGACCGTCACGCTCAGGTTTGAACGTACGGTAGTTGATGGTTTCCGGCTTTTTAACTTCACCGAACGACCATGAGCGGATCATCTCAGGCGAGGCCAATCCGATACGGATGGCGTCGAACTCTTCGACTTGACCCTGGTTTTTCAGCAAATTCAGTAGGTCTTTCAAGGCCTTTCCTCCTGGCGGAGCAGAGAGCGGGCAATCCTGCCCCGCTCTCGATTCGCGTCACGTGTTATTCGGTTTCCAGATCGATATCGATGCCGAGGGAACGAATTTCCTTGATCAACACGTTGAAGGACTCGGGCATGCCCGGCTCCATACGGTGATCGCCATCCACGATGTTTTTGTACATCTTGGTACGGCCGTTCACATCGTCCGACTTCACTGTGAGCATTTCTTGCAGAGTGTAAGCAGCACCGTATGCTTCCAGTGCCCAGACCTCCATCTCCCCGAAACGCTGACCACCGAACTGCGCCTTACCACCCAGCGGCTGCTGGGTAACCAGGCTGTACGAACCGGTAGAACGCGCGTGCATCTTGTCGTCTACCAAGTGGTTCAGCTTCAGCATGTACATGTAGCCAACGGTAACTGGACGCTCGAACTTGTTGCCGGTACGGCCGTCAGTCAGCTGCATCTGGCCGCTTTCCGGCAGGTCTGCCAGTTTCAGCATGGCCTTGATTTCGCTTTCCTTGGCGCCGTCGAACACTGGAGTGGCCATTGGAACGCCGCCACGCAGGTTCTTCGCCAGATCCAGGATTTCCTGATCGGAGAAGCTGTCCAGATCTTCGTTACGACCGCCGATCTGGTTGTAGATCTCGTCCAGGAAGGTACGCAGCTCAGCGACTTTACGCTGCTCTTCGACCATCCGGTTGATCTTCTCGCCCAGACCTTTGGCCGCGAGGCCCAGGTGGGTTTCAAGGATCTGACCAACGTTCATACGCGAAGGTACGCCCAGTGGGTTGAGGACGACGTCGACCGGGGTGCCATTGGCATCGTGCGGCATGTCTTCAACCGGCATGATCACGGAGACCACACCTTTGTTACCGTGACGACCGGCCATCTTGTCGCCCGGCTGGATGCGACGACGGATTGCCAGGTAAACCTTGACGATTTTCAGCACGCCTGGAGCCAGGTCATCGCCCTGCTGCAGTTTGCGCTTCTTGTCTTCGAACTTGTCGTCCAGCAGACGGCGGCGATCAACGATGTAGGCCTGAGCCTTCTCAAGCTGCTCGTTCAGAGCATCTTCAGCCATGCGCAGTTTGAACCACTGACCATGCTCAAGACCGTCGAGAACTTCATCGGTGATGTCCTGACCTTTCTTCAGACCTGCGCCGCCTTCAGCCTTATGACCTACCAGAGCGGAACGCAGACGTTCGAAAGTCGCGCCTTCAACGATACGGAACTCTTCGTTCAGATCCTTGCGGATCTCGTCGAGCTGAGTCTTCTCGATCGACAGTGCACGAGCATCACGCTCAACGCCGTCGCGGGTGAAGACCTGTACGTCGATGACAGTACCTTTGGTACCGGTAGGTACACGCAGGGAAGTGTCTTTAACGTCGCTGGCTTTTTCACCGAAGATTGCACGCAGCAGTTTTTCTTCCGGAGTCAGCTGGGTCTCGCCTTTCGGAGTGACCTTACCGACCAGGATGTCGCCTGCGCCAACTTCAGCACCTACGTAAACGATACCGGCTTCGTCCAGTTTGTTCAGTGCAGCTTCACCCACGTTCGGGATGTCTGCAGTGATCTCTTCAGGCCCAAGCTTGGTGTCACGGGCCACACAGGTCAGTTCCTGAATGTGGATCGTGGTGAAACGGTCTTCCTGGACCACACGCTCGGACAGGCAGATGGAGTCTTCGAAGTTGAAGCCGTTCCATGCCATGAACGCGATGCGCATGTTCTGACCCAGCGCCAGTTCACCCATGTCGGTGGACGGGCCGTCGGCCATGATGTCGCTACGCTGAACGCGATCACCCTTGCTCACCAGCGGACGCTGGTTGATGCAGGTGTTCTGGTTCGAGCGGGTGTATTTGGTCAGGTTGTAGATGTCGACACCAGCTTCGCCGGTTTCAACTTCGTCATCAGCAACACGAACTACGATACGGCTGGCGTCGACGGAATCGATCACGCCACCACGACGAGCCACGACGCAAACGCCGGAGTCACGGGCTACGTTACGCTCCATGCCGGTACCTACCAGCGGCTTGTCAGCGCGCAGGGTTGGTACAGCTTGACGCTGCATGTTCGAACCCATCAACGCACGGTTGGCGTCGTCGTGCTCAAGGAACGGAATCAGCGACGCTGCAACCGAAACTACCTGCTTCGGCGAAACGTCCATCAAGGTGACTTCTTCAGGCGCCTTGACGGTGAATTCGTTCAGGTGACGTACGGCTACCAGTTCGTCAATCAGGACTTTCTGGTCGTTCATGGTCGCCGAAGCCTGCGCGATCACGTGATCGGCTTCTTCAATAGCGGACAGGAACACGATCTCGTCGGTGACCACACCCTCTTTTACCACGCGGTACGGGCTTTCCAGGAAGCCGTACTGGTTGGTGCGAGCGTACGCAGCCAGGGAGTTGATCAGACCGATGTTCGGACCTTCCGGCGTTTCAATCGGGCATACACGACCGTAGTGAGTCGGGTGTACGTCACGGACTTCAAAGCCTGCGCGCTCACGAGTCAGACCGCCAGGGCCGAGTGCAGAGACACGACGCTTGTGGGTGATCTCGGACAGCGGGTTGTTCTGGTCCATGAACTGCGAGAGCTGGCTGGAACCGAAGAACTCTTTCACCGCTGCAGCCACTGGCTTGGCGTTGATCAGGTCTTGCGGCATCAGGCCTTCGCTTTCAGCCATCGACAGACGCTCTTTGACCGCACGCTCAACACGTACCAGGCCAACGCGGAACTGGTTCTCGGCCATTTCGCCTACACAGCGAACACGACGGTTACCCAGGTGGTCGATGTCATCGACGATGCCTTTACCGTTACGGATGTCGACCAGAGTCTTCAGTACCGCGACGATGTCTTCCTTGCACAGCACGCCCGAACCTTCGATCTCGGTACGACCGATACGACGGTTGAACTTCATCCGGCCGACCGCAGACAGGTCATAGCGCTCAGGGCTGAAGAACAGGTTGTTGAACAGGGTTTCGGCAGCGTCTTTGGTTGGCGGCTCGCCTGGACGCATCATGCGATAGATCTCGACCAGCGCTTCCAATTGGTTGCTGGTGGAGTCGATCTTCAGAGTGTCGGAGACGAACGGACCGCAGTCGATATCGTTGGTGTACAGAGTTTCGATGCGAACAACACCAGCCTTGGCAATTTTTGCCAGGACCTCAGTGTTCAGCTCGGTGTTGCACTCTGCCAGGATTTCGCCGGTAGCCGGGTGCACGATGACCTTGGCGGTAGTACGACCCAGGACGTAGTCCAGAGGTACTTCCAGAGTCTTGATGCCGGCTTTTTCGATCTGGTTGATGTGGCGCGCGGTAATACGGCGGCCCGCTTCAACAATGACCTTGCCCTTCTCGTCCTGAATGTCCAGAACCGCAATTTCACCACGCAGACGCGAAGCAATCAGTTCCAGGCTGAGGGTTTCGCCGCTCAGCTTGAAGACGTTGGTGGTGTAGAACGCGTCCAGCACTTCTTCAGTGGTGTAACCGAGCGCACGCAGCAGTACCGATGCCGGCAGCTTGCGACGACGGTCGATACGCACGAACACGCAGTCTTTCGGGTCGAACTCGAAGTCCAGCCACGAACCGCGGTAAGGAATGATGCGCGCGGAGTACAGCAGTTTGCCGGAGCTATGCGTCTTGCCGCGGTCGTGGTCGAAGAACACGCCCGGGGAACGGTGCAGCTGGGAAACGATTACACGCTCGGTACCGTTGATTACGAAGGTACCGTTCTCAGTCATCAGGGGGATTTCACCCATGTAGACTTCTTGCTCTTTGATGTCCTTGATCGCTTTGTTCGACGATTCTTTGTCGAAAATGATCAGGCGCACTTTTACCCGCAAAGGTACGGCGAAAGTTACACCGCGCAATACGCATTCTTTGACATCAAATGCCGGTTCGCCCAGGCGATAACCGACGTACTCCAGCGCAGCATTGCCGGAGTAGCTGATGATCGGGAAAACGGATTTGAAGGCCGCATGCAGGCCCACGTCGCGGAACTGATCTTTAGTCGCTCCCGCTTGCAAGAATTCACGATACGAATCCAGCTGGATGGCCAGGAGGTAAGGCACATCCATGACGTCCGGCAACTTGCTAAAGTCCTTGCGGATACGTTTTTTCTCAGTATATGAGTAAGCCATCAGCGTTCCCCAGCTTGGTCACCTGCTTGTTTGGCCCCTCCCGACGGGAGCAGCCAGAAAATCGTGCAAACCCCATGGTTTGCTCCACCGCATCGGGTGGTTACAGCGCCTTTATCAGCACCGACCCAGTCGGCTGCCAATAACGGAAAAAGGCCGGTGGCAAGAGCCACCAGCCATCAGCCTGTCGCTTGACGCTCGGGCTGGAGGAGCAAAGTCGATACTTATTTCAGTTCGACTTTAGCGCCTGCTTCTTCCAGCTTCTTCTTGGCGTCTTCAGCAGCTTCTTTCGAAACGCCTTCAGCTACAACCTGAGGAGCGCCGTCTACTTTCTCTTTGGCTTCTTTCAGGCCCAGACCGGTCAGTTCACGAACTGCCTTGATCACGTTAACCTTCTTCTCGCCAGCTTCCAGCAGAACAACGTTGAACTCGGTTTGCTCTTCAACAACAGCGGCAGCAGCAGCTGGACCAGCCGAAGCAGCAGCAGCGGTAACACCGAAGGTTTCTTCCATCGCTTTGATCAGCTCAACGATTTCCACTACGGATTTCTGGCCGATTGCTTCGATGATTTGTTCGTTAGTCAGAGACATGACTCAATTCCTGAATTGGGGGACGGCCTACGCGACCATCGAAATAAACAAAAAACGCGAGAAGTTGACGAGCCTTAGGCTGCGGCAGCTTCTTTCTGGTCGCGAATTGCCGCCAGAGTACGAGCCAATTTGCTGGTAGCGCCTTGAATCACGCTCATCAGCTGAGAAATTGCTTCGTCACGGGTCGGCAGAGTTGCCAGTACGTCGATCTGATTAGCTGCGAGGAACTTGCCCTCGAACGCAGCTGCCTTGATCTCGAACTTGTCCTGACCCTTGGCAAACTCTTTGAAGATACGGGCAGCAGCACCCGGATGTTCGTTCGAGAATGCAATCAGGGTCGGGCCGGTGAACACGTCGTTGAGGACACTGTATTGAGTGTCAGCAACAGCGCGCTTGAGCAGGGTGTTACGTACAACACGTACGTAAACGCCAGCTTCACGAGCCTCTTTACGGAGTCCGGTCATTGCGCCTACTGTTACGCCACGTGCATCAACCACGACAGCGGACAGAGCGACTTTGGCAGCCTCGTTGACTTCAGCGACGATGAGCTTCTTGTCTTCGAGATTAATTGCCACGGGTTTAACTCCTGCTTGTTACCGTTTCATTCGATCGAAACCGAATGTCGTTTTGGTGTCTGATTCGGTAAGGAACCGGGAGCACCATCTGCGTAGGCTTATGGTTTAAGACTTGCGTCGCCTACGGTCTTGGATAGCCCCCGCCAGGCAGGGACCCCAATCTTTCAATTGGCACGAACCATCGCGCCAACCTTTGTCTTACGCGTCGAGCGAGCTCTGGTCGATGACCAGACCTGGGCCCATAGTGGTGCTCAGGGTAACGCGCTTGACGTAGATACCTTTCGAAGAAGCTGGCTTGATACGCTTCAGATCAGCGATCAGGGCTTCAACGTTTTCCTTCAGCTTGACGGCGTCGAAGCCCATCTTGCCAACGGAAGTGTGAATGATGCCGTTTTTGTCGGTGCGATAACGAACCTGACCAGCTTTAGCGTTTTTAACCGCAGTAGCTACGTCTGGAGTTACAGTACCAACCTTAGGGTTAGGCATCAGACCACGTGGACCGAGGATCTGACCCAGTTGACCTACAACGCGCATGGCATCCGGGGATGCAATCACTACGTCATAGTTCAGATCGCCGCCTTTCATTTCGGCAGCCAGGTCGTCCATACCTACACGGTCAGCGCCGGCAGCCAGAGCGGCCTCAGCAGCTGGACCTTGGGTGAACACAGCAACGCGAACAGTCTTGCCAGTGCCGTGCGGCAGCACAGTAGCGCTACGGACAACCTGGTCGGATTTACGCGGGTCAACGCCCAGGTTTACAGCAACGTCGAACGACTCGCTGAACTTGACAGTCGACAGCTCAGCCAGCAGAGCAGCAGCGTCTACAATGTTGTAGGCCTTGCCTGCTTCGATTTTGCCGGCGATAGCCTTTTGACGCTTGGTCAGCTTAGCCATTACACACCCTCCACGTTAAGGCCCATGCTACGAGCAGAACCGGCGATAGTACGCACGGCTGCATCCATATCAGCTGCAGTCAGATCCGCGTTTTTGGTTTTCGCGATTTCTTCCAGCTGAGCACGGGTAACGGTACCAACCTTAACGGTGTTCGGACGAGCGGAACCGCTAGTCAGACCGGCCGCCTTCTTCAGCAGAACCGAAGCAGGGGTGGATTTAGTTTCGAAAGTGAAGCTACGGTCGCTGTAGACAGTGATGATCACTGGAGTCGGCAGGCCAGCTTCAAGACCCTGAGTACGGGCGTTGAAAGCCTTGCAGAATTCCATGATGTTCACGCCATGCTGACCCAGAGCAGGACCAACTGGTGGACTTGGGTTAGCCTGAGCGGCCTTCACTTGCAGCTTGATGTAAGCGGTAATTTTCTTGGCCATGAGGCACTCCAATTACGGGTTCGAACGCCTCGAAAGGCTCCCCGGTTACTTGCGCGTTTATCCCAGTGACGACAAAACCCCACAGCCTAGGGCTGCGGGGTTGGGATGCTTGTCCAGTTAGACCTTTTCGACCTGACTGAACTCCAACTCTACCGGAGTAGAGCGACCGAAAATAAGCACAGCCACTTGGATCCGGCTCTTTTCGTAGTTAACTTCTTCAACAACGCCATTGAAATCAGCGAATGGACCGTCGTTGACTCGCACCGTTTCACCCGGCTCGAAGAGAGTCTTCGGCTTAGGCTTGTCGCTACCATCAGCAACACGACGCAGAATTGCTTCCGCCTCTTTATCGGTGATTGGTGCAGGCTTATCGGCTGTACCGCCAATGAAACCCATCACCCGAGGAGTATCCTTGACCAAGTGCCAAGTACCCTCATTCATATCCATCTGAACCAGAACATAGCCTGGAAAGAACTTGCGCTCGCTTTTGCGCTTCTGGCCATTACGCATTTCAACCACTTCTTCAGTGGGAACCAGAATCTCGCCGAAGCCATCTTCCATGCCAGCCAGCTTCACGCGCTCGACCAGCGAGCGCATCACATGCTTCTCGTAACCCGAGTAAGCATGCACAACATACCAACGCTTAGCCACGGGACACCCTTAGCCGACAATCAAGGAAACAAGCCAGCCGAGCAGGGAATCAAGCCCCCACAACAGCAACGCCATAACCAGAACAACAGCCACCACAATCAGGGTGGTCTGCGTGGTTTCTTGGCGAGTTGGCCACACGACTTTACGAATCTCGGTGCGAGCTTCCTTAACCAGTACAAAGAAAGACTTGCCCTTCGCAGTCTGCAGGCCTACAAAGGCAGCTACAGCAGCAATGACAAGCAAAGCGAGTACACGATACAGGATCGGCGAAGCAGAGTAATACTGATTGCCAACAACGCCAACAACCACCAAAGCGACAACTACAAGCCACTTGAGCAGATCGAAGCGAGAGCCTTGAGCTTCAGCTTTAGGAGTCATCTATGAAGATCCTGTGAAAAGAAAGCCAGACACACCGAGTGAATCTGGCAGGTCAGGAGGGAATCGAACCCCCAACCTACGGTTTTGGAGACCGTCGCTCTGCCAATTGAGCTACTGACCTAAAACAAAATCAGGCCGACCATTATGCCGGCCCGAAAAATACATTACAACCACTTACTCGATGATTTTAGCTACGACGCCAGCGCCGACGGTACGACCGCCTTCACGGATAGCGAAACGCAGACCGTCTTCCATCGCGATGGTTTTGATCAGGGTAACAGTCATCTGAATGTTGTCACCTGGCATTACCATTTCAACGCCTTCTGGCAGCTCGCAGTTACCAGTCACGTCAGTAGTACGGAAGTAGAACTGTGGACGGTAGCCTTTGAAGAACGGAGTGTGACGACCGCCTTCTTCCTTGCTCAGAACGTAAACTTCTGCGGTGAACTTGGTGTGCGGCTTAACCGAACCCGGCTTAACCAGAACCTGACCACGCTCAACGTCGTCACGCTTGGTACCACGCAGCAGAACGCCGCAGTTCTCGCCAGCACGACCTTCGTCGAGCAGCTTGCGGAACATTTCAACACCGGTGCAAGTAGTAACAGTGGTGTCACGCAGACCAACGATCTCCAGCGGATCCTGAACGCGAACGATACCGCGCTCGATACGACCAGTCACAACAGTACCGCGACCCGAGATCGAGAATACGTCTTCGATTGGCATCAGGAATGGCTTGTCGATCATACGAACTGGTTCTGGGATGTAGCTGTCCAGAGTTTCAACCAGCTTCTTGACGGCAGTGGTGCCCATCTCGTTGTCGTCTTTGCCTTCCAGAGCCATACGAGCCGAACCGATGATGATCGGAGTGTCGTCGCCCGGGAAGTCATAGGTGGACAGCAGGTCGCGAACTTCCATCTCAACCAGTTCCAGCAGCTCTGCGTCGTCTACCAGGTCAGCCTTGTTCAGGAAAACCACGATGTACGGAACGCCTACCTGACGGGACAGCAGGATGTGCTCACGGGTTTGTGGCATCGGACCATCAGCGGCCGAGCAAACCAGAATAGCGCCGTCCATTTGAGCAGCACCGGTGATCATGTTCTTCACATAGTCAGCGTGACCTGGGCAGTCAACGTGAGCGTAGTGACGGATCAGCGAGTTGTACTCAACGTGCGCGGTGTTGATGGTGATACCGCGAGCTTTTTCTTCTGGAGCGCTGTCGATCTTGTCGAACTCAACTACGGCCGAACCGAAAACTTCGGAGCAGACGCGAGTCAGAGCAGCGGTCAGAGTGGTTTTACCGTGGTCAACGTGACCATGGT
>NZ_FYDZ01000014.1:155217-158261 GCF_900187515.1 Pseudomonas sp. Irchel s3f10
GTGATACCGCGAGCTTTTTCTTCTGGAGCGCTGTCGATCTTGTCGAACTCAACTACGGCCGAACCGAAAACTTCGGAGCAGACGCGAGTCAGAGCAGCGGTCAGAGTGGTTTTACCGTGGTCAACGTGACCAATGGTCCCAACGTTGACGTGGGGCAGGGAACGATCAAATTTTTCCTTAGCCATCGATATCACCCTCAACAGAAGAAATTAGACAAACAATATCAACCATTAAAACAAAGGCAGATATTTTCATATCTGCCTTGTTATATGGAGCTCTTGAGCGGATTTGAACCGCTGACCTCACCCTTACCAAGGGTGTGCTCTACCAACTGAGCTACAAGAGCAAAACACTTTGCACAACCTGCAAACTTGGAGCGGGTAGCGGGAATCGAACCCGCATCATCAGCTTGGAAGGCTGAGGTTCTACCACTAAACTATACCCGCGGAGCCTGCAGCTCACGCTTAAATCTGGTGGAGGGAGAAGGATTCGAACCTTCGAAGTCGTAGACGTCAGATTTACAGTCTGATCCCTTTGGCCGCTCGGGAACCCCTCCTAATCAGGCCGGCATTCTATACCATGCCAAACCCCTGTCAAGCATTTTCTCATTTAAAAACCTGAGGTTAGCTGCGTTGACATCGCTTCACTTTGAATTCCTGTTTAGGTCTTCGCTGTGGAGCGGGCGCCATTCTATGCAAACTATTCAGTAGGTGCAACCCCCTCACATAGCATTATTTTATGTTTTAACTCATTGAATTCGTTGGAAAGGTTTTGCAACTGTACATCCCCCAGCAAACGCTGGCCCTGAGGCGAAACAGACAACCAATAACCAGCCCCAGATACATCCCTCGCCGAAGATTTTACATCAACCCCCATTTCAGCCAGACGCTGCTGGAGCGCTGGAATCGATTCCTGCCGAGAAAAACCGCCAAGGAAAAGACACTGCTGCCGACGCCCCGCCTGCCCCTCCCGAACCTCACCCGTCGTTTCGCTGAGCAAGCGAATGTCTTGCTGGGAACCTCGATACAAACTAAGAGGCGTCACGTCCTTCGCCCGCAAGGGCGCCTCCTGCTGATGCCAGACATAATAGAAACCATTAAGAACAAGGAGCAGGAGAAACAACCAACGCATACAAACCTCAGAAAAAGGGACACGCCATAGCCAAGCCCACAAAAACGAGGTCGGGTACGACTCGGGCCTCAGGCGCGACATCTGCGACCAAAACAGCATCACCGCCAGTTATAAAGACTGCGAAATCTTTCCCCCAGTAGGAACTCGCCATTTCCAGTTGAGTCAGCACAAAACCTCGCAACATTAACGAACACCCACGCTCCACCGCCTCAACAGTGCTCCGCCCAGGCGCATTGCTGGACAGCGCGCGTTCAGCCGCCAGGTCGCCATAGCGAATCTTGCGGGTATGAGTACGCAACTGATTTCGCATCAACGGCATCCCCGGGCAAATAAAGCCGCCCAAATGCTCTCCATCAGCGGCAATAAAATCAGCAGTTACTGCCGTACCGAAATCGAGTACCAGGCAAGCGCTGCCCGATGCCAGATGAAACCCGCCAAGCATGGCCAACCATCTATCGAGCCCGAGACGCTCGTAGTCTTCATAACCATTTTTGACACCAGACATTTCACGAGCGGACTTAGCGCACACAACCGAAATACCGAACTCCCGCTCGATCGCATCGATCAATGCATCAGTTTCCTCTGCAGTCCTAACACTCACCAGGCGACACTTGCGCAGCACAATCCCATCAAGAGATCTCAGACTATCAAGCAACGCCAGATCAGAATCGACAACCCCTTCAGAAAAGAGAGCGTCGGGCGCAGCCTTCAGTACTCGCCATTTAATAAAGCTGTTCCCGCAGTCGAGCTCAAGAATCATCACGCAACCTCAGACTGAGCTCACCACCACTAAAGACTTTTTCCACGCCACTCACCTTCAGGCGCAGAGCACCCTGACTATCTATTCCGAGCACCACGCCATTTACCTGACTCGAACCCGCAATCAATGATACAGGCCGATCCTGCCACAGGTGATTGGCCTCCCATTCAGCCTGGAGAACCGAGAAACCATCCGCCTGATGACGCTGGATGTAAGCACTTAACTGCTCACTCAGCTCAACCACCAAAGCATTACGATCACTGCTCTTGCCTGACTCAAGCCGGATAGAGGTCCACTGCTGGTCAACCTCATCAGCAAGCTGCATATTCACGTTGATACCAATACCCAACACCACATGGCAAACATCTGCCGGATCTCCAACGAGCTCCAGAAGAATGCCGGCGATTTTCTTGCTACCTACCAAGACATCGTTGGGCCACTTCAATCCGGCACTTGGCACACCAAAATTTCGCAGAGCCTGCAAGACAGCCAACCCCACGACAAGACTCAAGCCCTCGAGCTGGCGCATTCCGCCATCAATACGCAGGACAAGGCTGTAATAAAGATTTTCAGCGAACGGACTCACCCATTTTCGACCTCTTCGCCCACGCCCGGAGACTTGCCGTTCTGCGAGCACCAAAAAGGGGGCCAAACTACCTTGGCCGATCGCGCGCAAAGCCTCAGCGTTTGTCGAGTCGACCGAATCCAGAACGGTCACCGGCCAGCTTGGCGCCATTGCAGATATAGTCAGAGAGTCGAGCAGCATCAATGGTGCAGCCAGTTGATAGCCCCGCCCCCGAACTTTATGAATGGATAAGCCAAGATCAGCCTCTAGATGCTGAAGCTGCTTCCATACCGCACTTCGACTTATTCCCAGGGCAGCGCCCAGATCCTGACCAGAATGGAATCGACCATCCTTCAGAAGGTTCAACAACGTCAGCATGCAGGTCTCGCCTCACAATGAGGCCCGAATAATAGCCATGCCCCGGGCCGTTGCATAGAAATCAAGCAGATACATTTCCTGCGGGCAAAACAAAACCCCAACTGCTTTCGCAATTGGGGTTTCGGAATTTAATCTTGACGATGACCTACTCTCACATGGGGAAACCCCACACTACCATCGGCGATGCATCGTTTCACTGCTGAGTTCGGG
>NZ_FYDZ01000024.1:0-51045 GCF_900187515.1 Pseudomonas sp. Irchel s3f10
CATTATTACAATCGGATCAGGCTGCACAGTCACAACGGATATCGGACTCCGGTAGCAATGGAAGCCTTGGCAGCATGAGAAATGACCTAAACCCTATAACCGTGTCCAGTATCGTTTGACCAGATCAGGGTGAGGGGGGCTGGATCTCATTGGCACAACAAAAAGCCCCTGAATCTCACAATTCAGGGGCTTTCGTTTAAGCATTGATCAGGCCGCTTCGATCTTGCGGTTCTGTTCAACCTTGCCCAGATAAGCCGCCAGTTTTTCCTGCTCGACCGGGGTGGTGAACAAGCCCAGTTTGCTGCGGCGCCACAGAATGTCGTGGGCAGTGGTTGCCCACTCTTCGCTACACAGGTAATCGACTTCACGGGTGTAGAGCCCGCCGCCGAGGTGTTCGCCCATGTCTGCCAGAGTCTCCACGCCTTCAAGCATGCGCCAGGTGCGGCTGCCATAGGTGGTGGACCAGCGACGAGCGATCTCGGTCGGCACGAAGTCGAACTTGTCGCGAATCTGCGCGCACAGAGCCTGCGGGGTGGTCATGTCTTCGCCACCGGGCAGGGTGGCGGTGGCCGTCCAGCTCGGGCGCATCTGGGTGAAAAATGGCAGCAACTGCGCCATCGCCGACTCAGCGAGTTTGCGGTAGGTGGTCAGCTTACCGCCAAACACTGACAGCAGCGGCGCTTCTTCGCCGCCGGCCGACAACGCCAGGGTGTAATCGCGGGTCACGGCCGACGGGTTGTCGGATTCGTCGTTGCACAGTGGACGTACGCCCGAGTAGCTGTGCTGGATGTCGTCGCGGCTGAGCTGCTGCTTGAAGTGCGCGTTGACCACTTTCAGCAGGTAATCGGTTTCGGCATCGGTAATCGCCACTTTTGCCGGATCGCCAGTGTATTCACGGTCGGTGGTGCCGATCAGGGTGAAGTGGTTGTTCAGGTACGGAATGGTGAAAACGATGCGCTGATCTTCGTTTTGCAGAATGTGCGCGTGATCACCTTCGTACAGTTTCGGCACGATGATGTGGCTGCCCTGAATCAGACGGATGCCGTACGGTGATTCCATCTTCAGATCGTCACGAATGAATTTGGCAACCCATGGGCCGGCAGCGTTCACCAGCGCTTTGGCGGTGATCGAAAACAGGCTGCCATCGGCACGTTCCAGGTTCAGGTGCCACAGGCCCTTGGCACGGCGGGCGCTGACGCAGCGAGTCTGGGTGTGCACGTGAGCGCCTTTTTCGCGGGCGGCCATGGCGTTGAGTACCACGAGGCGGGCGTCGTCGACCCAGCAGTCGGAGTATTCGAAGCCATTCTTTATTTCGCTTTTAAGCGCGCTGTCGGCGCCGAACTTCAGGCTTTTCGAGCCTGGCAGCTTTTCGCGTTTGCCGAGATTGTCATAGAGGAACAGGCCGGCGCGGATCATCCACGCCGGACGCAGGTGCGGACGGTGCGGCAGCACGAAGCGCATCGGTTTGACGATGTGCGGCGCCTTGGCCAGCAGTACTTCGCGTTCGGCCAGCGCTTCACGCACCAGACGGAATTCGTAATGTTCGAGGTAGCGCAGGCCACCGTGGATCAGCTTGCTGCTGGCCGACGAGGTGTGGCTGGCCAGATCGTCTTTTTCACAAAGGAACACCGAAAGCCCGCGACCGGCGGCATCCGCTGCGATCCCCACGCCATTGATCCCGCCGCCGATAACGGCGATGTCGTAGATCTCGGAGAGTGGGGGCGTACGCAAGGTAGAGGTGGACATCGGCTGGCCTCGGGTTCTTTTGATTTTCTATATTGGAAATCGAACATGAATGTTCATTTGCGAAAATGGTAGCCCATAAACACGCGCGCAGCCAGTCACGTTCGATTGAAAAAACTCATCGAAGGGTAGAGAAAGGAAAATTTTCGAACATTAAAAGCAAAAGATCGCAGCCTTTGGCAGCTCCTACAGGTCAAGTGAACCTATGTAGGAGCTGCCGAAGGCTCGGGCCGCGATCGGACGATCTTTTGATCTTGGGGGGGCTAAACGACTTCCAGGCGAATCTTGTGCTGACTCAACAACTGCGCCAACGCCGGCACCGGCTGCTGATCGGTCACCAGGCAATCAATCAGACTGATCGGCCCCAACCGAATCATCGCGTTACGCCCGAACTTGCTCGAGTCCGCTGCCAGAATCACCTGTCGCGCATTGGCAATGATCGCCTGGGAAACCCGCACTTCCTGATAATCAAAGTCGAGCAAACTGCCGTCTTCATCGATCCCACTGATCCCGACCAGGGCGAAATCAACCTTGAACTGATTGATGAAATCCACGCTTGCCTGGCCGACCACACCGCCATCACGACGGACATTGCCGCCGGTCAGCAACACATCGAAATCATCCTTGGCACTGAGCATCGACGCCACGTGCAGGTTGTTGGTGATGATCTTCAGGTGATTGTGATTGAGCAGGGCGCGGGCAATCGATTCGGTGGTCGTGCCGATATTGATGAACAGCGAGGCGTGATCGGGGATCTGTGCGGCGATGGCTTCACCGATGCGTTGTTTTTCATCGCGCATTTGGTCGGCGCGCATCGCATAGGCAGTGTTTTCGACGCTGGAATCGTAGGCAGCACCGCCATGGTAGCGACGCAGCAGATTGGCTTCCGCGAGCTGATTGATGTCGCGGCGGATGGTTTGCGGGGTAACAACGAACAGCGTGGCCATTTCCTCGATGCTCACATAGCCGCGTTCGCGGACCAGCTCGAGGATTTGCTGCTGACGGGGAGGCAGATTCATGGGGCTTCCTTTGGGCTGCCGTGCAAAATTTGCCCATGATGCCGCAGGAATCCGCTCCCTACCAGTTAGATGCCTATCTGGATCTGAAGGTTGGCTTATTCAGCGTCTTCACGCGCCCAGTCACGGGTGCGGCTGACGGCTTTTTTCCAGCCTTTGTACAGCTTCTCTTTCTCCACTTCGTCCAGGCTCGGCTCGAACTCGCGCTCGATCACCGCTTTGCCGCGCAGTTCGTCCAGGCTGCCCCAGAAACCGCACGCCAGACCGGCCAAATACGCCGCGCCGAGTGCGGTGGTTTCGCGCATTTGCGGACGCTCGACCTGAGTGCCAAGGATGTCGGCCTGGAACTGCATGAGGAAGTTGTTCGCCACCGCGCCACCGTCCACACGCAGAGCCTTAAGGCGTTCGCCGGAGTCCTGTTGCATGGCGTCGAGCACGTCGCGGGTCTGGTAGGCGATCGACTCCAGCGCGGCGCGGATGATGTGATCCACACGCACACCGCGAGTCAGACCGAACAGCGCGCCACGGGCATACGGGTCCCAGTAGGGAGCGCCGAGACCGGTGAACGCCGGTACCAGGTACACGCCGTTGCTGTCCTTCACTTTATTGGCGAAGTATTCGGTGTCGTGGGCGTCGTTGATGATCTTCAGTTCATCGCGCAGCCACTGCACGGTGGAACCGCCGTTGAACACCGCGCCTTCCAGTGCGTAAGCGACTTCGCCACGCGGACCGCAGGCGATGGTGGTGAGCATGCCGTGCTGGGATTTCACCGCTTTGTCGCCGGTGTTCATCAGCAGGAAGCAGCCGGTGCCGTAGGTGTTTTTCGCCTGGCCTGGCTCGACGCACATCTGGCCGAACAGGGCGGCTTGCTGGTCGCCGGCGATACCGCCGATAGCGATGCCGCTCTTGGTGCGACCGTAGATTTCCGAAGAAGCCTTCACTTCCGGAAGCATTTCGCGCGGGATGTCGAGGATCTCGAGCATCTTCGAATCCCACTCCAGCGAGTGGATGTTGAAGAGCATGGTGCGCGAGGCGTTGGTGTAATCGGTGACGTGCACCTTGCCGCCGGTGAATTTCCAGATCAGCCAGCTATCGACGGTGCCGAACAGCAGTTCGCCGTTGCGCGCACGCTCGCGGCTGCCTTCGACGTTGTCGAGGATCCACTTCAGTTTGGTGCCGGAGAAGTACGGGTCGGTAACCAGACCGGTGTTGTCGCGGATGTACTCTTCGTGGCCATCGCGCTTGAGTTGCTGGCAGATCTCGGTGCTGCGGCGGCACTGCCAGACGATGGCGTTGTACACCGGGCGGCCGGTGGTCTTGTCCCAGACTACGGTGGTTTCGCGCTGGTTGGTGATACCGATGGCGGCGACCTGATCGTGATGCAGACCGGCCTGGGCCAGCGCTTCAACCATCACTGCGCTCTGAGTGGCGAAGATTTCCATCGGGTCGTGTTCGACCCAACCGGCCTGCGGGTAATGCTGAGCGAATTCGCGCTGCGCGGTGCAGACCACGTTCGCATCGCGGTCGAAAATGATCGCGCGGGAGCTTGTCGTACCCTGATCAAGGGCAATGATGTAGTTCTTATTCTGAATGTCGGTCATGTCGATTGCCTTGGACGAAATAAGGGAGAGTGGGCCGTGGCGCAGGCTCTAAAGGGCAGGAACCCGCGCCGACTGTTTCAAGAAGTTCTTGGTTTGCCGTCAATGGCCGGTTCTGCATCCTTTGTAGCAGGTGTGGCGCCGGTCAGGTGACGGGCGATGAGCCCGCGATACCCGGCAGCGCCGAGGCAGGCACCGACAATCGGTGCAAAAATCGGAATCAGGAAGTACGGAATATCGCGACCGCCAGTGAAGGAAATTTCACCCCAGCCGGTAAAGAAAGTCATCAGTTTCGGACCGAAATCGCGTGCCGGGTTCATCGCGAAACCGGTCAGCGGGCCCATCGAGCTACCGATCACCGCGATCAGCAAGCCGATCAGCAGCGGTGCCAATGGGCCTTTCGGCAGACCGTTGTTGTCGTCGGTCAGCGACATGATCACGCCCATCAGAATCGCGGTGATGATCATCTCGACCAGGAACGCCTGAGCAGTCGACAGAACGGGATTCGGGAAGGTCGAAAACACCGAGGCCAACTCAAGGCTGGCGGCCGAGCCACGGACCATTTGATGAGTTTGTTCGTAATCGAAGAAAAGATTGCTGTACAGCGTGTAAACCAGCAGCGCGCCGCAGAAGGCGCCGGCGATCTGCGCAAGAATGTAGAACGGCAGTTTGCGCTTTTCGAAGTCAGCGAAGATTGCCAGAGCGATGCTCACGGCCGGGTTCAGGTGCGCGCCAGAAACGCCGGCAGTGAGGTAGATCGCCATGCTCACGCCGACGCCCCAGATGATGCTGATTTCCCACAGGCCGAAGCTGGCGCCCGCGACTTTGAGCGCGGCGACACAACCGGTGCCGAAAAAGATCAGGAGGGCAGTACCCAGAAACTCGGCCATGCATTGGCTCGAGAGCGTTGGTTGCTGTAAAGCAGTTGTCATTGAAAACCTCGGTTTTTGTTGTTGTCTGGCGCGCTGCCGTCAGGGCAGGGCGCGATTTTCCCCGGTCAGGAATCCCCATTCCTTTCCCGGTTTACTGCTGAATGCTGCGGTGATGATAATTCTTACATTATTCAGATTCGAAAAAATATAGACAAGAAACAAACCTGTCAAAGGTCGAAAGTGAACCGTCGGTCACAATAAAACTATTCGTTGTGTGAATGATCCTGTGTCGTCCACGCGCGATGGTGTTTGCAGAATGTCTGCAAGCCACGGGAATCGTGGCTTGGGATAGAGCCTTTTAGGGGATGATCACCTAGAATCCGGCACAGTGTTTTTCCATCACTGCCGAGCCCGGAGCTGCCATGACCCCTGCGTTGGACTTGTTGAAAAAAGTTCGTGCCGAACATCGCGTGCACAGTTACGAACATGACCCAAAGGCCGCGTCCTATGGGCTGGAGGCCGCAGAAAAACTCGCGCTTGAGCCAGCGCAGGTGTTCAAAACCCTGCTGGCGGCCAGCGAAAAGGGCGAGTTGCTGGTGGCAGTGGTGCCGGTCGTCGGAAGCCTCGACCTCAAGGGCCTGGCGCATGCCGCCGGTGTGAAAAAAGTCGAGATGGCTGACCCGGCAGCGGCCCAGCGCTCCACCGGTTATCTGCTGGGTGGCATCAGCCCGTTGGGGCAGAAGAAGCGCCTGCGCACCTTCATCGATAACTCGGCTCAGGGTTTTGCGACTATTTATGTCAGCGCCGGGCGGCGAGGGCTGGAAGTTGAATTGGCACCTGCCGTGCTCGCCGAACACACCCAAGCGAAATTTGCCGATATCGGCCGTGCGTAGTCGTTATCACTGTATGCAGAAAATTGGCCGGTTCTGTCACTGGCGTTGATCGCCTCGTGGTTGCATGCTCTGCCGACTGACTTAGGGAGAAGGTTATGCAGCTCGAGTTTCATCAGGTCGACGCGTTCAGTGATCGACCGTTCAGTGGCAATCCGGCGATGGTCTATCGGCTGGATGCGTGGCTTGCGGATGAGCTGATGCAGAAGATTGCCGCCGAGCACAATCTGGCGGAAACCGCGTTTCTGGTGCGCGAAGGTCAGGCCTGGCATATCCGCTGGTTTACCCCGACCACTGAAGTACCGTTGTGCGGACACGCCACGTTGGCCAGCGCTTATGTACTGTTCGAAATCTACAAGGAAAGCGCCGAGCGTATCGACTTCACTTGTGAGTCCGGCGCGCTGAGCGTCACTCGTGAAGGTGATCGGTTGTGGCTGGACTTCCCTTCGATCGTGCCGTCAGAGATTGGTGTGACGCTGGACGTCGAACGAGCATTGGGCGTTGAAGCCGTTGATGTGCTCGGCTCCAACGAACTGTTTGTGGTGCTGGAGTCAGAGCAGGCAGTGCTTGATTGCAAGCCGGACATGGTTGCACTCGCCAAACTGCCGTGGCTGGGCGCGATAGTTACGGCGCGGGGCAATCAGCACGATTTCGTCTCGCGTTATTTCGCGCCGGCGATTGGCATCAATGAGGATCCGGTGACCGGGTCGACGCATTGCAGCTTGATTCCGTATTGGTCGAAGCGACTGGGCAAGTCGAGCCTGACCGCGTATCAGCGTTCGGCGCGGGGTGGGGAGTTGTTCTGTCGGCTGGAAGGTGAGCGGGTGAAGATTGGCGGCAATGCGACGCTGGTTGCCAGTGGAACCCTGATCCTCGGTTAAAAGCTAAAAGATCGCAGCCTTCGGCAGCTCCTACATTGATCCCTGTAGGAGCTGCCGAAGGCTGCGATCTTTTGATCTTTAAAGCGTGGCGCTGTAGCGGCGGACGCCGTTTTCCACTGCCGGGATCTGTGCGGCGGTGCTGCCCGATGCCTGGAACAGTACGAGGTGTTCGGCGGCGACACGAATCCCGACTTCCGCGCCAACCTGATGATCAGCATGGCTCGGGAAAATCGATTCCAGCTGCGCACCCGTCGGCAGTTGCAGGCGATACAGCGTCGAAGCGCCCAGGAAGGTCTTGCCGACAATCCGTGCTTTCAAACCACTGTCCGGCGCATAAACAATGTCATCAGGACGCAGCAATACATCCACGGCGCCGCCGATCGGCCATGTATAAGCACGATTGCCGCGCAACTCACCCAGTTCAGTCTGCACCGATTCCGGGCTGCCAAGCTGGCCGCGAATGAAATAACCCTGACCAATGAAGCTGGCCACATAAGGCGTTGCCGGCTCGTGATACAGGTTGTACGGCGTATCCCACTGTTCCAGTCGACCTTCCTTGAACACGCCAACGTGATCGCTGACGGCAAAGGCCTCTTCCTGGTCGTGGGTCACTAGAATCGCACTGGTGCCACGGGCCTTGAGAATGTCGCGCACTTCATGGCTGAGCTTGCGCCGCAGTTCGCCATCAAGGTTGGAGAATGGCTCGTCGAGCAGTAGCAATTGCGGTTCCGGCGCCAAGGCGCGGGCGAGGGCTACGCGCTGCTGCTGGCCGCCGGACAACTCGTGCGGGAAGCGCTTGCCGAGGTTCTTCAGGTTGACCAGTTCGAGCAGCTCTTCGGTGACGCGCTCCTTGTTCGGATGCTTGCGGATACCGAAGGCAATATTGTCGGCAACGCTCAGGTGCGGGAACAGCGCGTAATCCTGGAACACCATGCCGATCCGGCGTTTCTCCGGCGCCAGGGTGAAGCCGGCGCTGGAAATGGTCTCACCGCCGAGGGTGATTTCACCTTCATGCACCGGCTCGAAGCCGGCGATGGCGCGCAGGGTGGTGGTCTTGCCGCAGCCGGACGAGCCGAGCAGGCAGCCGATGTCACCGGCGTTGAGGTGCAGATTGAGATTCTGCACCACACGTTGATCTTGATAGCCGCAAGCGAGGTTGCGCAGGTTCAGCAGTAATTCATGGCTCATGCGTGGTGATATGCCGGTTCGACGAGGAACTCGAGCAGGGCCTTCTGTGCGTGGAGACGGTTTTCTGCCTGATCCCAGGCGACGGAGCGCGGGTCATCAAGCAGGTCGAGGCTGATTTCTTCGCCACGGTGCGCAGGCAAGCAGTGCATGAACAGCACGTCCTCGGCAGCGAGGTCGAGCAGGGCACGGTTGACCTGGAACGGTGCGAACAGCTTGAGGCGCTTGGCAGTTTCCTCTTCCTGACCCATCGAAGTCCAGACATCGGTGCTCACCAGATGCGCGCCGCGCACGGCGTCGGCCGGATCGCGAACGATGGTCACGCGATCGCCGGCCTTGGCGACGAACTCAGGGTTTGGTTCGTAGCCTTCCGGGCAGGCGACGCGCAACTGGAAATCGAACTGCATCGCCGCTTCTATATAGCTGTTGCACATGTTGTTGCCGTCGCCGATCCAGGCCACGGTCTTGCCCTGAATCGAGCCACGATGCTCAAGGAACGTCTGCATGTCGGCCAGCAACTGACACGGGTGCAGGTCATCGGACAGGCCATTGATCACTGGTACGCGCGAATTGGCGGCGAATTCGGTCAGGGTGCTGTGGGCAAAGGTACGGATCATCACCGCATCGAGCATGCTCGACATGACAATGGCGCAGTCGCCGATCGGCTCGCCACGGCCCAGTTGGGTGTCGCGCGGCGACAGGAAGATCGCCTGGCCGCCGAGCTGGATCATGCCCGCCTCGAAGGAGATCCGCGTGCGGGTCGAGGATTTCTCGAAGATCATGCCCAGCACGCGGTTTTTCAGAGGCTCGAACAGTACGCCGCGGTTACGCAGGTCCTTGAGCTCAACGCCTCGACGGATCACGCTGACCAGCTCTTCGGGCGTGCAATCCATCAGGGAGAGAAAGTGCCTTGCGCTCATCATTGACTACCTTTTTGCTACAAACCGCAGATGCTCAAAGCCTTGTTTAACGGAACAACGGGCGAGACCTGCGGCGTAAGCCGCACGGGGCGACGAAATAGGGGGAGGCGCGATATTGACACTAAATGTCGCGTTTTTCCAATAGGCTACGGTTTTTGCGAAAATCGAAGGGCGCACTGGATATTGCAGTCGCGCATTTGAAGCCGGGTTCAGGACAGCTGCGAGTCCCTTTGTACACTGGCCTCGCAGGGCTTGGCAATGCGGCGTGGCGGGGATTGCGTCGCTTGGGTCGGTTTACCACCGTGGCGCCATGCCATCATTTGGTCGGATGTTCAGGCTGAAACATTTGCTAAAGCAAAGTGCTGGGTTATAAATAAGTTTCGAGCGACGCAGGAAGCCTCCGCATGGAATCGAAAGAAAAACTGTTAATGGAATTGCTGGGCCACACGGCTCGCTCACTGACCCATCTCACCGCGTCGGTCACCTCAATGTCTTTCGAACTGCTGCGCAGCGAAGACGAAGTGGTGAAGACCGCCGGCCGCCACATGATTGACCGCATGGCGACCATCAGCGCCGGCCTCGATGAGCACTGGCGCCTGATCGGCGAGCTCACCGGCGTACATGTCGCCCACGAGCAGATCGAAACCATCCAGGAAATTCAGTTGGCTGCGCCGCCGCAGCTGCCGTCGAACTGATCGGGCGGTTTATCGGCGCACCTGATAGGCGTCGATTCACAAGACGAACGTCGCTGGCGCCTGAACGGCGCCGGGGCCATAGTTCTGTTCCCGCGGACGTTATTGCCCGCCCAGAACAAGACAGAGACTGGCCATGACCAAGACTCTCCATCACCGTGCCTGCCATCTGTGTGAAGCCATTTGCGGGCTGACCATCGAAACCACCGAAACCGATGGCCACGTCGCGATCACCTCGATCAAAGGTGATGCCCTCGACACCTTCAGCCGTGGCCACATTTGCCCCAAAGCCGTGGCCCTGCAAGACATCCAGAACGATCCGGATCGTTTGCGCCAGCCGATGCGCCGCGTTGGCAGTGAATGGCTGCCGATCGAGTGGGACGAGGCGTTTGCGCTGGTGGCCGATAAACTGGCGGCGATTCAGGAGCGTCATGGCCAGAACGCTGTGGCGGTCTATCAAGGCAACCCGAGCGTGCACAACTACGGGCTGATGACTCACAGCAATTATTTCCTTGGGTTGCTGAAGACGCGCAATCGCTTCTCGGCGACTTCGGTCGATCAGTTGCCGCATCACCTGAGCAGTTATCTGATGTACGGCCATGGTTTGCTGCTGCCGATTCCGGACATTGATCACACCGACTTCATGCTGATTCTCGGCGGTAATCCGCTGGCGTCCAACGGCAGCATCATGACCGTGCCAGATGTTGAGAAACGTTTAAAGGCAATCCAGGCGCGCGGCGGTAAAGTCGTTGTGGTCGATCCACGGCGCAGCGAGACCGCGGCCATGGCTGACCAGCACCTGTTCGTGCGTCCCGGTGGCGATGCGGCGTTGTTGTTTGGCATGCTCAACACGCTGTTCAGTGAAGGCCTGACCCGCGACAGTCATCTGCCGGTCGATGGTCTGAATGAAGTGCGCGCGGCAGTTGCATCGTTTACCGCTGAAACCATGAGTCCGTTGTGCGCCGTGCCTGCCGAGCAGATCCGGCAGTTGGCACGTGACTTCGCTGCTGCGCCGAGTGCGGTGTGTTATGGGCGCCTGGGCGTTTCAACCCAGGCTTTCGGTACTCTGTGCCACTGGGTAGTGCAGTTGATCAATCTGGTCACCGGCAACCTCGACCGGGTTGGCGGCGCGCTGTGCACCGAACCTGCGGTAGATCTGGTGGCGTCAACCTCGGGCGGGCATTTCAACAAATGGCAGAGCCGTGTCTCGGGACGTCCTGAATACGGCGGCGAGTTGCCGGTCTCGGCGCTGGCCGAAGAGATGCTCACCGAAGGCGAGGGCCAGATCCGTGCGCTGATTACCGTCGCCGGTAATCCGGCGCTGTCGACGCCAAATGGGCGGCAACTGGAGCAGGCGCTGGACGGTCTGGAGTTCATGGTCAGCATCGACTTGTATATCAACGAAACCACGCGCTACGCCGATCTGATCCTGCCGTCGACCTCGGCGCTGGAAAATGACCACTACGACACCACGTTCAATCTGTTCGCGGTGCGTAACGTCACCCGCTTCAACCGCGCGATCCTCGCCAAGCCCGAGGGCGCCTTGCATGACTGGGAGATCTTCGTGGGCCTGGCCAAGGCGTTTGCCGAGAAGACCGGCAAGGAGCTTAAACCGACCATGCCGCCGGCGAAGATGATCGACATGGGCCTTCGCATGGGCATGTACGGTGACGCGTCTGAGCAAAAGCTGTCTGTGGCGACGCTGTTTGATCATCCGCACGGTATTGATCTGGGGGCGTTGAAAGCTAATCTGGCGCCGCGCCTGAAAACGCCTAATCAGCATGTGCAGGCCGCTCCGCCGGAGATCCTTGCTGACCTCGCGCGTTTCGCCGCATTGCAAGCACCGGCCGCCGATGAGCTGTTGATGATTGGCCGCCGTCATGTGCGCAGCAACAACTCCTGGATGCACAACTATCACCGATTGGTGAAGGGCAAGCCGCGTCACCAATTGTTGATGCACCCGGATGACCTTGCTAGTCGTGGTCTCAACGATGGTCAATTGGTGCGCGTCAGTTCGCGGGTCGGGCAAATCGAAGTCGAAGTACTCGGCAGCCTCGACATGATGAAAGGCGTGGTCAGCCTGCCGCACGGTTGGGGCCATGCGCGCCCGGGCGTGCAAATGGCGATTGCCAGCGGTCAGCCGGGGTCAAGTGCCAATGACCTGACCGATGAATGCCAGCTCGACGAGCTATCCGGCAACGCCGCGCTCAATGGTGTGCCGGTGACGGTGGCGGCGGCTTGATCTAGTCTGTCGGGGAGACCGAGCATGGCGCTCGGGATTCCGTTACAATGCGCCACCGTGCCGACCCATGAGTCGGAAAGTTCAGCCGAGGTGCTCCATGGATATCATCGAAACGATTAAAGAGCAGATTGCCAACAACACCATTCTGCTTTACATGAAAGGTTCGCCGAATGCCCCACAGTGTGGCTTCTCTGCGAAAGCTGCGCAGGCTGTGATGGCGTGTGGCGAAAAGTTTGCGTACGTGGACATCCTGCAGAACCCGGAAATCCGCGCCAACCTGCCGAAGTACGCCAACTGGCCGACTTTCCCACAACTGTGGGTCGGCGGTGAGCTGGTCGGCGGTAGCGACATCATGACCGAGATGGCTGCAGACGGTTCGCTGCAAAGCACCATCAAGTCGGCTGTTGAAGCGGCAGCGGCGAACAAGTCCGAAGCCTGATAAGGCTGGGTTTCACCCGACACTTCCTGCTTGTGTAGGAGCTGTCGAGTGAAACGAGGCTGCGATCTTCTGATCTTCAGCCAATAAAAAGCCCCGCCACTCGAAAGAGGGCGGGGCTTTTTAGTGCGTTCGAAACGTTACTGCAAGTTGCCGGTGCAATCTGAAAAGATCGCAGCCTTCGGCAGCTCCTACTCTTCGCCCATCTGCGATTGCAGATAATTCTCAAGACCGATCTTATCGATCAGGCCCAGCTGGGTTTCCAGCCAGTCGATGTGTTCTTCTTCGGATTCGAGAATGTCTTCAAGCAGTTCACGGCTACCGAAGTCACCGACGGTTTCGCAATGCGCGATCGCGGTCTTCAGGTCAGCGTGGCCGGTCTTCTCGATACGCAGGTCGCACTCCAGCATTTCCTTGGTGTGCTCGCCGATGTGCAGCTTGCCCAAGTCCTGCACGTTTGGCAGGCCTTCGAGGAACAGGATGCGCTTGATCAGCTTGTCCGCGTGTTTCATCTCGTCGATGGATTCTTTGTATTCGTGTTTGCCGAGCTTGTTCAGACCCCAATCTTCGTACATGCGCGCATGCAGGAAGTACTGATTGATCGCGACCAGCTCATTGGCAAGGATCTTGTTGAGATGCTGGATGACTGTAATGTCGCCTTTCATGATCGGAGTCCTGCCCTGTAATAGCTGTATATACGGCAGAGTTTGAGCTTCGTACTTATAAGTGTCAAACCTAAGTTATTGAATAATATATGAAAATTAATCGGAATAAGAATGTTTGTGTTCCGCGTCTGGAGCCTAAGCAATTGATTTACAGGCATAAAAAAACCGGACATAAGTCCGGTTCTTTGAAATGGGGTGTTATTACGCAGCAGTAAATTCTACCGGGTAAGGGATCGCGGCCTGGGCGGTTTGCAGCTTGGTCAGGGTTTCGCGGACCACTTCCTTGGCAAGGCAGGCACATTTGCCGCATTGGCTGGCGACGCCGGTGGCCTGGCGGACTTCTTTATAACTGCAGCAACCTTCATAGATCGCTTCGCGGATCTGTCCGTCGGTGACGCCAGTGCAGAGACAAACATACATAAGTGAGAACCGTCGCTGGTTGTGACTCAATTGCGATGGATCTTAATGTTAACGAGAATGATTGTCAAAGTGCTTTCGGAAGGCTTCAGCTGATTAACAGCCATGACTGACGAACGGTATTTACTGGCGATTTGCCTGGCCCCGTAAATGCAGCGCCGTTCTGCGCCTGCTTTGAAAAACCGTTGAGGACAGGCCAAATTCGCAGTGTATGATGGTCGGCCCTTGCGAAGGGGGTTCGTGTCACAGGGCTGTCGTCTGAGGATGGCAGGCTGGCGCGGACCCTGAACTTCAAGTTTTTACACCAGGAGATATCAATGAGCGTACTCGTAGGCAAACAAGCCCCTGACTTCACCGTCCCGGCCGTACTCGGCAATGGCGAGATCGTTGACAGCTTCACCCTGTCCTCGGCCATCAAAGGCAAATACGGCCTGGTGTTCTTCTACCCACTGGACTTCACCTTCGTCTGCCCGTCCGAGCTCATCGCTCTGGACAACCGCATGGCCGACTTCAAGGCACGCAACGTTGAAGTGATCGCTGTGTCGATCGACTCGCACTTCACTCACAACGCATGGCGCAACACTCCAGTGAACAATGGCGGCATCGGCCAGGTGAAATACACCATGGCTGCCGACATGAAGCACGACATCGCCAAGGCTTACGACGTTGAGTCCGAAGGCGGCGTGGCTTTCCGTGGCGCGTTCCTGATCGACGACAAAGGCGTTGTCCGTTCGCAGATCATCAACGACCTGCCGCTGGGCCGTAACATGGAAGAGCTGATCCGTCTGGTCGACGCTCTGCAATTCCACGAAGAGCACGGCGAAGTCTGCCCTGCCAACTGGAAAAAAGGCGACAAAGGCATGAACGCGTCGCCAGAAGGCGTTGCTGCCTACCTGACCGAGAACGCTGCTGCCCTGTAAGGCGCAACGTCGAGGTACAAAAAAACCGGCCCATGGCCGGTTTTTTTATGCGCGGGATTTACTCGACGAGAATCAGTCGTCGAAGTCTTCCCAGCCGCCCATCTGTTTCCAGCGATTGACGATGCCGCAGAACAGCTCTGCGGTTTTCTCGGTGTCGTAACGCGCCGAGTGCGCCTCACGGCCGTCGAAATCGATGTCGGCAGCCTGGCAGGCTTTCGCCAGCACGGTTTGACCGTAGGCCAGACCCGCCAGCGTCGCGGTGTCGAAGCTGGAGAACGGGTGGAACGGGTTGCGCTTCATGTCCAGTCGCGCAACTGCGGCGTTGAGGAAGCCGAGGTCGAAGCTGCTGTTGTGACCGACCAGAATCGCGCGCTTGCAGCCATTGGCCTTCAGCGCCTTGCGGATACCTCGGAAAATGTCAGTCAGCGCGGTTTCTTCGCTGACCGCCATGCGCAGTGGATGATCGAGCTTGATCCCGGTGAACTCCAGCGCTGCCGCTTCAACGTTGGCGCCTTCGAACGGCTCAACGCGGAAGAAGTAGGTGTGATCGGGGTAAACAAAGCCCTTTTCATCCATGGCGATGGTGGTCGCAGCAATCTCCAGCAACGCATCGGTGGCCGAGTTGAAACCACCGGTTTCTACGTCGACGACTACCGGCAGATAGCCGCGAAAGCGTGCTGCCATCGGGTGACGGGAACCGCCACCGCCACTTTGACCGTCCAGTTCGTCGTCGAAATGGTCTTCACTCACGCGTGTTCCTCCAGCAGGCGCCAGCGCAGTTTTTCACCGGCGCGCAGCGGGATAACGGTCAGCTCGCCAAACGGCAGGCTGGTCGGGGCAGTCCATTCTTCACGAACCAGGGTGATGCGATCGGTGTTCGTCGGCAGGCCGTAGAAGCGCGGGCCGTTGAGGCTGGCGAAGGCTTCGAGTTTGTCCAGCGCGTTACGCTGCTCGAAGGCTTCGGCATACATCTCGATGGCGGCGTACGCGGTGTAGCAGCCGGCGCAGCCACAAGCAGCTTCTTTGGCGTGCTGGGCGTGCGGTGCCGAATCGGTGCCGAGGAAGAACTTCGCGCTGCCACTGGTGGCGGCGTCGAGCAGGGCTTCCTGATGCGTATTGCGCTTGAGGATCGGCAGGCAATAGAAGTGCGGCCGAATCCCGCCCACCAGCATGTGATTGCGGTTGTAGAGCAGGTGATGCGCGGTGATGGTCGCGCCAACGTTGGCCGAAGCCTCGTTGACGAACTGCACGGCGTCGCCGGTGGTGATGTGTTCGAACACCACTTTCAGCGTCGGGAAGCGCTCGACGACACGACGCATGTGCTCATCGATGAAAATCTTTTCGCGGTCGAACACATCGACGTCGCCACGGGTGACTTCACCGTGGATCAACAGCGGCATGCCGACTTCTGCCATGGCTTCGATTGCCGGCAGAATCTTGTCGATGCTGGTCACGCCGGAATCGGAGTTGGTGGTCGCGCCGGCCGGGTACAGCTTGGCGGCGTAGACAAAACCACTGGCCTTGGCTTCACGAATTTCTTCGGGCTGGGTGCGGTCGGTGAGGTACAGCACCATCAGCGGCTCAAAGCGACTGCCGGCCGGGCGGGCAGCGAGAATCCGCTGGCGATAGCCGTCGGCTTCAGCGGCGTTGCGCACCGGAGGTACCAGGTTGGGCATGATGATGGCGCGGCCAAACGTGCGCGCAACATCGGCAACGGTATTGGTCAACACGGCACCATCGCGAAGATGAATGTGCCAGTCGTCGGGACGCAGCAGGGTCAGGCGGTCGGACATGAGGGGCTTCCAGGCGGGTCAAACTGAGGCGAATGCTACCGGAAAAGACTCTTGCAGGCACTCGCTATCAAGTTTTGCGGAAACCTTCCGATATCCCGTAGGTATGCCGTAAACATAGTGTGAATCGGTCTTTGTGTTTCAGAAGCCAATGGAGCCTCCCGTGCGCCAGCGTTATTTAGCCTTGCTCAGTGTGTTTGCCAGCCTTCCGGCCATGGCGCTCACGTACCAGACCCGTCTGGAGAACATTGAGTGGACGGTCGCCGGCGACAAGTTCGAATGTCGTCTGACCCAACCGATCACTGATTTCGGCTCGGGTGAGTTCGTGCGCAAGGCCGGCGAACAGGCGATCTTCCGTCTGAATGCCTACAACGCCATGCTTGGCGGTGGTTCGGCGACGTTGCTGGCGGCGGCGGCACCGTGGCAGCCGGGTCGTGGTGACATCAATCTGGGCAACGTCCGGCTCGGCAGTGGCAACGTGCTGTTCAGCAGTTCGCAATCCCAGGCCGGTGGCCTGATCAGCGGTCTGCTGGACGGTCGCAGCCCGGTTGTACGTCGCGCGTCTGGCGATGGCCGTGTCTCGGAAGTGCGTTTATTGCCGGTGAAATTCAGCAAGGCGTTTAACGACTATCAGACCTGTGTAGCGAAGTTGCTGCCGCAGAATTTCGACCAGATCAAGCAATCGCAGATCGGCTTCCCCGGCGAGGGTGTTGATCTCGACGCCGCCGCCAAGGCCAAGCTGCAAGTGATGCTCGAATTCATGAAGGCCGATCCGACGGTCAATCACATCGAACTCGATGGCCATTCCGACAACAGCGGTAATCGTCTGACCAACCGTGAACTGTCGCGCCGCCGAGCGCTGGCAGTGGTCGACTTCTTCAAGGCCAATGGCATCGCCGAATCGCAGATCACAGTACGTTTCCACGGTGAACAATACCCATTGGTTCCGAACACCAATGCGGCCAACCGGGCGAAGAACCGTCGGGTTGCGGTGAAGCTTGCACGCGTGGCGCCAACCACCGCTCCAGCGCCTCAGGCGAGCACCCCAGCCAGCACCGCAGCGACTTCCTGACCCGCCGGTCATCGTCGCGCTGTCGACAGATTCTGTCGCTTTGTCGTCTTAAGCTGTCGCGCCTCTGTAAATTATCGCGTTTGAGCGGTAGACTCCTCGGCTTTCCGTAGAACCCCGTGGAGTGATGGCATGGCGGACGTAAACAAGGTCGTTCTGGCGTATTCCGGCGGCCTGGACACTTCGGTGATCCTCAAGTGGCTGCAGGATACTTATAACTGTGAAGTGGTGACCTTCACCGCTGATCTCGGTCAAGGCGAAGAGGTCGAGCCGGCCCGCGCCAAGGCTCAGGCCATGGGCGTCAAAGAAATCTACATCGACGATCTGCGCGAAGAGTTCGTGCGTGATTTCGTGTTCCCGATGTTCCGCGCCAACACCGTTTACGAAGGCGAGTACCTGCTGGGTACTTCCATCGCACGTCCGCTGATCGCCAAACGTCTGATCGAAATCGCCAACGAAACTGGCGCTGACGCCATTTCCCATGGCGCCACCGGCAAGGGCAACGACCAGGTGCGTTTCGAACTGGGTGCCTACGCACTCAAGCCAGGCGTAAAAGTCATTGCACCATGGCGTGAGTGGGACCTGCTGTCCCGCGAGAAGCTGATGGACTACGCCGAGAAGCACGCGATCCCGATCGAGCGTCACGGCAAGAAGAAGTCCCCGTACTCGATGGACGCCAACCTGCTGCACATCTCCTATGAAGGCGGCGTGCTGGAAGATACCTGGACCGAGCACGAAGAAGACATGTGGAAATGGACCGTCTCCCCGGAGAACGCTCCTGATAAAGCGCAATACCTGGAACTGACCTACCGCAACGGCGACATCGTTGCACTGGACGGCGTCGAAATGACTCCGGCCACCGTGCTGGCGACGCTGAACAAGATCGGTGGTGCTCACGGTATCGGCCGTCTCGACATCGTCGAGAACCGTTACGTCGGCATGAAGTCCCGTGGTTGCTATGAAACCCCGGGCGGCACCATCATGCTGCGCGCTCACCGCGCCATCGAATCGATCACCCTGGACCGCGAAGTCGCTCACCTCAAAGACGAGCTGATGCCGAAATACGCCAGCCTGATCTACACCGGTTACTGGTGGAGCCCAGAGCGTCTGATGCTGCAGCAGATGATCGACGCTTCGCAGGTCAACGTGAACGGCGTTGTGCGCCTGAAGTTGTACAAAGGCAACGTGATCGTCACTGGCCGCAAGTCCGACGATTCGCTGTTCGATTCCAACATCGCGACCTTCGAAGAAGACGGCGGTGCTTACAACCAGGCCGACGCGGCGGGCTTCATCAAGCTCAACGCGCTGCGCATGCGCATTGCTGCCAACAAGGGCCGCAAGCTGTTCTGAGATTTTTCAGGCTGAGGCGCAATGAAAGGGCGGCCTTGTCTTCGAGACAAGGCCGCCCTTTTTTTAAATTCGTTGTCAGTTTGTTGTCGAATGATGCCAGTGCCTGGCTGCATGTGCGGCGAGGACAGACTGTTCAATTGCGACCCAGCAGCGTCACCGCTTGTGAGCACAGGTTGTAAACAATGCAAAGTGTCGTGCTCGAACCTTTCTTTGCGTGTTTGATCTGCAGGAGTGCATTTTTAGTCAGTGAAGCATCTGACACATGATTGGAAAGAAACACGATGACCCGGTCGGTATTTTTATTGGAATTTCGGATTTTTTCCAGAATCGTGGCGAACTCTCTCGACGCCTCAATATTGCGTGCATCAACAATATGAAGGTTGCTGATGGATGCGGGTAAGCGAATATTGTGTTGAACGGTAAGGTTTTGATTCGTATCGACGCGTGGCGGAGGGTCGGGGACGTTATGGATTTTGCACGAATCCTTGCACAGTGCAGCCGCGCTCTCGCAGGGCACGATGTGGCTTGATATTTCAAACGTATCGAGTGTGCCTGGTTCCTGCGTTAACGTATTTCGTTTGTTGTCATGATCATTACTGTCCATTGCTTTTAAAAAGCTCTCGTCTTTGCCGAAGTCGGAAGGCGAATAGAGGGAGCGGTAGTTGAAATTAAGCGTTATAAAAAAAAGAAATAACAAGTAAAACGGAAAGCTGATCAAGAACCACACATATACGGCCCGGTCCTCATTATTGAGGAAGGGTAGAGAGATAGCGGCCGAGGCCTCGGAGAGTCCAGCGAATATTGCGATGACTGTCATTGGGTTGTTGATCTTGTTTTTTATCCTTAACATGGTCTTGTTCTTTTGTTTTGGTTTTCTCATTTGATGGCGTCGTTTTGTTTGGTTGTTAGTAAGGTGGTTGATTGGAGTTTGTATTTATAGCAAAAAGTTTTTGTAAGGCCGTAAATATCTTGTTTCAGTGTTTATTAACTAGTGGGGCGGGTATTGATCCGGTTCGTACGCTTGTAATGCGGTGACCGTAGGATCTGGCAGGCTTTTCGGCCTTTGCAGGCGCACGCGGTTACAAATCAGCAACGGACAGGTTGCGCAGTATCTAGAGCGGTATGTCGTCGGATATTTAGGAGGGCAATGATTTTTTGTAGGAATAATCCTCAATCACTGTAGGGGATGTCTTGCGATGCGAGTCCATGAAAGGCTTGGCATACTAAGGGGCAAGTGACTGGGCTATTGTGCGTGTTCTAAAAACTCGAACAGCGAAACTGGACTTGCCCATGAATAAAGTGCTGATCGTGGATGACCACCCCGTCATTCGTCTCGCGGTACGTATGCTGATGGAACGTCATGGCTACGAAGTCATTGCAGAAACTGATAATGGTGTAGATGCATTACAACTTGCTCGCGAGCAAATGCCGGATATAGTCATTCTGGATATTGGAATACCGAAACTTGATGGGCTTGAGGTTATTGCTCGCCTGACTTCGACAACCATGCCTATTAAAGTGCTGGTGTTGACTTCGCAAGCCCCTGGGCACTTTTCGATGCGCTGCATGCAATCAGGGGCGGCGGGTTATGTCTGTAAACAGCAGGATCTCACCGAGTTGTTGAGTGCGATCAAGGCGGTTTTGTCCGGATACAGTTACTTTCCCAATCAGGCACTCCACACAGTGCGGACCAGTTTGGGTAATGCCAGTGAAGCCGATATGGTGGATCGCCTTTCCGGTCGCGAAATGATGGTGTTGCAGCAGTTGGCGCGGGGCAAGACGAACAAGGAAATCGCCGATGGCATGTTCCTGAGCAACAAGACCGTGAGCACTTACAAGACCCGCTTGTTGCTGAAACTCAATGCGCGCTCGCTGGTAGATCTGATCGAGTTGGCGCAGCGCAATGGGCTCGTCTGAATCTTTCAGTCGCTGACGGGGTCATGGGCCGATCGAATTCAGTGAGTCGCAGAAAGTAAAAAGCCTCCGGTTCGGGAGGCTTTCAAGTTTCAAAGATCAAAATCGTAATCGGCCAATTGCTTTAGCAGTCGGCGCTCCTCAAGCAGGTTGTCGATAGTGCGGCGCTTGCTCAGATTGGTCTTGGCAACTTCAACCGCCGGTTCGGCGTCATCTGCCTCCGTGGTGTCGTCATCCAGCTCCATTTCCTCTTTGTCAGTACTCATAAATCACTCCCACACTAAGACTGCCTTTGGCGCTCCTTATATCGACATTCCCGCGTCGGGTAAAAAAGATTTTTTCAATCGACCATTCAATAATTCCAATAGCCGGTCAATCGTCCGATGTTTTGTGTTTGTACTCGCACAGGTCTTCAATTCGGCAGCTACCGCACCGCGGCTTGCGGGCCAGACACACATAGCGCCCATGGAGAATCAGCCAGTGATGAGAGTCGAGCAGAAATTGCCTGGGTACAAACTTCATCAGCTTGTTTTCCACTTCGACGACGTTCTTGCCGGGAGCGATGCCGGTCCGGTTGCTGACGCGGAAGATGTGCGTATCGACGGCCATGGTCAACTGGCGAAAAGCTGTATTGAGTACCACATTGGCGGTTTTGCGACCGACGCCGGGCAAGGCTTCAAGCTCTTCACGCGTTTGTGGTACTGCACCGCCGTGGCGTTCGACCAGCAAGCGGCAGGTCTCGATGACGTTCTTGGCCTTGCTGTTGTAGAGGCCGATGGTCTTGATGTATTCGGACAGCCCTTCGACGCCCAGTGCATGGATCGCTGAAGGCGTGTTGGCAACCGGGAACAGCTTCGCTGTCGCTTTGTTGACACCGACGTCGGTCGATTGCGCTGAAAGAATTACCGCAATCAGCAGTTCGAACGGCGAGGTATAGGCCAGTTCGGTTTTCGGCTCGGGGTTGTCCTCATGCAGTCGACGAAAAATCTCAAGACGTTTTGCGGCATTCATGGGCGATGCGTTTCCTTGAAAATAGAGTTCGAGCCGGTCCACGCTTGACGAGCTGCGAGCAGCAGCCCCAACGAAATCAAAGCGCCGGGAACCACGGTTGCCAAATGCAACCCGGCACTGAATAAGACCAGACCTTGCCAGTGTTCGAACAGGCCGTGACCGAGGGTTCCCCGGCCCGCGAGCTCTCGTAACCCGGCAAGTATCAGCATCAAAACGCCAAATCCGGCGCTGAGTCTGAGGCGCTCGGTCAGTGTCTGGCGGAAAAATCCATGGTGCTCCAGCACCACGCACTGCAGCCCGATCAGGCCAGCGTAGAGACCAAACGCCTGGTGCCATGGCAAGAACCAGCGTTGCACGAAGATCTCCGCACAACTGGTCAACGTAGCCGCGAGCAACAAACTCGCCAGCAATGTCCTTGCCCCCGACGTACGGCATCGCAAAGGTGCGATGCAAAAGCCGTATGCACCGGCCACAGTGATGAACATCAAAGCGGCTCCCAACGCGCCCGCCAGTGAGCTGGTTGTGCCCAGCAGGATTACCAGCATCAGTGAGTTCGACAGCTTTGCCATCCGCTTCATGGTTCGCTCCCCAGCAACGTCATTCGGTGGGCATCGAAGTAGCGCAACGCGTCATGGATCGCGTTGATCGCCGCGCGGGACGTAATCGTCGCCCCGGCTATCTGATCAAATTGGCCTTGATCCTTTTTCAAAGCCCAACCGGTATCCGGCGGCTCATCACTGGATTTGCCGGTGAATGTCCCAAGCCAGGCATTCGGCCAGTCACCCAAATGCCCGCCGAGCGCTGGAGTTTCATTTTGCTTGAGGGACTTCACACCCAGCAGTTTTCCCTGGGCATCAATGGCGATCAGTAACTCGATAGTGCCCGCATAACCTTGGGACTGGCTACGCAACAACACAGCTACCGGTCGCCCAGCCTGGGTCGCGCGATAGCCGCCGGTCAGCGTGCTATGGGGCAAGACAATATCCGCCAATGCCAGCGGCTGCTCCAGCGGTTGATTGTCGTAACTATTGATTGCGAGCACATCGAGCAGTTTTTGGCTGTCGATCAGGCGTTGCTCGGCGGCAATCTGCGGGGCATTGCTGCGTTGGACCAGATACGTCGTACCGATGCCGACAATGGCCAAAAACAGCAGGGCAAGTGTACTCGTCAATCGGCTCATGGCGTCGTCCGTGCCTGTCGGCTTACGGCAAAGCGTTCCAGTGCCGGTACGCAGAGATTCATCAGCAATACGGCAAACGCAACACCGTCCGGGTAACCACCCCACGTACGAATCAGATAAGTCAGCAACCCGACGCCAACACCGAAAAGCAGGCGGGCGAGCGCGCTTTTGGCGCCGGACACCGGTTCAGTAATGATGAAAAATGCGCCGAGCATGGTTGCGCCGCTCAGCAGGTGGAACACTGGCGAGCCATGAGAGTCGGAGCCTGAGCCATTCCAGCACAGCAGACTGACCAGAAACAGGCTGGCGAGCATACCGACCGGCGCGTGCCAGCCGAACACTCGCCGTTGCAGCAAAAACAGCCCGCCAACCAGAAACGCCAGATTCACCCATTCCACGCCATGTCCGCCGAATTGCCCGAAGGCCGGGTTGGCGGCGAAGAGTTCATCGATGGTCAGGCTTTTGTTGATGCGCAAGGTGTCCAGCGCCGTGGCCTGAACCCAGGCATCCGGCGCCTGCCGTGGGTTGAATACCTGCTGGACGGCGTCGAGCAGATTCATACCGTGGGCAGGCCACTGCGTCATCGGCTGCGAGAACATCACGATCGCCAAGGCAAAACCGAGCATGGCCGGATTGAACGGGTTTTTGCCTACGCCGCCGTACAGGTGTTTGCCAAACAGCAGGCCCGAGGCGATCGCGACCACTGTCAGCCACCAAGGGCAATATGGCGGCAAGGCTGCGGCAAGCAGGGTTGCACTGACCAGTGCGCTGCCGTCGCTCAGGGTGGTCCGCAACGGTTGTCGGCGCAGGCGGGTAATACCGGCCTCGACCACCAACGCAGTGCTGGCGGACAGGACCAGATTGATCAACAAGCCCCAACCGTAAAACCAGAACAGCGCCAGCAGCCCCGGCAACGTCGCCAGCAGTACCAGCTTCATCGCCTGTTGCAGGCGATCGTCCGGCGCCTCAAGGGGCGACATGATCTTGCACCTGGCGCTCGGCGTCTTGCAGGCGGGCGCGGGCCTTGTCGAGGGCTTCACTGGGCGTGTCGGCGCGACGTTCGAGTTTGTTGAGGTCCGCGCGAGCGTAGGCCAATTCGGTTTTCAACTGGCGAAGGTGGCTGTCGATAGGGCGCTTTTCTACTCGCACCAGGTCAGGCAAAGGCTGCTCGCTGGTCGCTTCGGCATCATGCAAAGCCTGCTCGGCATCGCGCAAAGCCTGTTCCAGGGGAGCGATCTGCTCCGGCGCGGCTTCGCCGGTCTGCGCTTTTTTCAGTTCGGCGCGGCGCATGGCCAGTTGGATCTTCGCCCGTTTCAAATCAGCATCTTTCGCCGGCGCCGTGACGATCGGGGCCGGCGCGGCGCTGGTTTCGAGTTTTGCCAAAGCGTGTTCCGCGACCTCGAACTGCTGCTGCAGCACGATCAGTTGCGACTGTTGCTCGAACGTCGGCGGATGGCCAAAAGCTTTCAACGACTTGTGCAATTGCGCCCGGCTCATGGCCACATCGATCTTGGCTTTCTTCAACGCCGCATCTGCGGTCGCCGCTTTTTGCGCACGCACCCGTTCCAGCGCCGCCTGCACCGGGTCGGTTGCGGACACTTCAGGTTGCGCCGCCCGTTTCGCTCGGGCTTCACGCTCAGCCTGTTTCTGTTGTTCTTCCCGTCGCAGACGCTCATTACGTCGCTCGAAGCGCTGGCGTGCGTGATCACGCTTTGCGGCGCGGGCACGTTGCTCGTCGAGATTGGCGGCAAGACCTCCCACCACCGGCAGCGTGCCGAGCGGCAGCGGGTGCATTTCAATGCAATCCACCGGGCATGGGGCGACGCACAGGTCGCAGCCGGTGCATTCATCGATGATCACGGTGTGCATCAATTTTGCCGCGCCGACGATGGCATCGATCGGACAGGCCTGAATGCATTTGGTGCAGCCGATGCATTCGGCTTCGCGGATATAGGCAACCTGCGGCGGCGCCGAACCGCGACTGATATCGAGTTCCAGCACCGGCACTTTCAACAGCTCTGCCAGCGCCGCAATGGTTTCTTCACCGCCCGGCGGACACTTGTTGATCGGCTCGCCCTCGGCGATGCCTTGTGCGTACGGCTTGCATCCGGGATGGCCGCACTTGCCGCATTGGGTCTGCGGCAGAAGGGCATCGATGAGTTGAATCAGACTCATGTTTTGATCAGTCCACTGAATCCGAGAAAAATCACTGCGATCAATCCGGCGCTGATCAAATCGATCGGCAAGCCACGAAAAGGCAGGGGAATATCGTTATCGACTGTGCGTTCACGCAAATCCTGGAACAGGCTCAGTACCAGCCAGAAGCCCAGCCCGGCACCGAGGCTCAAAGCGGTCGCGTGGAGCAGGCCCCGATCGTTTTGCGCGTTGATCAGTGCCAGCCCGAGCACACCGGCATTGCCCAGCAACAATGGCCATAGACCGTCGAACCGCAGACCCGGCAGCCAGCGTGTCAACAGTTTCAGCAGCGGCGCAATCAGCAAGACGTTCAGCGGCAGGAAGACGAACAGGTGCAGGGCTTCCAGTTGCAATGGCACCAACAGCCAATGCCAGAGCGCGTAACCGAGTACACCGACGACCAGCATCAGGCACAGCGTCGCCAGCCCCAACGCATGTACCTGGCGACGACTGCCCGCCAACAGCGGATCGACGCCCAGCGGCCAGTGCAACACGAAGTTGTTGAGCAGCGCGGCACTGACAAGCGTTAGCAAGAGTTCGGTCATGGTTCTGCCGGTGAAACGGGCGGGTGTCTCATAAGGTTAGGCATTATCCGGCAGCCGCGGTGTGTGGGCCAGATATGAAAAATCCCACCGACATGCGAGGCACGCCGGTGGGATCGATCTGCAACAGTCGCTTACTTGATGCGTTGACCCGGCTTGGCACCGCTGTCCGGGCTCAGCAGGTAGATTTCTTCACCGCCAGGGCCGGCCGCCATCACCATGCCTTCGGAGATACCGAACTTCATTTTCCGTGGCTTGAGGTTGGCGATCATCATGGTCAGGCGACCATCGAGTTTGGACGGATCCGGGTAGGCGCTCTTGATCCCCGAGAACACGTTGCGTTGCTCGTCACCGATATCCAGTGTCAGGCGCAGCAGCTTGTCGGCACCCTCAACGTGTTCGGCCTTGACGATCAGCGCGACGCGCAGGTCGATCGCGGCGAAAGCGTCGAAGTCGATTTCCGGCGACAGTGGATCCTTGGCCAGTTCGCCGTTGCCGGCAGGCGCAGCAGCACCGGTGTCGGTCTGGCTGGCGGTGAGGTCTTCTTTCGAGGCGTCGCTCATGGCTTGCACTTTTACCGGGTCGATGCGGGTCATCAACGGCTTGAATTCGTTCAACTGGTGGTTGGCCAGCAGCGTGGTGTGGTCGTTCCAGGTCAGCGGGGCGACATTGAGGAACGCCTCGGCATCGGCGGCCAGCAGCGGCAGCACCGGTTTGAGGAAGATCACCAGTTGGCGGAACAGATTGATGGCGGTGGCGCAGATCGCCTGGACTTCATCCTGTTTGCCTTCCTGCTTGTTCAGCGACCACGGTGCCTTGTCGGCGATCCAGGCGTTGGCGCGGTCGGCGAGGGCCATGGTTTCACGCATGGCACGGGCAAAGTCGCGGGCTTCATAAGCATCGGCAATGCTTGGCGCGGCAGCGAGGAACGCTTCGGTCAGTTCTGGCGCGGCATTGGTGCCGACCAGCAGGCCGGCGTTGCCTTTTTGAATGAAGCCGGCGCAACGGCTGGCGATGTTGACCACTTTGCCGACCAGGTCGGAGTTGACCTTCTGCACGAAGTCTTCGAGGTTCAGGTCGAGGTCATCGACGCCACGACCGAGTTTGGCCGCGTAGTAGTAGCGCAGGTATTCCGGCGACAGGTGATCCAGATACGTACGGGCCTTGATGAAGGTGCCGCGCGACTTGGACATTTTCTGGCCGTTGACGGTCAGGTAGCCGTGTACGTTGATGCCGGTCGGCTTGCGGTAGCCGGCGCCTTCAAGCATCGCTGGCCAGAACAGCGCGTGGAAGTTGACGATGTCCTTGCCGATGAAGTGGTACAGCTCGGCGGTGGAATCCTTGGCCCAGAACGCGTCGAAATCCAGATCCGGCGTGCGGTCGCAAAGGTTCTTGAAGCTGGCCATGTAGCCGATTGGCGCGTCCAGCCACACGTAGAAATACTTGCCCGGCTCGCCCGGGATCTCGAAACCGAAGTACGGCGCATCGCGGGAGATGTCCCACTGTTGCAGGCCGGCGTCCAGCCATTCGGCGATCTTGTTGGCGACGGCGTCTTGCAGGGTGCCGCTGCGGGTCCAGGTCTGCAGCATTTGCTGGAAGTCTGGCAGCTTGAAGAAAAAGTGCTGGGAATCCTTGAGCACCGGGGTGGCGCCAGAGATAGCCGACTTCGGATCCTTCAGGTCGGTCGGGGCGTAGGTCGCACCGCACTTTTCGCAGTTGTCGCCGTACTGGTCTTCAGTGCCGCATTTCGGGCAGGTGCCCTTGATGAAGCGGTCGGCCAGGAACATTTTCTTTTCCGGGTCGAAGTACTGGGTAATCGAGCGCTGGGCGATGTGCCCGGCGTCACGCAGCTTGAGATAGATCTGGCTCGACAGCTCACGGTTTTCTTCGGCGTGAGTGGAGTGGAAGTTGTCGAAATCGACCAGAAACTCGGCAAAGTCGGCGCTGTGTTCAGCCTGCACATTGGCGATCAGTTGTTCCGGGGTGATGCCTTCCTTTTCCGCGCGCAGCATGATCGCCGAACCGTGGGCGTCGTCGGCGCAGACGTAAATGCATTGATTGCCGCGATGCTTCTGGAAGCGCACCCACATATCGGTCTGGATATATTCCAGCATATGGCCAAGGTGAATCGAACCGTTGGCGTAGGGCAGGGCGCTGGTGACGAGGATCTTGCGTGGTTCGGACATGTGGGGCTTCGCTACTTGATGAAACGGAGGTCGGCCACTATAAAGCGCCGGGCAAGATATTTCACCCCTGCAAATCGTTGCCGGGCGTGCCGTCCGGAGGATAGAAGGGGTAGGATACCCGCCATCTTTTCCCAGTCTTGTTATCGGAGTTGCCCATGAGCGCCGTCACTCGCGCAGCGGTGGAAGCCGTCCTCAGCCAATACACCGACCCTTATCTGAACCAGGATCCGGTCAGCGCCGGTTGCGTGAAGCACATCGAGATCGTCGGTGACCGCGTCAACGTGCAGTTGGAAATCGGTTACGCCGCCGGTCTGTTCAAGAGCGGCTGGGCGCAACTGCTGCAACTGGCCATCGAAAACCTCGACGGCGTGGTGATCGCCAAGGTTGAAGTGAACAGTGTTATCGCTGCGCACAAGGCGCAGGCGCAGATTCCAGGGCTGGCCAACGTCAAGAACGTGGTCGCCGTGGCCTCGGGCAAGGGCGGTGTGGGCAAGTCGACCACCGCCGCCAACCTCGCGCTGGCCCTGGCCCGCGAAGGCGCCAAAGTCGGGATTCTCGACGCCGATATCTACGGCCCGAGCCAAGGCATCATGTTCGGCATCCCCGAGCGCACCCGCCCGGAGGTCAAGGATCAGAAGTGGTTCGTGCCACTCAAGGCGCATGGCGTTGAAGTCATGTCGATGGCGTTCCTGACCGACGACAACACGCCGATGGTCTGGCGCGGGCCGATGGTCTCGGGCGCGTTACTGCAACTGGTCACGCAAACCGCGTGGGGCGATCTCGATTATCTGGTCATCGACATGCCGCCAGGCACCGGTGACATTCAGCTGACGTTGGCGCAAAAAGTCCCGGTGGCCGGCGCGGTGATTGTCACCACTCCGCAGGATCTGGCGTTGCTGGATGCGCGCAAAGGCGTGGAAATGTTCCGCAAGGTCAACATTCCGGTGTTGGGCGTGGTGGAAAACATGGCCGTGCACATCTGCTCGAACTGCGGGCATGCCGAGCATCTGTTCGGTGAGGGCGGTGGTGAGAAACTCGCGACCCAATACGGCGTAGAGCTGCTGGCGTCGCTGCCCCTGTCAATGCTGATCCGCGAGCAGGCTGATGGCGGCAAGCCAACGGTGATCGCCGAGCCGGACAGCCAGATTGCCATGGTTTATCAGGAACTGGCCCGCCACGTCGGCGCGCGGATTGTGTTGCAGGAGGCGGCGACGCCGGCGATGCCGAATATCACCATCAGCGACGATTGATCAATCAGCAACACCGATAACCCTGTAGGAGTGAGCCTGCTCGCGATAGCGGAATAACATTCAACAGATTTGTTGAATGAATGACCGCAATCGCGAGCAGGCTCACTCCTACATTTGTTTTGTGTTGGCAGTTAGATGCGCAAGCCGCCATCCATCTCCAGAATACGCCCGGTGTAGTAGTCGTTTTCGAAGATATACGCCGCCGAATGCGCAATCTCTTCCGGCTTGCCCATGCGCTTGAGCGGAATCCCCGAGGTCATCTTCTCCAGCGCTTCCGGTTTCATGCCCAGGGTCATCTCGGTTTCGATGAAACCCGGTGCAATCCCCGCTACACGAATGCCATAACGCGCCAGTTCCTTGGCCCAAGTCACCGTGGCTGCGGCAACACCGGCCTTGGCCGCGGAATAGTTGGTCTGGCCAACGTTACCGGCACGCGAGATCGACGAGATGTTGATGATCGCGCCGCTGTTCTTCAGCTCGACCATTTTCGCCGCCACTTCACGGGTGCAGAGGAACACGCCAGTCAGGTTGACGTCGATCACGGCCTGCCACTGTGCCAGGCTCATCTTGGTCATTTCGCCGTCCTTGACCTTGAGCAGCAGGCCATCGCGCAGGATCCCGGCGTTGTTGATCAGGCCATGAATGGCACCGAAATCGGCGGCGACCTGAGCGACCATGTGCTCGACCTGTTCTTCATTGGCCACGTTGCACAGATAGCTGCGCGCCTCGACGCCCTTGGCCTTGCAGGCCGCGACCGTGTCGTCGAGTTTTTCCTGATTGAGGTCGACCAACGCCAGCTTCGCGCCTTTGCCGGCGAAATACTCGGCCATCGAACGGCCCAAACCCTGGCAACCGCCAGTGATAATGATTACTTTGTCGTTGAGTTGCATTCGCATGCCCCGATAGCCGGTCTGAGTAGTTTTTGTTTTCAGCGACTCCCGATCTGCACCGGCCGTGGCTGGGTTGCACATGAGAATTGCCCGCTGGCGTGACTGGGACTTGATCCCGGGCGCCTGTCCGTTTTTTCGACGGATCCTATTTAAGGAGTCATAAATTGAGCGTTGAAGTGGCGAAGAATGCCCGAGAATTGCTTCTCAAGGAATACCGTGGAGTGCTGTCGACCCACTCCAAATCGATGCCCGGTTTTCCCTTTGGCTCCGTGGTGCCTTACTGCCTGGACGAGCAGGGCCGCCCGCTGATCCTTATCAGCCGCATCGCCCAGCACACCCACAACCTGCAAAAAGACCCGAAATGCTCGATGTTGGTGGGCGAACGTGAGGCCGATGACGTGCAAGCCGTTGGTCGCCTGACCTATCTGGCCGAGGCGCAAAAGCTCGAAGACGTTGCCGCGATCGAAGCCGCCGCCGAGCGTTACTACCGTTATTTCCCCGATTCGCAGAACTACCACAAGGCCCACGATTTCGACTTCTGGGTGTTGAACCCGGTGCGTCATCGCTACATCGGCGGTTTTGGCGCGATTCACTGGGTCGATCAACTGACCTTGGCCAACCCGTTCGCCGGCAAGGCTGAAGTCAGCATGGTCGAGCACATGAATAGCGACCACGCCAAAGCCATCGCGCACTACGTCGACCTCGCCGGTCTGCCGAAAAGCGTACCGGCGCAACTGGCCGGGATCGACAGCGAAGGCATGCACCTGCGCATCGGTCAGGCGCTGTACTGGCTACCGTTTCAAGCCCCTTGTCATACGCCGACACAAGTGCGCGAAGCCTTGGTTTCATTGGCTCACGCACAGGTCTGGCCAAAAAATGCAGTGGCCGAAGCTTGAATTCACGAAAGGGCGACGTCATCTAAGGCTTACTGCAAGGCATTTCTTGCGTTGAGGAAAGTTAGATGCGCCCTTTTTTGTTGCTCTTTCTGCTGTTTCCGGTGCTGGAGCTGTTCGTATTCGTCAAAGTGGCAGGGGCTATCGGGTTTTTCCCGGCCCTGCTGCTGATCATTCTCGGCTCGATGTTCGGCGTGTTCGTGCTGCGCGTCGCCGGTCTGGCCACGGCCCTGCGTGCCCGTGAAAGCCTGAACCGCGGCGAACTGCCAGCGCAAACCATGCTTGAAGGCCTGATGCTGGCACTGGCCGGTGGCTTGTTGATTCTGCCGGGCTTCATCAGCGACGTGGTCGGTCTGGTGATGCTGCTGCCGTTCACCCGTCGACTGCTGGCCAATAAAATGCGCCAGCGCGCCGAAGATCAGGCGATGCGCCAGCGTGCGTTCGCTGACGATCTGCAACCACGCGGCGGACCTGCCCCACGCGAAACGCTGGGCCGTGAGCCCAACGTGATTGAAGGCGAGTTCGAACACCGCGACACCAAGTGACATGTGATCGACACGGCACCCTTGGGTGCCGGGGTTTTATGTGGGTAGCGTTTGGGCGCTGCGATGAAAAATTTTCTGCGTTCGCCCTTGTAATAAGCTTATGCGCCCTTATGTAACGGTCACCGCAAGGTTTCTGGCATGTGCGCCAGTCAGACTTCCGCGTCTCGCTCGACGAGGCGCACCCGGCGAAGGCCGGATTTGTTAAACCCGCCGGGACTACACCGGCCGATGAAAACCACAATTAGGAGAGATCGACAATGAAGCTTCGTCCTCTGCATGACCGCGTCGTAATCCGTCGCAGCGAAGAAGAAAAGAAAACCGCTGGCGGTATCGTCCTGCCAGGTTCGGCTGCTGAAAAAGCCAACCACGGTGTGATTCTCGCTGTAGGCCCGGGCAAAGCTCTGGAAAACGGCGAAGTGCGCGCACTGTCCGTTAAAGAAGGCGACAAGGTTGTGTTCGGTCCTTACTCCGGCAGCAACACAGTGAAAGTCGACGGCGAAGACCTGCTGGTAATGAGCGAGAACGAAATCCTCGCTGTTATCGAAGGCTGATACCCCCGTTCATTTTCCCGCTACTACAAAGTATTTAAGGAATATCGATCATGGCTGCTAAAGACGTTCTGTTTGGCGATTCCGCCCGTAAAAAAATGCTCAAGGGCGTCAACGTCCTGGCTGACGCAGTAAAAGCGACCCTGGGCCCGAAAGGCCGTAACGTGATCATCGAGAAGAGCTTCGGCGCTCCGACCATCACCAAGGACGGCGTTTCCGTCGCCAAAGAAATCGAACTCGAAGATCGCTTCGAAAACATGGGCGCGCAGCTGGTCAAAGACGTTGCCTCCCGTGCCAACGATGACGCTGGTGACGGTACTACCACCGCTACCGTTCTGGCTCAGTCGATCGTCAACGAAGGCTACAAAGCCGTTGCCGCCGGCATGAACCCGATGGACCTGAAGCGCGGCATCGACAAGGCGACCATCGCCGTTGTTGCCGAGCTGAAAAAGCTCTCCAAGCCATGCGCTGACACCAAGGCAATCGCTCAGGTCGGTACCATCTCGGCCAACTCCGACAGCTCCATCGGCGAAATCATTGCCGAAGCCATGGAAAAAGTCGGTAAAGAAGGCGTGATCACCGTTGAAGAAGGCACTGGCCTGGAAAACGAACTGTCGGTTGTAGAAGGCATGCAGTTCGACCGTGGCTACCTGTCCCCGTACTTCGTCAACAAGCCTGAGACCATGGTTGCCGAACTGGAGAGCCCACTGGTTCTGCTGGTCGACAAAAAGATCTCGAACATCCGCGAAATGCTGCCAGTACTGGAAGCCGTTGCCAAAGCCGGCCGTCCACTGCTGATCGTTTCCGAAGACGTTGAAGGCGAAGCCCTGGCGACGCTGGTTGTGAACAACATGCGTGGCATCGTTAAAGTCGCCGCCGTCAAGGCGCCAGGCTTCGGCGACCGTCGCAAGGCCATGCTGCAGGACATCGCTGTTCTGACCGGCGGTACCGTTATCTCCGAAGAGATCGGCCTGAGCCTGGAAGCCGCTACCCTGGAAAACCTCGGTAGCGCCAAGCGCGTGACCATCTCCAAGGAAACCACCATCATCGTTGACGGTGCTGGCGTAGCAACCGACATCGAAGCGCGTATCGCTCAGATCCGTGCTCAGGTTGCCGAAACTTCCTCGGACTACGACCGTGAAAAACTGCAAGAGCGTCTGGCCAAGCTGTCCGGCGGCGTTGCAGTGATCAAGGTTGGCGCTGGTTCCGAAGTTGAAATGAAAGAGAAGAAAGCCCGCGTTGAAGACGCGCTGCACGCAACCCGTGCAGCCGTTGAAGAAGGCGTGGTGCCTGGCGGTGGCGTTGCGCTGATCCGTGCTCTGGAAGCCCTGACCGAACTGAAAGGCGACAATGCTGATCAGAACGTTGGTATCGCTGTGCTGCGTCGCGCTGTTGAAGCGCCGCTGCGTCAGATCGTTGCCAACTCCGGTGACGAGCCAAGCGTTGTGGTCGACAAGGTCAAGCAGGGCGGCGGTAACTACGGTTACAACGCTGCGACTGGCGAATACGGCGACATGATCGAAATGGGCATCCTGGATCCTACCAAGGTGACTCGTTCCGCTCTGCAAGCTGCAGCTTCGATCGGTGGTCTGCTCCTGACCACCGAAGCGGCAGTAGCTGACGCGCCGAAGAAAGACGGCGGCGCTGGCGGCGGCATGCCAGACATGGGCGGCATGGGTGGCATGGGCGGCATGATGTAAGCCAGCCTTGTCCCTGTAACGCAAAACCCCGCTGGCGAAAGTCAGCGGGGTTTTTTATTGCCCAAATATCAGCGTCACCCCCAAACTCTTGTAGGAGTGAGCCTGCTCGCGATAGCGGTCTGTCAGTCGCAATCATGTTGAATGACATACCGCTATCGCGAGCAGGCTCACTCCTACATTGGACCGTGTTTCAGGCGCTGATGGGCTGTGCCTTGACCACGGCCTCGGTTTTCACCGCCGGGCGATACAGCACCCAGTAATACGACCCCAGGCAAATCAGCCAGCAGAAAATCGCCGTCCACACGTTGTGCGAGAAGAAGTGTGCGCCCTGCATCATCCGGCTGATCGAGAACACCGAACCCAATGCAAAGGCAAAGATAAACGCCTGTCTGGCCAGACGCGGCCGCCGGTCACGCAGGACAAAGAACAACGCAAACAAAGTAAACCCTGTCGCCGCATGACCACCCGGCCAGCAACGCCCGGGTTTGTCGGTCTGTGGGCGATGCTCCATCAACTTGCTATAGGTTTCATGGCCACCGAATTGCTCCAGGCTCCACGGGCATTGCACCGCAGTCACGGCTTTGACCGGAGTGACAAACGAGGTCGCCAGGCCCAGCGACAGCACCAGACAGCCCAGCTCACGCTTGAACGGTTTTAGTCTGTCGAGGAAAAACGCGCCGATAAAACCGAGGATGGCAAACACCGAGAACGCGATCACTACCTGCTTGGCGCGATCGTGAAGGATGTCTTCAAGAAAAAAACTGTGCCGCCCGATAAAGTCGCCGGCAACCGGGTCGTAGAACAGGCGGGCCAGATACATGTCCAGCTCGGTCAATTCGAGCAGTACCAGAATGATCGCCGCGACGGCGGGTATTCCCAGACACAACCAGAAATTCAGTGGCCTGGAAACGGGACGGGCAGAAGTCGACGCCATGGGCAATTCCTTGGTCGGTAAGTATGTTCTGAGGAGCGCAATCGCGCGGAGTCTGCGCGTGCGGGCGTCGCCGATTTGTTAACCGAAAGTGAAAAAAACGTTGGCGTGCGCAATGAGCATTTTTATCGCTAAACAACCCGACACACGCCTAGCCCTGAGCCACACTTGGCCGTAAGCTGCGCGGGCCAAGTAGGCCGTTACCCCGTACGGAGGAGGTGCCCATGCGAATTCTGTTGGTCGAAGACAACCGCGACATCCTGGCCAATCTGGCCGATTATCTGGGCCTCAAAGGCTATACCGTCGATTGCGCCCAGGACGGTCTGTCGGGTCTGCATCTGGCCGCCACCGAGCATTACGACCTGATCGTGCTCGACATCATGTTGCCGGGCATCGACGGCTACACCCTGTGCAAACGCCTGCGTGAAGATGCCCGCCGCGATACGCCGGTGATCATGCTCACTGCTCGTGATCAGCTCGACGATCGTCTGCAGGGGTTCAAGTCCGGGGCTGATGATTATCTGATCAAGCCATTTGCCTTGTCCGAGCTGGCCGCGCGGGTCGAAGCGGTGATGCGCCGTGCCCAGGGTGGCGGCCGCCGTGCGTTGCAGGTCGCCGATCTGAGCTACGACCTCGACACGCTGGAAGTGACCCGCGACGGCAAACTGCTGAAGCTCAACCCGGTCGGCCTCAAATTGCTGGCGGTGTTGATGCAGAAGAGCCCGCACGTGCTGCGTCGGGAAATTCTCGAAGAGGCGTTGTGGGGTGATGATTGCCCGGACAGCGACAGCCTGCGCAGTCACGTTCACCAATTGCGTCAGGTGATCGACAAACCGTTCACCAAACCATTGCTGCACACCGTGCACGGCGTGGGTTACCGGCTGGCCGATGTGTAATGGAGTTTAAGCAAAGCCTATCCCAGCGGATCATTATTGCCTTTGCCTTGATGAGCGCCCTGGTCGCCGGTGCCTTTGCCATGGGCATTGTCGCGACCGTGCACCTTGTCGAAGAAAAGCTGATTTCGGCAGGGCTGGGCGGTGATTTGCAGCGTTTGCTGCTGATGGACAACGTTTCGGACTGGAGCCACCGTCCGGAGCCGGATCAGTTGTTCTATTTCAGCGGCGGACCGGGCGATTTCGAGTTGCCCAAGGATCTGCGCCACCTCGACTCAGGTTTCCATGAAGTGTTTCGCGAGCAGCTGTCGTATCACGCGATGGTCGAAATCGTCGACGGTCGACGTTACGTATTGCTGCAGGATCAAAGCGATTTCGAAGAGCGCGAGCGTGTCCTGTTTGCCGTGGTGCTGGTGGGGTTCGTGCTCAGCCTGGCACTGGCGGTCTTCCTCGGCTGGGTACTGGCGCGCAAGGTGATGGCGCCGGTGGTGCGTCTGGCCCGGCAGGTGCGCCACCGCGACCAGTTGCTGGGGCTGGCGCCACCGCTGGCGCCGGATTATGCGGCTGACGAAGTCGGCGAGCTGGCGGTGGCCTTCGATGCCACATTGGGGCGCCTGCGTCAGGCGCTGACACGCGAGCGTTTGTTCACCAGCGACGTCAGCCATGAATTGCGCACGCCGCTGATGGTGCTGGCCAGTTCCTGCGAGCTGCTGCTGGAAAACCCGGGGATCGACCAGCGTGGTCGCTCCCAGGTCGAGCGTATTGCTCGCGCCAGTGAGGAAATGCGCGAGTTGGTGCAAACCTTCCTGATGCTGGCGCGCGCCCAGCATGAAGATGCCGGCATGGCACTTCAGCAAAACCTCTCGCAAGTCGCCGAAAATCTGTTGTGTCTGTGGCGCGGGCCGATCGAGAGCAAGGGCTTGGAACTGGTCTTCGAACCGGGCAGTCCATCAGACATTCGCTACAACGCGACCCTGTTGAATGCCGTGATGGGCAACCTGTTGCGCAACGCGCTGCATTACACCGAAAGCGGTTTCATTCGCCTGACACTCACTGCCAACGGCTTCGCGGTCGAAGACTCCGGCGTCGGCATCCCGGAAGAAAAGCGCGAAGCCATGTTCGAGCCTTTCGTGCGTGGCAGCGAAAAGCGCGGCGAAGGTCTGGGGCTGGGGTTGTCGCTGGTGCAGCGGATCTGCGAGAACCAGGGCTGGACCGTCAGTTTGAGCACGATGGAACCGAATGGCTGCCGCTTCGAAGTGGATCTTGGCAAAATCTGACGCAGGGGGTGGCGCAAGGCTACTCCCTCTAACCTGTCTGAATCCTGTATAACGCTGTAATAATTTGTCTGTTTACCTGACATTTTTTTCACAAATGGATGACCTGACGCTGACACGCCGCTCCCTAAGGTGGTGCCATCAGCAATTCAGGAGTCCTGGTGATGGCCGGCCCAATCAAACTCGATTTTTCCGAGAAGTACGACGATCAGCACGCGCAGAAATATCTGCGCAAGCACAAGGAAAGCCTTGGACGTCGGCTCTCTCACTGGCGTGATGAACAACTGGCTCGCAAGGCGCTGGCGTTGGTCGGCGAGCCGGGGCTGGTGCTGGATCTGCCTTGCGGTGCAGGGCGGTTCTGGCCATTGCTGGGCGAAAAGGCCAACCGGGTGATCATCGGTGCGGACAATTCCGAGTCGATGATCAAGACGGCCATGCAAGCGCAACCGGCCGATGTGGTGAAACGGGTACAACCCTTGCACACATCTGCGTTCGACATTGCCTTGCCGGATAATGCCGTCGACAGCATCTTCTGCATGCGTCTGCTTCATCACATCGGTGAAGCCGAGCACCGCCGGGCGATTCTGCGCGAATTCGAGCGCGTGACCCGGGACAGTGTGATTGTTTCGCTGTGGGTTGACGGCAATTTCAAGGCCTGGAAACGCCAGCGTGCCGAGCGCAACCGTGACAAACGCGAGTATCAGAATCGCTTTGTGTTACCGGCCGCTACGGTCGAAAAGGAGTTCGAGGAGGCAGGTTTTCGAATTCAGGAACAACTGGACTTTATTCCGCTCTATGCCATGTGGCGAGTTTACGTATTACGCAAGAGGTAACAGGATGGCAGTGCAATTTGCAGCGGGAACGGAAGTCGCTCCGCAAGACCGCTTCGACTACTACTGGAGTCAGCGCGGTGAATGGGTAGAAGAGCCCAACGTGCGCCGGGGTGGTGAAAGCGGTGTGCAACGTATCGTTGGGCGCGACGGACAACTGCTGTACGCCAAGCGTCAGACCGGACATATCTACCGCAGTTGGTTGCATCCGTTCGGCCGTCCGACCGTATTGCGCGAACTCGACGCACTGACCGGCGTGAGCAAGCTCGGTGTGCGCGTGCCGGAAATCGTTTTCTGCGGCGCCCAGCCTGATCCGCAGCACAAATGGCGTGCACTGCTGGTCACCAAATCCCTCGACGGTTTCCAGGAACTGGAACATTGGCTGGCGGCGGCCGGCGGTCGCGATCAGTGTGGCGACGGGGTGTATGAGCGTGTGCTCAAGGACCTCGCCGAGAACCTGGCGCGCATGCACAAGGGCCGTTGGCAGCACAGCTGCATCTACATCAAGCACGTGTTTGTGCGGGTGACCGGTGAAGGCGAGTCGGCCAAGGTCGAGGTCGCTTTGATCGATCTGGAGAAATGCCGCCAGCGTCTGACCGCCTATCGCGCTGCCTCCCATGACATGAAGCAATTGCGCCGCCACTCGTCGTTCCGCGACGCGGACTGGAAGAAACTCGTCTACTTTTATGAGACGGCGTTTGGCAGCGCTATCAAAGGTTTATAGCGATGAAACTAGAAATTGCACGAGGTTTGTTTTTGGTTGGAGCCTTGGCAGTTGCGTCATTGGCGGTGGCTGCCTGGGAGCAGCCTCGCATGCAGGTGGTTGGCGCGTCTGTAGACGACGCCCACTGCGCAGTCCCACGGGTGGCGAAAGCCTCCGTGGCGACCCAACCCGATCATGATCTGTTGTTGTTCATGTTCGGACTTTCTCAAGGGATGAGGCCGCAAAGTTGAACCGATTGAAGCCCACATAAAAGGCCTCGCAGATGCGAGGCCTTTTTTTATGCCCGCGACGACACAGATCCCTTGTAGGAGTGAGCCTGCTCGCGATAGCGGTGTGTCAGTCAGTATTTAAGGCGACTGATCCACCGCTATCGCGAGCAGGCTCACTCCTACAGGGGTTACGCGGTTGGTTTGGAATCGGGTTTCGCCAGCAGGGTGTAAACACACGGCAGCACAAACAGCGTAAACAACGTGCCAATCGACATCCCCGTGGCAATCACCATACCGATATCAAAACGGCTCACCGCCCCCGCCCCCGTTGCCAGAATCAACGGCACCATGCCAAACACCATCGCCGCCGTGGTCATCAGCACCGGCCGCAAGCGAATTGCCGCCGCTTCCTCCACGGCTTCACGCGCCGTCAGGCCTTTGTCCTTGCGCAACTGGTTGGCGAACTCGACGATCAGGATCCCGTGTTTACTGATCAGACCGATCAGCGTCACCAGCCCGACCTGGGTGTAGATGTTCATGCTCGACCAGCCAAGGAACAACGGAATCAGCGCCCCGCAGATCGACAACGGCACCGTCACCAGAATCACCAGCGGATCGCGGAAGCTCTCGAACTGCGCCGCCAGCACCAGAAAGATAATCGCCAGGGCCAGGGCAAACGTCACCCACAACGCGCTGCCTTCCTGCACAAACTGGCGTGAGGCGCCGCCGTAGTCGAAGGCAAAACCGGCCGGCGCTTCTTCGCGGGCAATCTGCAATACGGTGTCGATAGCTTCACCCATGCTGACCAACGGGAAACCGGAAATCTTCGCCGCGTTAAGTTGCTGGAACTGATTGAGCTGGCGCGGTCGTGCGCGGTCGCTGACCTTGATCAGCGTCGACAGCGGCAATAACTCGCCCTGAGTGTTTTTCACGTAGTAGTTGTTCAGCCAGTCCGGGTTATCGCGATAGGGGCGCTCGACCTGGGCAATGACCTTGTAGCTGCGCCCATCAATGGTGAAACGGTTGATTTCCGCCTCGCCCAGCAGCGTTGCCAGCGTGCTGCCCAGATCGAGCATCGACACGCCCATCTGCGCCGCTTTGGCGCGGTCGATATCGACCACCACCTCGGGTTTGTCGAACGCCAGATCAAGATCGACGAAGGCGAACTTGCCCGACTCCATCGCACGTTTCTTGATCCGGTCAGCCACTTGCAGCAGCAGTTCATAGTCGTTGGCGGTGTTGACCACGAACTCGAACGGCAAGCCTTCACCAGTGCCGGGCAGGGAGGGCAGGTTGAAGCCGAAAATCTGCAGGCCCGGTATGCCCTCCAGTTTGCCCTGCACCTCGGGGAGAATCTGCATTTGCGTGCGGCTGCGCTCGTTCCACGGCTTGAGCAGGAAGCCGCCGATCCCCGCCTGCACACCGTTGTAGCCGTTGATCTGGAACGAGGAGTAGTACTCCGGAAACTCTTTGAAGATCTTGATGAATTCCTCGGTGTAGGTGCTCAGGTAATCAAGGTTGGTTGGCTGCGGCGCAGTGGCCATCATGAAAATGATGCCTTGATCTTCGTCCGGGGCCAGCTCCGATTTGGTGAACTTGAGGAACACCGGGATCAGGCACAACACGATCACCGCGAATACCAGCACCACCGGCCGTGTGTTCAGCGTGCCGTGCAGCATGCTCTGATAGCGGCGCTTGAGGCCGTCGAAGATACGGTCGAGGCGATGCGCCAAGCCGCTGGGGTTTTCCTCGTGACGCAGCAAAAATGCGCACATCATCGGCGACAGGGTCAGGGCGACGATCCCGGAAATCACCACCGCGCCAGCCAGGGTCAGGGCAAACTCCTTGAACAGCGCCCCGGTCAGCCCGGTGAGGAAACCGATCGGCGCATATACCGCCGCCAGGGTGATGGTCATCGAGACCACCGGCATGGCGATTTCCCGTGCGCCTTCCAGCGCTGCATCGAACGGGGTTTTGCCTTCCTCGATGTGTCGGTGGATGTTCTCCACCACGACAATCGCATCGTCGACCACCAGACCGATGGCCAGCACCATCGCCAGCAGCGTCAGCAGATTCATCGAGTAGCCCATCATCTGCATGAAGAACATCACGCCGATCATCGACAGCGGAATGGTCACCACCGGGATCACCACCGAACGCAATGCACCGAGGAACAGGAACACCACGACGATGACGATCAGCACCGCTTCGAACAGGGTTTTCACCACTTCGTCGATGGAGGCTTGAATAAATAGCGTGGCGTCGTAAGCGATCTCGCTTTTCAGGTTCGGCGGTAGCTGTGCTTCCAGCTCGGGCATCAGCTTGCGCACTTCCTTGATCACGTCCAGCGGGTTGGCGCCCGGGGTGGCCTTGATGCCGATGTACACCGACGGCGTGCCGCCGAACGAGCTGATCGAGTCGTAGTTTTCCGCACCCATTTCCACCCGCGCGACGTCGCTGAGCAGCACGCGGCTGTCGCCACTGACCTTGAGCGGAATCGCCGCGAAGGCTTCAGCGGATTTCAGTTCGGTGTTGGCGTTGATGCTGGTGACCACGTACTCGCCTTTCACTTCGCCGGCAGCGGAGAGGAAGTTGTACTGGCGCACCGCATTGGTCACGTCGGCGGCGCTGAGGCCGAAACCGGCGAGTTTTACCGGGTCGAGCCACAGGCGCATGGCGAACACCTGATTGCCGAGAATCTCCGCTTCGGCCATGCCCGGCAGCGTTGCCAGTTTTGGCTGGATTACCCGGGACAGGTAATCGGTGATCTGCGGGTTGCTCAAGTCCTTGCTGAAGAAGCTGATGTACATCAGCGCCGAGGCATCGGCCGATTCCTTGCTCAGCACCGGGTCTTCGGCGTCCTGCGGCAACTTGTTTTTCACCTCGTTGGCCTTGGCCAGCAATTCGGTGAACAAACGGTCGGTGTTGGAACCGATGCGCGCGTAGATCGAAATCACCGAGAAGTTCTGCCGACTGACCGAGGTCATGTAGTCGATGCCCTCGGCGCTGGCCAGACTCTGCTGCATCGGCTGGGTGATGTAGCCCTGAATGGTTTCGGCGTTGGCCCCGGGGTAAGCGGTGGTCACCGTGATCAGGGCGTTTTCCATTTGCGGGTATTGGCGCAGCGGCAACTTGCTCCAGGCCTGAAAGCCGAGCAACACAATCAACAGGCTGACCACAGTGGCGAGCACCGGGCGGCGGATGAACGGATCAGTAAAAGCCATGGGGATTCCTTGATCAGTCGGCGCGGGGCGGACTGTTCTGCTCGCCGAGGGTCTTGTCGTCGCTGATGGCAATGTGGGCGCCGTTGTCCAGTTTGATCTGGCCGGCCGTCACCACTTGTTCGCCGTTCTGCACGCCCTTGTTGATCATCACCAGGCCATCGCGGCGTTCACCGGTTTCGATGAAGCGACGTTCGGCGATCAGCACCGGTTGGCCCTTGTCATCCTTTTCGACGCTGCCGTCCTCGGCTTTCTTCTGCCCGACCACGTAGACCGAGTTGCCGTAGAGGGTGTAGGTGATTGCGCTTTCCGGTACCACGATGTGTTTTTGCGGGTCGGGCAGCAGCACTTCAAGGCTGGTGAACATGCCCGGCAACAGTTTGCCGTCGGGGTTGGCCAGGGTGGCGCGGATCAGAATGTTGCGCGTGGTGCTTTCGACGATCGGGTTGATCGCGCTGATCTTGCCGGCGAAGTTTTGCCCGGGGTAAGCGGAGACCGAGATTTGCACCGGTTGACCGATGGCCAGTTTCGGCACCGATTGCTCGGGCAGATAGAAGTCAGCGTAGAGACTGCTCAGGTCCTGCAGCGTGGCGATTTTGCTGCCGCTAGCGAGGTAGTCGCCGACGTCGACCTGGCGGATGCCGATGGTGCCGCTGAACGGCGCGAGGATGCGTTTTTTCGCCAGCGAGGCATTGAGCTGATTGACCGTGGCTTTGTTCTTTTGCAGAACCGCCGAGAGTCGGTCGTACTCGCCTTTGGAAATGGCACGGCTGTCGACCAGTTGGCTGCCACGACCGAAGTCCAGTTGCGCCAGACCCAGATCAGCCTTGGCGGTTTCCAGCAGGGCGGTCTCGACGGCGCTGTCGAGTTGCAGCAAAGGTTGCCCGGCCTTGACCTTCTGTCCGGATTCGAACTTGAGTTCGGTGACGGTGCCGGCGACTTCCAGGCTCAGCTCGACACCTTGCAGCGCCTTGAGCGTGCCGACGGTCGGCAGGCGCAGCTGCCACGGTTGCTCGCTGGCGTTGGCCACGGCGACGCTGATCGGCGGTTTCGGCTTGGAGAAGCCCTGGATCATCGTGTAGATCGAAAAGGCTTTGTACCCGCCCAGCACCAGGACGATCAGCAAAACAACACCCAACATGATCAGCATGCGGCGACGCAGCATATTTCCAGTTCCTTGGATAAATCAGGTGAGACAGGCGGGCACATTACTCCGAGTGGAGGGGGGATTCCAACTGGCAGTTCTTACAGGGGGGCGCAAAAAGATCGCAGCCTGCGGCAGCTCTTACAGGGGAGTGCATTCCAATGTAGGAGCTGCCGCAGGCTGCGATCTTTTAAGGCTGTTTTACGCCATCAAGTGCAGATGGTTGTCCCAGAGCCCCGCCGGCAATTCCAGCGGCTTGGCCAGCAGCTCATCCTGACGGCAATCGTAGTAACGGCAACGTCCTTGCCCGGAGGTCACGACAAAACCGTCCTTCACCGCACCGACGCCAGCGCAATCAGGCAATGGTGCATCGAGGCGCACCTCGCCACTGTCCAGATCCCAGATAAAGAAGCGGTTGCCACGCGGCGCCGTCAGCGCGACCAGACGCAAATCGCTGTGCACCGCGACGCTGGCGGTGTAATGCCCCATCGACTGCAACTGATGCTCCGGCACCGGGAACGCCACGAACGGCTGCCCCGGACGCTTGATTGCCAACAGCTCCGAGCGCTCATGCGAGGCGCCCATGAATTGCTGACCGGCAACGATGGTGCCGTCGCTGGCGATGCCCAGATGGCGCACGCTGTTCATCTGCTGGGCGAGGGTTTCCTTGCTCAGCAGGGTGCCATCGCGCTGCATCAGCACCAGGCTCGGCTCCATGGCGTTGAGGTTCATGTCGACGCGGCTTTCCGCTTCGGTACGAATCCCGCCATTGGCCACCACCAGCGTCTCGCCATCAGGCATCCACGACACCTGATGCGGGCCGAGGCCGTGGGTGGAAATCTCGCCGCTGTGCACCAGTCGTTCGCCTTCGAACTTGTACACACCGAGCAAACCACGACCGGGATCGGTGGTGTCGTTCTCGGTGGCGTACAGGTATTCGCCGTCCTTGTGCACCACGGCGTGGCCGTAGAAGTGCCGGTTCGGCTGCGACCTCACCGTCTGCAGCAACTTACCGTCGCGCAGGTCGATCAGGTAGCTTTCGGTGCCCGGGCGACGTGCGACAAACAGCGCGATTGGCTGCGTCGGGTGATTGATGATGTCGTGGCAACGCTGGCCGACTTCGGTGGCGAACACCCGGGTGCCATCGAGCCGATAGCCGACGGCGTAGTGCTTGCCGTCAGTGTCGTCGCGCGCCGACAGCAACAGCGGGCTCTGATCCTTGCGTTTGAACAGCGTCCAGCCGCCCAGCGTCACTGCTCCCAGCAGTGCACTACCTAAAGTCAGAACCTGACGTCGCAGCATGGCACTTGCCCTCATCAGTCACCGTCGTTGGCGTTGAAGCCCAGTTGGATGCCCAGCGCCTTGGCCAGTTCGCCTTCGTGCAGGCGATGGACGACGTTGAGGCTGTCGTAGATGTCGTTGAGTTGCTGACGACCGGCGTCGTCTTCAAGCATTTCGCCGAGCGAGCGCTGGGTGCTGTCGAACAGTTTCAGCGACGCGGCATAAGCGGCATCGATCTTGTCGGCCAGTGGCTTTTGCTCAGCCGGCAACAGACCGCGCAGACCTTTGTTGTCGACGCCTTCCCACACGGTTTTCGCCGCCGCGAGGCTGGCTTCCAGTGCGGTCAGCGAGGACTGGCTGCGCCAGGCGTCGGCCTGGAACGGCTGTGGCACGCCCTTGCTCTGTCGGCCCATTGGCGTGCCGAGTTTTTTCTTCAGGGTGTCCAGTGCGGTGACTTGCACACGTAGCAGATCGGCGATCGCTTCGTGGGAGTCGGCGTAGCGCTGGTTGGGGAACTTGGTCATCTGCGCGAGCATGCCGTCGGTGTTGTTCCAGTTCTGCAGAATCTCTTCGGCCAGTTGCTTCTGGCGCTCGCCGATGGCGATCAGCAGCGGGCAGTACTTGGCTTTCTGTTCGGCATTGGCCACGTCAGGCTTGGCGTCGAAGAGGATGTATTCATAGGCCGACAGGCCTTGCACGACCACACTGGATTTGGCCAAAGCGGCGGCATCGATCTGCGGCTGGGCGACCACCAGTTGCTCGACCTGACGGCCGACGAGGTTTTTCTTGTCCGGCCAGAACTGCACCTGCCACGAACGGTTGCCCTCGGCCAATGGACCGATCAGCAGCGGTTGCAGCTCAGCCCAGGCTTTCTGTGCGTGGAGGAAGTCGGCACGGGCGGTTTCCAGGGTTTCTTTGCCCTGGCAGTAGGCGAGGGCGCTGACCGCCAGTTGCTTGTCGGCCTCGACCCAACGGGTGTAGGTCGGCAGGATCACCGATTTGGCGATGGCCGCCGAGGTGACCGCTTGCGGATCCTGCGGCGAGCAGGCGCCGAGGGCGAGCGCGGCAAGGCTGGTGAACAGTAGCTTGGGACGGAACATGTCGGGCTCCCGATTCTTTATCAGTGTTTAAAGTGAGTTCAAAAACGCCAGCAGCGCGGCACGCTGCTCGGCATTGAATGACAAAACCTGTTGCTGTGCGGCTTGCGCTTCGCCGCCGTGCCAGAGCACCGCTTCGAGCAAATTACGTGCGCGACCGTCGTGCAAAAACTGGGTGTGGCCACTGACCGCTTGCGTCAGGCCAATCCCCCACAACGGCGGCGTGCGCCAGTCGCGGCCGGAGGCCTGGAATTCCGTGCGGTTGTCGGCCAGACCGTCGCCCATGTCGTGCAGCAGCAGATCGCTGTACGGGCGAATCACTTGATTGGCCAGTTCAGGTTCGGCGGCGTTGGCGGCGGTGGTGTATTTCGGCGTGTGGCAGGAATCGCAACCGGCCTGGAAAAACAGGTTCTTGCCGGCCAGCACTTCTGCATCGTTGATGCCACGGCGTGCGGGCACGGCGAGGTTGCGGCTATAGAACAACACCAGACGCAGGATGTTATCGCTGACTTCCGGCTCGCCGTCCGGGCCATTACCGTTTGGCGCTTGTTTGCAGGCGGTTTGCGCGTCGCTGCAGTCATCGAAGGGACGCAGGCTGGTCGTGAGGCCCATATCACCAGAAAACGCATGAACATTTTGTTGATTGAGGTTCGGTTGGCCGGCTTTCCAGCCGAATCTGCCCATGACGGTCTTTTGCAACACGTCATCCCAGACCTGATTGGGGCGGCCATTGATGCCTTTGTTGTCTTTGGCCTGTGCGGCAGCGTTGGCGAGGATTGCTTCTTCGGGAATCGCTTCAAGCAGGCCCAGGCCAATCATCGGCGGTGCAACCCGTGCGGAAAAACGCGTGTCCGGGTGCATCGGGCCGTAGCCGAGCTGGGTGATCTGCAAGACCGGTTTGCGTAGTTCGATTTCGGTGCCGTCCTTGAAACGAATCGGCACTGGCGTGTAGTCAACGCGGACTTTGCCTTCCGGTACGACACCGGGCACCGCCATGTCCTGGAACTGGCCGCCGTACACCGGCTCCGGCACTACGCCGACCTGCTCGATGACTTTGGCGAATTCCGGCGTGTTGGGAATCGACAGGCGCACGAGCATGGACACTGCGTTAGGCGCATCCGGTGGCGGCGGATGGCCGCGACCGTCCTTGATATGGCAGCCCTGACAGGCGTTGGTGTTGAACAACGGGCCGAGACCATCGCGTGCGGTCGTGGTCGACGGCGCGATCACCCATGGGCTGCGGAAGAAGCTGTTGCCGACACTGAAATCCACCCGTCGCGATGGCGGCAGGTTGGCCGAGGGCAGGGAAAACGCGTTCTGATCGGTCTTGCGCACGGTCGCTGCACCGCCCGAACGGGCTTCACCGGGCTCGGCCTTGGTGAAACGCGGGGCGTCATCGCAGGCACTCAGGCCCAGGGCCAGACACAGTGCGGACAAGCGAAGAGGCAGCGAGGGCATCAGACATCCTGCTAGAGGTGCAAAAACAAAGGCGCAAAGTCTAACAGGGCCGGGATGATTGAATAAGAGGAATTATCGTTTGCTTGATACAGCGCAAATCTGAAGAGCAATGCAAAACCCCTGTAGGAGCTGCCGAAGGCTGCGATCTTTTGATCTGTCTTTTTTAGAAGCAAAGTCAAAAGATCGCAGCCTTCGGCAGCTCCTACAGTGGGCCGTGTAGGGCAGGCATGAAAAAGGCGACCCGAAGGTCGCCTTTTTTGATGCAGACGCGGTTGATCAGAACTCGTGATCAGCGTTGTCCGGATTCAGGTCGCTGATGCCCAGTTTGCCGGCAGCGGCTTCGATCGAACCGGTCTGCTTGACCAGCGAGGCGATGGCGTCACGAACGATCTGGTTGCCAGCGGTGTTGCCCGCCGCGATCAACTGGTCGTAGTGCTCACCCTTGTTGGCGTGATCGACCATGACCTGGATCTTGGCTTCGGTAGCGGCCAGATCGGCTTTCAGTGCGGTGTCGGCAGCTGGATCAGCCTTGGCCACCAGCGACGACAGGCTGGCGCCGGTCATTTTGGTGCCGTCAACACGGGTGTACTCGCCCAGGTAAACATTACGAATGCCTTTGGCATCGTAGAAGTGCGAGTTGTGCGTGTTGTCGCTGAAGCAATCCTGCTCGTCTTCAGGGGAGTTGGCTTCGAGGGAAACCTTCATGCGCTCGCCCGCCAGTTCGCCCAGCGACAGGCTGCCCATGCCGAAGAGCATTTTGCGCAGACCGGTTTCGCCCGGCTCGGCTTCCAGCGTGGCGCGGTAGTTGTCAGCCACGTTCGGCTTCCAGTTACCGACCATTTCTTCGAGGTCGCTGACCAGCAGTTGGGTCACGGACTTCAGGTAGGCACGACGACGATCGTTGTGACCGCCGGTAGCGCCGGCGCCTTCCAGGTAGTCGGAGGCAGGACGGTTGCCAGCGCCAGGGCCGGTACCGTTGAGGTCCTGGCCCCAGAGCAGGAATTCGATGGCGTGGTAGCCGGTGGCGACGTTGGCTTCGGAACCGCCCAGCTCGTTGAGGCTGGCGAGTTTTTCCGGGGTGATGTCTTTGACGTCGACCTTGTCTTCGCCGACCTGAACTTCGGTGTTGGCGATGATGTTGGCGGTGGCACCCGGGTTACCCAGTGCGTGCTCGTAGGATTTGTCGACGTAGTCGATCAGACCTTCGTCCAGCGGCCAGGCGTTAACCTGACCTTCCCAATCGTCGATGATGGTGTTGCCGAAGCGGAACACTTCACTCTGCAGGTACGGAACGCGCGCGGCGACCCAAGCAGCCTTGGCGGCTTTCAGGGTGTCGGCGTTCGGCTTGGCGAGGAAGGCGTCGACGGCGGTCTGCAGGGTTTTCGCGGTGGATTCGGCATCGCTGTAAACGGCGAAGACTACGTCGGCGTAGTGCGCGACCACAGCCTTGGCGGCGGCTTCATCGACTTTACCGGCAGCGGCAGGAGCAGCCGCAGGTGCGGTGGTGCTGGCGGCTGGCGTCGGTGCGGCCGGAGCGGCAGCCTTGTCTTTGCCTTCGCCGCAACCGGCGAGGGAAATAGCGATGGCCAGCAGACTGGCGGTAGCCAGAGGCATACGAATCATGGCGAACATCCTGCTTCGATAGTTGAGTGGACTCGCGCTGGGGGTGCGCAAAACTGCGACATAATGCAAATCTTTCGCATTATGTGTAAAGGGTTGTGGCTGGAAATATTTCTTATTTACGCCGGTGTGATGGCACCGATCAAAAGATCGCAGCCTCGTTGCACTCGACAGCTCCTACAGGGGAATGCGATTCATGTAGGAGCTGCCGCAGGCTGCGATCTTTTGATCTTCTAGAGAATGGCCGCGTTACTGCGTTGTGCCTGTTTGAGATAGGCACCCAGCTCGCGTGCCGGCAGCGGCTTGCTGTAGTGATAGCCCTGACCTTCGTGGCAGCCTTCGGAAATGATGTAGCTTTCCTGCTCGGCGGTTTCCACGCCCTCGGCGATCACCTGCATGCCGAGGCTCTTGCCCAGTTGAATGATCGCGCGAACGATGGTCGCATCGTCGTCGTCATCGAGCAGATCCTGCACGAAGCTCTTGTCGATCTTGATCTTGTCCAGCGGCAGGCTTTTCAGATAACTCAGCGATGAATAGCCAGTGCCGAAGTCGTCGATGGCGATCAGTGCGCCGGAACGACGCAGACTCAGCAAGTGCTGGGCGGCGGTGCTGATGTCTTCCATCAGGCCGGTTTCGGTGACTTCCAGTTCCAGACTGCGCGGTGGCAGGCGGTACATCTGCAGCAGGTTATTGACCACGCGCGGTAGCTCGGCGTGGTGCAGTTGCACGGTGGACAGATTGACCGCCATGCGCAGGTCGGCGAAACCCTGATCGTGCCATTCGCGCAATTGCTTGCAGGCCTGATCGAGTACCCATTCGCCGATGGCGATGATCGTGCCGTTCTGCTCGGCCAGCGGAATGAACAGGTCCGGCGGCACCAGACCGTGTTCCGGATGTTGCCAGCGAATCAACGCTTCGACGCCGACCACGCGGTGATCGCGGTAGCTGATCTGCGGTTGATAGACGAGATAGAACTGATCGCGCAGCAAGGCATCGCGCAGGTCTTTTTCCAGCTCGCGGCGGCGACGCATCTCGCTGTCGACGCTGGCGATGTAGAACTGATAGCGGTTGCGCGAGCGGGTCTTGGCCAGCGTCATGGTCTGCTCGGCTTTCTGCAACAGCTTCTCGGTGCTGTCGCCGTCCTCCGGGAACAGGGTGATGCCGATGGTCGCGCGCAGGCGGATTTCCTGATGGTCGAGGGCGAACGCCGCTTCCAGATCATCGAGAATGCTCTGCGCCAGTTCCGCTGCTTCATAAGGCTGTTCGATGTCGGCTTGCACCAGCGCGAACTGGTCGCCGCCCAAGCGGGCGAGGGCGCCTAAGCGGCCACTGTGGGCACGCAAGCGATCGGCCAGAGCCAGCAACAATTGGTCGCCGGTCTGGTAGCTGAATTGCTCGTTGATGCCTTTGAAATCATCCAGCCCCACGCACAACACCGCGACCCGCCGTTGCAGCTTGCCGGCGTCGACCAGAATCTTGTCCAGTTGCTGCTGCAATTGCTGGCGATTCGGCAGGCCGGTGAGGAAGTCGTATTGGGCCATGCGCAGCAGGCTGTTTTCCGCTTCGTGGCGCAGGTGAGTGTTGCGTTCGATTGACTCGAGTAACTGGTTGGCGGTGCTGATCCAGATGCCCAGTTCGTTTTTTTCGTGGCCCTTGAGCTGCGGAATCTTGTGCTCGCTGGGGCGATCCGGATTGATCTCGGTGAGGTGCTCGATGATCCGCGACAGCGGCTTGGTCAGCAGCCAGTGATAGACCAGATACAGCACCAGCCCCATGGCCAGTGCCCGCAAAACCCCGGAAATAAAGATGATCACCGAACTGACGATAAACCCTTCGCCATAAGTGGCGGTGTCGAGGGTGATACTCAAATCGCCGTAATACTCGCTGTACGGGCCACGCCCCACCAGTTGCGTGGTGAAGGTGCGTTCCTGGCCGAGGATCAGGTCGGTCAGCCAGCGGCTGTTGGACTGCTGCAGGTCGCGGGATTTCTGCGCGAGCATGGCTTCGTTGGGATGGCCGATGGAGGCCTGACGCACGGCATCGTCCTGGAACAGGCCTTCGATCACCTGCATGCCCATTTCCCGGTCCAGGCTGTAAACGGCCTGGGTCGACGGGTCGCGGAACATGTCGAGGATGCGTTCGGCGTCGCCAGCAACCGCCTGACGGGTTTTGTAAGCATCGAAAACAATCTGCGCGCAGCTCAAGACTACGCCGACGATCAATGCCGACAGGAGCACGACCCGGAGCAACTTCACCGACAAGCTGTTCTTGAGTTCCAGCTTCAAAGGGTTATTCCTTGTTCCGTGCGGGTAGCGTCAAGTTGCCATGAGTATTGGCAATCCCGTGTTGGCAGTCAAAGGGACAATCAGACCGGGGTTGATTTGCCCGTGGTCTCGTCCGAAATGCTGCTGTCTGGAGTATTAGCCCTAATTTGTACTATGTCGGTAGTTTCGCCCCTCAACTTGAGCGGTTCGCAGCATTTTTTCCTCTTTTTGATGTTAGCCCGCTGTGGCATGGCGGCAAGCAGCGGCAGACAGCTTTCATTGTGAGAAAAACGCTATTGATCGTTCCCACGCTCAGCGTGGGAACGATCATCGTCCGGGGTTTTGTCCGGGCATAAAAAAACCCGGCAAAAGCCTAATGCCGATCAGTTAAGCCTTCTCGCTTGACCTTTGGCCGCAAGAAATCAAAATCCGATGCCTGTACTGGCATCGGATTTTTTTATGCGTCTCGCTCGGGCACTGGAACTGACCCACAACATCGCCTCTACCCCCAACGCCATCGAGGGATTGGATGCTTTGCTCGATCCTTCTTTGGTCGAA
>NZ_FYDZ01000016.1:0-131483 GCF_900187515.1 Pseudomonas sp. Irchel s3f10
ATCCAAAACCAGGCAAGCCGCATCCCGTTTGAAATCTGTCGAAAAATATCGTCTGGTCAAATCACACCTCGTCGTTGGGCGTAGATTAACGCCCTTTAGGGGTGTCCAGAATCATTAAGCCAGATCACCCCAGCCCTCTCCCCCCAAGGGGGGCGAGGGGGAAAGGGAGCGGATCGGGGCTCGCTCAAATACCGCGCAGGGAAAGGGAGAGCCGATCGGGGACTTTTCAAATTCTGAGGTCGACTCGATATTTCAGGTCGGCATCACTCGCAAGGACAACACGATCAGTCCCCTCTCCCTCTGGGAGAGGGCTAGGGTGAGGGGCTTTGGGGCCGGGATCACTGCGCCAAATGCAACAACAGAAAATCAATGAAAGCCCGCGACTTGTGCGGCAGATGCGGGGTGTTGGGAAATACCACATTGATTGACTGCGAAGGCAGCGAATACTCCGGCAACAAGCGCACCAGACGTCCGGAGGCAATGTCATCTGCCACCACCCACGCCGGCAGAACCGACACGCCCAGCGACGACAACGTCATCGAGCGAATGGCCGTCGACGAGTTCGATTCGAAGTGGCTGGTACCGCCAACCTCGACGCCCTGCCCTGACCCATGACGCAAAGTCCACTGGGTCGGCGCCTGCAAATTGCTGTTGGCGATCCACGGCACGCTGTTCAGATCCTGCGGTTCCCGCACCGGATACCGGGCGAGAAATGCCTCGGTGGCCACCAGCACGATTTCATAATCGGCCAACTTGCGACTCTTGAATGCAGAATCCGCCAAGTTGCCCAGACGAATCACCAGATCAAGCTTTTCCGCCACCAGATCATTCAACGAAGAGTTGAAGTTGTAGCACAGGCGAATTTCCGGATAACGCTCGGAGAACAGTGGGATCAACGGCAGAATATACTTTTCACCGTATTCACTGGTTGAACTAATCCGTAACTTTCCGGATACCCGATTATTACCTTTCAGAACATTATCAAACGCATTGTCGATGTCCGCGACAATACCCTTGAACTCCTCATAAAACTCCTGACCTATTTCGGTCAGCGATATATTGCGGGTATTGCGGATCAACAGCGTCGCCGACAAAACCTCTTCCAACGCCTTGACATGCAGGCTGGCCATGGCTTTGCTGATACTCAGATAATTCGCGGCTTTGGTGTAAGAACCAAAATCCACCACCGCAAGGAACGTCTGAACCCGATTAAGATGAGAATGCATGGCGCTTTGGCTCACTGTTAAATCCTGTCAAACATTGTTTTAAGCATAGTCGTATCGACACTTCAAGTCCATCGCCCCTATGCTGCGCGGCAAAGGGGATACAACATGAACTATCGCTACAAGATTGCGCTGATCTTTTTGATCGGCTTTTTTATTGACTGTATAAACATATTCATGTCGGCTGTGGCATTGCCGAGTATATCGGCAACTTTACAGGTCAGTACTTCATCAGTGGCGTGGGTTGCCAATGCTTATATTCTTGGCCTGACCCTGATTATTCCGGTCAGCACCTGGCTGGCCGGGCGTTTTGGCAGCCGCGAGATTCTCACCGCTTCGATGCTGGTGTTCACCGGTTCTGTGTGGATGTGCGGCATGGCCGACAGTTTCCATGAACTGGTGATCTGGCGGTTCGTTCAGGGTGTCGGTGGCGGGCTGCTGATTCCGGTCGGTCAGGCGCTGACCTTCAATCTGTTTCAGGGCGAGCAGCGGGCCAAGATATCCACACTGGTGATGGCCGTCGCGCTGATTGCCCCGGCCATTTCGCCAACGGTCGGCGGCATCATTGTCGACAGCAGCTCCTGGCGTTGGGTGTTCTACAGCAACATTCCGTTCTCGCTGATCGCCGCCGGACTGTCGTGGTTGTGGATCAAGGAAAGCAAACCAGCGGACCTGCCACGTCCGGACATCAAAGGCCTGCTGCTGGTCAGCGCTGCACTCGCCAGCCTGCTGATGGGCATGTCGCTGTATGGCGGCGACTACCCGGCGCTGGCCGCGTTGGGCTGTGTCGCTGCGGGTTTGCTGTTCATCGTGCTGTACCTGCGGCACTACCGCCGCTGCAGCAACGCGATCATCGAATTGAGCCTGCTCAAAAGCAAAAAACTCAGCACCTCAATCTTGATCTATTACGCGATTCCCGGCGTGTTCACCGGGGTCAACCTGATGAGCATTTTCTTCCTGCAGAACACCCTGCACTTCAGTGCCCGGCTGACCGGGATGTTCATGATCCTCTACGCCATCGGCGCGTTCGTTGCGATGACGATTTGCGGCCGGGTCTACAACCGGGTCGGCGCGAAACGCCTGTTCACCCTCGGCATGCTGCTGCACAGCGCCGGCATCGCCACGCTGATGCTGGTCAACGCGCCGACGGACCTGTGGGTGATCGTCATCGCTTACAGCTTGATGGGCATCGGCGGCGGCATCGGCGCCAACACCGCACAAACCACCTCGCTGATGGACTTTGCCGGCGGCGATACGCACAAGGCCAGCGTGATCTGGAACATCAATCGGCAGATGTCGTTCAGCCTCGGTGCCGCGCTGTTTCTGATGATTTTCAATGTGCTGCTCAAGCAGTTCGACACCACACAGGCCTATCACGCGACGTTCGCGATTGCGGCACTGGTCGGGCTGTTCCCGCTGTTTCAGATGAGTCAATTGAACCCTCCAAAGGAATGCCATGAACAACAACCTGGTTGAACGAGCGCAACACAGTATTCACCACGTGCACGAACTGATTCACCGCGTCTTCACCGATGCCGACGGTGCCGGCGCAGAGGCCATCGCGCCGCTGATGGCGGTGTTCGCCGAACACTTCAGCATGGTCACCACGTCGGCTGCCGTGGTCGGTCGGGCACAAGTCGAGCAACTGTTCAGCGGCGCCGTCGGTGCCCGCAAAGGTCTGGAGATTCTGATCAGCGACCTGCACACGGTCTGGCACGAAGGCTCGACCGTGGCCCTGCGCTACAAGGAAACCCATCGCCTGAATCAGAGCGAAACCTCGCGTATTTCGCTGGCGATCCTTCGCGTCCAGCACCACGACGTCCAGTGGCTGTACCTGCACGAAACGCCGATCAGTCAGGAACAGCCTGCATGAAATTCACCGTCACTCAATGCCGGATGCTCTCGGCGTCGATCAAGGAAGTTACCGTCAGCGGTCCGGCCACCCTGGCGGACATGACCCATGCCGGTGCGCACTTCAAATGGCTGATTCCGGGGCTGGACGACTGTCGGCATTACTCGACGGTGCATGTGAACGAGGTTGCGGATGGTCAGTTCACCTTCGCCATCCGCCTCTCGCCGGACTCCGCCAGCAGCCAGTACATCCGCACCTTGGCGGTCAATGACAGCGTGGAACTTGAAGGTCCGCTGAACACCTTCAGCTACCCGCTCAATGCTGACAGCGGGCGTGACATCGCGATTGCCGGCGGCATCGGCATCACGCCGCTGACCGGCATCCTGCGCCACTTGGACGCATTGAACCGCCCTGCGCACCTGCACTACTTCGCCAAAAGCGCCGACGAAGCGGTCTATGCCCGACACCTGCAAGAACAACTGCAAGAACGCCTGCAACTGCACCTCTCCGGCAGTCGCCCGGCAATCAGCAAGGTGCTTGCCGACCTGAGCGCCGATGACCGTCTGTATGTCTGCGGCCCGGCGGCGATGCTCAGCGCCGTGCTCAGCCACGCCGAAAGCGTTGGCCTGGCGCGGGAGCAGATCCATCTGGAAGTGTTCAACGTTGCCCGCGATGACGCCGCGCAAGGCTTTGTCATCGAGGCGGCCGACTCCGGCGTCAGCGTCAATGTCGGCCCGCAACAGTCGCTGCTCGAAGCCTTGGAGGCGGCCGGACTCGATCCGCTGTACGACTGCCGTCGCGGTGAATGCGGCGTTTGTGCGCTGGACGTACTGGAAGGTGAAGTCGACCACCGTGATTTCATCATGAGCGAACAAGAAGCTGCCTGTAGCGCACGGATCTATCCCTGCGTTTCACGGGCGAAAAGCCCACGCCTGAAGCTGGCGATCTAGAGAGGACACCCCGTTGGACAACTATTTCAATGGCAGAGAAGTGCATAAATCTCTGTTCCTTGATCAGGCGCTTTTCGAACAGGAACAGCAGCGCGTATTTGCCGCGAGCTGGTGTTACCTGGGTCATGACAGCCTGATCCCCGAGACCGGCGACTACTTCACCACCACCCTCGCCCAACAGCCGCTGGCGATGGTGCGGCAGAAGAACGGCGCGATCGTCGTGCTGCACAATCGCTGCCCGCACAAAGGCGTGAAAGTGCTGGCTGAAGCACGCGGCAATGTCGGCCGCTTCATGCGTTGTCCGTACCACGCCTGGACGTTCAAGACTGACGGCGAGCTGCTGAGCATTCCAGTGAAAAAGGAATACGACGACTGCGACCTCAGCAGTTGTTCTGCGCACAAAGGCATGCGCCCGGTGAACGCGGTGCACAACTATCGCGGCTTCGTCTTTGTCCGTTTGACGGAACAAGGTATCGGCTTCGAGGAGTTTTTCGGCGAGTCGCTGTCGACGCTGGACAACATGGTCATGCGCTCGCCGCAAGGCCAGTTGAAAGTGATCGGCCAACCATTGCTGCACCGCCATCGCTGCAACTGGAAAATGGTCGTCGATAACCAGACCGACACCTGCCACCCGATGATCGCTCATGAGTCCTCGGCCGGCGAAGCCATTCGTTTGTGGCAGGAAACCGGTGATCAGGGCAAGCCACCGATGGCGGTCGAACTGTTCTCGCCGTTCATGGCCTCCTACGAGTTTTTCGCCGGCATGGGCATTCGCGTCTGGGCCAACGGCCACGGGCACACCGGGGTCAGTAATTCGATCCACAAGGCGTACACCGACATCCCCGGCTACTGGGAACAGATGGTCGAAAGCTACGGTGAAGAGCAGGCCCGAGCAATCCTCGACGACACCCGCCACAACACCGTGTATTTCCCCAACCTGATGGTCAAGGGACCGATCCAGACCTTGCGCGTGATCAAACCGGTCAGCGCCCGCGAAACCATCGTCGAGTCGTGGATCTTCGAACTGCAAGGTGCGCCCGTGCAGTTGCTGGAAAGAACCGTGCAGTACAACAACCTGATCAACTCGCCATGCTCGATGGTCGCCCATGACGACGTGGAAATGTACGAACGGGCCATGGAAGGCCTGGGCAGCGACGCCAACGAATGGGTCAACGTCGCCCGCCTGTTCAGCCCGAACGAATCCTACGCGCAGACCCAAGTGGTGTCCGGCACCAGCGAAATGGCCATGCGTAATTTCTATAACAGTTGGCAGCACTTGATGCGGGACGACCATGCAACACGATCAATCTAATCACCACGCCATCGAGCAACTGATCGAGACCGAACTGCACTTGCTCGACCAGCAGGATTTCGACGCCTGGCAACAACTGCTCAGCGATGACTACCACTACTGGATTCCCATGACCCGTGAGCAGGTCAGCCCGCTGCACGAATCGTCGCTGGTGTATGAAGACCGCTTTCTGACCACGCTGCGGATCAACCGGCTGGCCAACGCGCGCAACTTTTCCCAGCAGCCCAAGAGTCGCAGCCTGCACATCGCCCAGCGCCCGCGCATCACCCTCGACGCAGCCTCATTCAGCGCTTTCGCCAGCTCCAACATGCTCTATTGCGAAGCCCGCGGCGACAACGAATGGCACTACCCGGTGACCGTCGAACATCAACTGATCAACATCGATGGCACGTGGAAAATCCACGGCAAGAAGATCCTGTTGCTCAACCCCGCACGCGCCCTTGAAAGCCTGCAGCTCATTATCTGATCGACCGAGAAATCCCCTGTGAAGTCTATTCCCCATGATTCCAGCCAGGCGTCCGCGTGCCTGTCTTTTCCCTACGTCGATCTGCTGTATGACTATGGCCAGTTCCTGCGCAGTGCCGATGAGGCCATCGGTTACCTGCCGGCGGAAACTGCCGAGAAACACATCGGCATCGTTGGCGCCGGCCTCAGCGGTCTGGTCGCCGCTTACGAATTGCTGCGCGCCGGTGCGCGTCGCGTGACGTTGTTTGAAGCTGAACCTGAGCATGTTGGCGGGCGTCTGCTGACCCAATGTTTTGACGAAGAGCAGCCACAATTCATCGCGGAAATGGGCGCCATGCGTTTTCCGCCGAGTGAAGTCGGGCTGTTTCACTACCTCAATCGTTTCGGCATCCAGACCACCGAAGCGTTTCCCGACCCGGGCGTGGTCGACACCGAAATTCACTACCGTGGCGTGGCCCATCACTGGGCAGCCATGCAGCCGCCGCCAGCGCTGTTCAGCACCGTGCACCAGGGCTGGATCGCGTTTCTCAGCGAAGGCGTGACCCTCGATGACGGCACGTGCCTGGCACCGCCACTGCTGATCACCGAATTGCTCAAGCAACACAATTACTGCGAAGTGCAGCCCGAGTGGCAACGCTACCTGGACTGCTTCGGCGACAGCTCGTTTTACTCGGCGATGGTGCGTATCTTCACCGGCAAAAAGCCGCCGGGCGGCAAGCCGTGGCGCAAGCCCGAAGACTTCCATCTGTTCGGCTCGCTGGGCATTGGCTCGGGCGGTTTCCAGTCGGTGTACCGCGCGTCGTTCACCGAAATCCTGCGCCTGGTGGTCAATGCACTGGAGGTCAATCAGCGTCTGGTGCCCAACGGCATTTCCTCGCTGGCCGAGCGGATTGCCGACAGCGAATTCAACGGTATTCAGGTGCGCGACATGATTTGCCGCACGCGCATCGAATCGATCAACAAAGGCGCGAAGGGTGAAATTCTGCTGGCCGGCAGCAACGGCGAAACCTATGCCTGCGACCGCGTCATCACCACCACCACGACCCGCGCCCTGCAAGTGAACCTCAAGCTCACGCAGAACCAGGCCTTCGTCAATCGCGACGTCGCGCGGGCGATCAACGAAACGCACATGGTCGGCTCATCCAAGCTGTTCATCCTGACCAAGGACAAGTTCTGGCTCAAACATGGCCTGGCGCAAAACATCCAGACCGACACCCTGGTCAAGGGTGTGTATTGCCTCGACTACGCACCGCACAATGCGGATTCCTGGGGCGTGGTGCTGATCAGTTACACCTGGGAAGACGACTCGCACAAGATGGTTTCGATGACCGACAAGGTGCAACGCTGCCTGCGTCTGGTCGATGAATTGGCGATGAGCGCGCCGGAATTTGCCAGCCATCTGCTGCCGCTGGACGGTGACTACCAGCGTTACGTTCTGGAATACGACTGGCTGACCGACAAGCACGCACTCGGTGCTTTCAAGCTGAACTTCCCCGGCGACGATATTTACTCCGAGCGCCTGTTCTATCAGTTCCGCACCGCACTCGATCCGCAACAGGACACCGGTTTGTACCTGGCCGGTTGCGGCGCCTCGTTCACCGGTGGCTGGGCCGAGGGCGCGATTCAAACCGCGCTGAATGGCGCGTGCGCGGTGATCAGCAGTCTGGGCGGCGACCTGATTGCCGGCAACCCGCTCGACGACTTGCACTCGCAGTACCGCTACTGCTGACCCAGTCCCTTTTTACGCCGAGAATCATCCATGTACAGCCAGCTTTCTATTGAACAGCTCGTCAATGGCTTTCGCAGTGGCCAACACTGCCCGGACACCTGGCAGCGCGCCCTGCGCGAGCGCCACGGGCAGATGCAGCACCTGAACAGTTTCATCACCTTCGACCCGTCAGCGTTCAAGGCAAATGCCGCCGAACGCGAGAACGCGCTGTATGGCCTGCCAGTGTCGTTCAAGGACAACATCAACGTCAGCGGCATGCCGACCACCGCCGGAACACCCGGGCTGGCCGACTATGTGCCGCAGGCCGATGCCGGCATCGTCGAGCGCTTTCGGCAATTGGGCGCGCAGATTGTCGGCAAGAACAACATGCACGAATTGTCGTTCGGCGTGACCTCGGCCAACCATTCTCATGGTGCCGTGATCAACCCCGTCAACGAACGCTACAGTGCCGGCGGCAGCAGCGGTGGTTGTGCCGCGGCTGTCGCTGCCGGACTGGTGGCGTGCGCGGTCGGCACTGACACCGGTGGCTCGGTGCGGATACCGGCGGCGTTCTGCGGCACCGTCGGGTTTCGACCCACCACCGGCGTGTATCCGGTGGACGGCATCGTCCCGGTGTCGCAAACCAAAGACACTCCGGGCCTGCTGACCCGCACCGTGGAAGATTGTCAGTTCGTTCACGCGCAACTGACCGGCAGCCTGCATCAGCCTGAAACCCGGCCGTTGCGCATTGGCATTCCCGAGCGTTTCCTCTGGACCGAGCTCGCCGACAACGTGCAGCGAGATTGCCGCGCGGCCATTGATACCTTGGCCGATCGCGGTGTGATCATCGTGCCGGTCGACGATGCGGTGATTGGCGAGATCAACGAGAGCATTCAGTTTCCGCTGCCGATCTACGAGTTCTTCATCGACTTTCCACGCTTCCTGATGAAAGCAGGACGCGGCGAACAGTTCCTCGACATCCTCGCGCAGATTCGCGACCCGGCGATCAAGAAAATCCTCACCGCGCAACTGGAAAGCCCGGCGATTTCCTACACGGATTACGTGCAGGCATTGATGAGCAAACTGCGTCTGGAGAAGGAATACCGCGCCCTCTTCAGCCGCCATCAACTGGATCTGCTGGCTTACCCGACCGTCACTTGCAGCGCGCCACTGCTCAGCGCTTGCGCGGATGAGAGCAACTTCGAAACCTTCGTGCGCAACACCGACCCGGCGAGCAACCTGGCGGCGCCGAGCATCAGCGTTCCGGTCGCGGCGGCGGGTGAGTTGCCAGTGGGTTTGTCGTTCGATGCGTTGCCGGGGCAGGACGGCTTTTTGCTGGCGAATGTTCAACGGTTAGCTCGTTTGCTCAACATCGCCTGAACCACGATCCCTGTGGGAGCGAGCCTGCTCGCGAAGGCGTCGTGTCAGTCGACATCAACTTCGTCTGCCAGACCGCTATCGCGAGCGGGCTCGCTTCCCCAAGGGCTCTGCGTCGATGCACCTATAACAATTCAGATTGCAGGCCTTGCCATGCGCGTCACCTCAATATCCTCCGTTCCCGCTGCCGAACGCTCGCCGTCGATCCTCGGCGGCGCCATGATCATCGGCGGCACCATCGTCGGTGCCGGCATGTTCTCGCTGCCAGTGATCATGTCCGGACTGTGGTTCTACGGCTCCGTCGCCGTGCTGCTGTTTGCCTGGTTCTGCACCTTGCACTCAGGCTTGATGATCCTCGAGGCCAATCTCAACTACCGCGAAGGCGCGAGTTTCGCCACGATCACCCGCGATCTGCTCGGCCGTAGCTGGAGCCGTTTGAACGGCTTGAGCATTGTGTTTGTCCTCTACACCCTGACGTACGCCTACATTTCCGCCAGCGGCTCAGTGATTCATCACACCGCGCAATCCTTCGGGCTGGAGTGGTCATCGCGCGCCGGCGGTTTGGGGTTCACGCTGCTGGTGGCGTTCATTGTCTGGTTGAGCACCACGGCGGTGAGTCGCATGACCACGCTGGTGTTCGGGGCAAAAATCCTCGCATTCTTTTTGACCTTCGGCGGTTTGCTGGGCCATGTGCAAAGCACCACGCTGCTTGATCTGAACGGCGGCGACAGCCACTACTGGCCTTATCTGTTGGTGACGCTGCCCTTTTGCCTGACTTCGTTCGGTTTTCACGGCAATGTGCCGAGCCTGATGAAGCATTACGGCAAGGACCCGCAGCGAATTCGCGCCTGCCTGGTTGGCGGCACCTTGATCGCACTGGCGCTGTATCTGGTGTGGATGCTCTGCAGCATGGGCAACATTCCCCGCGACACGTTCAAGGACATCGCCCAGCGCGGTGGCAACATCGATGTGCTGATCAGCGCACTGGGCGCACGGCTCAACAGCGCCAACGTCGATCTGCTGCTGACGTTTTTTTCCAACTTCGCCGTGGCCTGTTCATTTCTCGGGGTGACCCTGGGTCTGTTCGATTATCTGGCCGACGTGCTGAAGTGCGACGACAGCCCCGTCGGTCGCCTGCAGACGGCGGCCGTGACGTTCGGCCCGCCGATGCTCGGTGGTTTTCTGTGGCCGGAAGGCTTTCTGCATGCCATCGGTTTCGCCGGGTTGGCGGCAACGTTGTGGGCGGTGATCACCCCGGCGCTGCTGGCACGCGCTTCGCGCAAACGCTTCGGCAGCCCGCGCTATCGCGTGTGGGGCGGCACGCCGATGATCGCGCTGGTGCTGTTTTTCGGAGTGATCTGCGCGGTATCCCATTTGTTGTTCGTGTTTGATTGTCTGCCGGTGTGGCGCTGAAGTGTCTCGTTCGGTTTTCCGAACGCGACTTCACGGTCGATTCGGTTAACCGGATCAGCCAAGGTGAAAAATACCGCCACAAAACTTTAATAACGTTATAAATCATCAGGTTAGCTATCAGCGACTGGTCTGGCACGACTCATGCTCTACACTCTCTCGACGAATGCCTGTTGTGCCAACACTTCAGGAGCCGTCAGGCATTCGAAGCACAAAAGGGCCGACGAACTGGCTCCATAAAAAAAACAATTCGAGGAAAATTTGATGCGCATCGTTCCCCATATCCTGGGCGCAGCCATTGCGGCCGCTCTGATCAGCACGCCAGTTTTCGCCGCCGAACTCACCGGCACCCTGAAGAAAATCAACGATTCGGGCACCATCACACTCGCTCACCGCGACAGCTCCATTCCGTTTTCCTACATTGCCGATGCTTCCGGCAAACCAGTGGGCTACTCCCACGACATTCAAGTGGCCATCGTTGAAGCCCTGAAAAAAGACCTGAACAAGCCAGACCTGCAGGTCAAATACAACCTGGTCACCTCGCAAACCCGTATCCCGCTGATCCAGAACGGCACCGCGGATATCGAGTGCGGCTCCACCACCAACAACACCGAACGCGCCCAACAAGTCGACTTCACCGTCAACATCTTCGAAATCGGCACCCGTCTGCTGGTCAAGAAAGACAAGGATGGCAAGCCGTCCTACGCTGACTTTGCCGACCTCAAAGGCAAAAACGTCGTGACCACCGCCGGCACCACGTCCGAGCGCATCATCAAAGCGATGAACGCCGACAAGCAGATGGGCATGAACATCATCTCCGCCAAAGACCACGGCGAATCCTTCAACATGCTGGAAAGCGGCCGCGCCGTAGCCTTCATGATGGACGACGCTCTGCTGGCCGGCGAAGAAGCCAAGGCCAAGAAACCGGCTGACTGGATCATCACCGGTACTCCGCAGTCCTTCGAAGCCTATGCGTGCATGGTTCGCAAAGACGACCCGGCCTTCAAGAAGGCTGTCGATGACGCCATCGTTGCTCTGTACAAGTCCGGCGAGATCAACAAGATCTACAGCAAGTGGTTCGAGAGCCCGATTCCACCAAAAGGCCTGAACCTGAACTTCCCGATGAGCGACAAGGTAAAAGATCTGATCGCCAACCCGAGCGACAAGCCGGCGCCTGACGTAAAAATCTGATTACTGACTAACCTTATTGCCTGAGGGAGCCACCCTCCCTCAGGCGTCTGTTACTACCTGCTGGCTATACAGTGGAACACTCGACCTGGCGTTTTCGAGCCGATCGCGTGTGCCTGGCGTTCAACGTCAGGCGGGAAAGGATCTTCCCCACGCGGGTGCTTGTACATCGATCGATTTCGAGGGGAGACCCTAATGAATTACAACTGGGACTGGGGCGTGTTCTTCAAGTCCACCGGCGTCGGCAGCGAGACTTATCTCGACTGGTACCTCTCCGGTTTGGGCTGGACCATTGCCATTGCCATCGTGGCATGGATCATCGCCTTGCTGCTGGGCTCCATTCTGGGGGTCATGCGCACGGTGCCAAACCGCATCGTATCGGGCATCGCCACCTGCTACGTCGAGCTGTTCCGTAACGTGCCGCTGCTGGTTCAGCTGTTCATCTGGTACTTCCTGGTACCCGACCTGCTGCCGCAAAACCTGCAGGACTGGTACAAACAGGACCTCAACCCGACCACCTCGGCTTACCTGAGCGTTGTCGTGTGCCTGGGCCTGTTCACCGCAGCCCGCGTTTGCGAACAAGTACGTACCGGCATCCAGGCGCTGCCACGCGGCCAGGAAGCCGCCGCCCGCGCCATGGGCTTCAAACTGCCGCAGATCTACTGGAACGTGCTGCTGCCCCAGGCCTATCGCATCATCATTCCGCCGCTTACCTCGGAATTCCTCAACGTCTTCAAGAACTCCTCCGTGGCGTCCCTGATCGGCCTGATGGAACTGCTGGCGCAAACCAAGCAGACCGCCGAATTCTCGGCCAACCTGTTTGAAGCCTTCACCCTGGCCACGCTGATCTACTTCACCCTGAACATGAGCCTGATGCTGCTGATGCGCATGGTCGAGAAGAAAGTCGCGGTGCCCGGCCTGATCTCCGTGGGGGGTAAATAATGGACTTCGATTTCAGCGGCATCATCCCCGCCATTCCGGGCCTGTGGAACGGCATGGTCATGACCTTGCAGTTGATGGTCATGGGCGTGGTCGGCGGCATCGTGCTGGGGACGATCCTCGCGCTGATGCGCCTGTCGTCGAGCAAACTGCTGTCGCGCGTGGCCGGCGCTTATGTGAACTACTTCCGTTCGATCCCGCTGCTGTTGGTGATCACCTGGTTCTACCTGGCGGTGCCGTTCGTACTGCGCTGGATCACCGGTGAGGACACGCCGATTGGTGCGTTCACCTCCTGCGTCGTGGCCTTCATGATGTTCGAAGCCGCGTACTTCTGCGAAATCGTCCGGGCCGGTGTGCAGTCGATCCCCAAAGGCCAGATGGCCGCCGCGCAAGCGATGGGCATGACCTATGGCCAGACCATGCGTCTGATCATCCTGCCCCAGGCGTTCCGCAAGATGACGCCGTTGCTGCTGCAACAGTCGATCATTCTGTTCCAGGACACCTCGCTGGTTTACACCGTGGGCCTGGTGGACTTCCTCAACTCCGCCCGCTCCAGCGGCGACATCATTGGCCGGTCCAACGAGTTCCTGATCTTCGCCGGTGTCGTCTACTTCATCATCAGCTTTTCCGCCTCGCTGCTGGTCAAGCGTCTGCAAAAAAGGTTCGCCGTATGATCTCTATCAAGAACATCAACAAGTGGTATGGGGACTTCCAGGTGCTGACTGATTGCAGCACCGAGGTCAAAAAAGGCGAAGTGATCGTGGTCTGCGGCCCGTCGGGTTCCGGCAAATCGACCCTGATCAAATGCGTCAACGCGCTGGAGCCGTTCCAGAAAGGCGACATCGTCGTCGACGGCACCTCGATTGCCGACTCGAAGACCAACCTGCCGAAACTGCGTTCGCGCGTCGGCATGGTGTTCCAGCATTTCGAACTGTTCCCGCACCTGACCATCACCGAAAACCTGACCATCGCGCAGATCAAGGTGTTGGGCCGCAGCAAGGAAGAGGCGACCAAGAAAGGTCTGCAACTGCTCGAGCGCGTTGGCCTGTCGGCGCACGCCCACAAGCACCCGGGGCAACTCTCCGGTGGTCAGCAACAGCGTGTGGCGATTGCCCGGGCGCTGGCGATGGACCCGATCGTCATGCTGTTCGACGAACCGACCTCGGCGCTCGACCCGGAAATGGTCAACGAAGTGCTCGACGTGATGGTGCAACTGGCCCACGAAGGCATGACCATGATGTGCGTGACCCACGAAATGGGCTTCGCCCGCAAAGTGGCCGACCGCGTAATCTTCATGGACGCCGGCAAGATCATCGAAGACTGCCCGAAAGAGGAATTCTTCGGCGACATCAGTGCTCGCTCGGAACGCGCGCAGCACTTCCTCGAGAAAATCCTGCAGCACTAAAAGCAACACCGCCTCCCCCTGTAGGAGCTGCCGCAGGCTGCGATCTTTTGACTTTGTTTTTAAAGATCAAAAGATCGCAGCCTGCGGCAGCTCCTACAGGGGATAGGTGAAGTTTGTTGTGGTGGTTGACCCAAGGCAACTGTGATGAAATGCGACCCCAATCTCTATCGCGCCGCGCCGCCATCACTTGCCGTGAAGCCTCGTCTGATTCGTCATTTGTTCCTGCCGCCGCTGGTCATCATCCTGATGATCGGCTTGGGTTTTATCGGCTTCTGGACCAGTGAGCATTTCGGCATTCGCAGCCTCGGCGAGAACGGCCAGCGTCAGCTGGAACTGCATGCCCGCGCGGTCGAAAGCGAGATCAGCAAATACACCTACCTGCCTAGCCTGCTGGAACTCGAAACGAGTGTGTCGCAGTTGCTGGCCGACCCGACCCCGCAATACCGGGAAACGGTCAACGCTTACCTCGAAGGCCTGAACCGGCGCAGTCGCAGTCGGGCCATCTACGTTATGGACACCACCGGCCGCGTCATGGCCACCAGCAACTGGCGCGATGTCGACAGTTACCTCGGTGAAGACCTGTCCTTCCGCGCCTATTTCCAGAAAGCCGTACGCGGCGAACCCGGGCGTTTCTACGGCATCGGCAGCACCAACGGCGAACCCGGTTACTACCTCGCTCATGGCCTCGAAGAGCATGGCAAGATCATTGGCGTCGCCGTGGTCAAAGTGCGCCTGGAAGCCATGGAAGAACGTTGGCAACGGGCGCGTCTGGAAGCCTTCGTCAGCGATGAAAACGGCATCATCATTCTCTCCAGCGATCCGGCCCGGCGCCTGAAAGCAGTGATTCCCTTGAGTGAAGCCACCAAGGAAAAACTCGCCCGCAGCCTGCAGTACTACTGGTTCCCGCTCAACGAACTGCAACCGTTGGCTCGCGAAACCCTGTCCGAAGGCGTGGAGAAACTCACCTTCCCGGCCAACAGCGAAGTGCAGTCCGGCGAGGATGACATCAGCTATCTGGCGCAGACCCGACCGCTGAGCGACACGCCGTGGAATTTCACCCTGCTCACGCCATTACAGGACTTGCGCCGCGAAGCGATCAACCAAGGTATTCTCGTTGCCGTCGCGTTCGCCTTGGTGGCCTTCCTGCTGATCGCCTGGAACGAGCGGCGCAAGGTCATCGCCACTCGGCTTGCCGCCCGCGAAGCCTTGCAGGAAGCCAACAATCAACTGGAGCGTCGGATTACCGAACGCACCACCGACCTGCGCGCCAGCAACGAGCGACTGAAAAGCCAGATCCGCGAACGCCGTCAGGCCGAAGAGACCCTGCGGCGTGCGCAGGATGAGCTGGTCCAGGCCGGAAAACTCGCTGCTATTGGCCAAATGTCGACCAGCATTGCCCATGAATTGAACCAGCCGCTGGCCGCGATGCGCACGCTGTCGGGCAACACCATACGCTTCCTCGAACGCGGTCAGCTCGACGTCGCCAGCACCAACCTGAAGACTATCAATGACCTGATCGACCGCATGGGCCGGATCACCGCCAGCCTGCGCTCGTTCGCCCGCCGTGGGGACGATCAGGGCCAGGCCAGTCTTGGCAAAGCGGTCGATGCCGCGTTGCAAGTGCTCGGCGCGCGGGTGGAAACCTCGGGGCTGGACGTGCATCGTCAGTTCGTCGACGTACAAGTGCAGATCGACCAGACCCGCCTCGAACAGATTCTGGTCAACCTGATCGGCAACGCCCTCGACGCCATGCAGGCGCAACCACAGCCCGAACTGTGGCTGGAGGGCGAAGAGTTCAACGCCAAGTATCGCCTGCGCGTGCGCGACAACGGCCACGGCATCGACGCCGAAGCGCGCAAGCATCTGTTCGAGCCGTTCTTCACCACCAAGCCCGGCGAACAAGGCCTGGGCCTGGGCCTGACCCTTTCCGCCAGCCTCGCGGCCGCCACCGGCGGGCATCTGGGTGTCGAACACCCGGCCAGCGGTGGCACCACCTTCGTCCTCAGTTTACCGTTGGTAAGCCCTACTCCTGCCGAGCCAATATGAACCACGACCTTAGTGTGCTGATCGTCGAAGACGACCCCCATGTGCTGCTCGGCTGCCAACAGGCGCTGACCCTGGAAGACATTCCCTGCGTCGGCGTCGGCAGTGCCGAAGAAGCGCTGGAGCGTGTCGGCGACAATTTTGCCGGCATCGTCATCAGCGACATTCGCTTGCCGGGCATCGATGGCCTGGAACTGCTGACCCGCCTCAAGCAACGCGATCGCAGCCTGCCGGTGGTGTTGATCACCGGCCACGGCGACATTTCCATGGCCGTGGGCGCGATGCAGAAAGGCGCTTATGACTTCATGGAAAAACCGTTCTCGCCGGAGCGCCTGGTCGACGTCGCGCGGCGGGCGCTGGAGCAACGCAGTCTTGCTCGCGAAGTGTCATCGCTGCGTCGGCAACTGGCCGAACGTGATTCGCTCGAGGGACGCATCATCGGTCGCTCACCGGCGATGCAGAACCTGCGCGAATTGATCGCCAACGTCGCCGATACCTCGGCCAACGTGTTGATCGAAGGCGAAACCGGCACCGGTAAGGAACTGGTCGCCCGCTGCCTGCACGATTTCAGTCGGCGCCACAGCAAACAGTTCGTCGCGCTGAACTGCGGCGGTCTGCCGGAAAACCTCTTCGAAAGCGAGATCTTCGGCCACGAGGCCAACGCTTTCACCGGCGCCGGTAAACGCCGGATCGGCAAGATCGAACACGCTGATGGCGGCACACTGTTCCTCGATGAAGTGGAGAGCATGCCGCTGCCGTTGCAGATCAAACTGTTGCGCGTATTGCAGGAACGCACCCTCGAACGCCTCGGCTCGAACCAGAGCGTGGCGGTGGATTGTCGAGTGATCGCGGCGACCAAGTCCGACCTCGACGAAGCGAGCAAGGCCGGCGAATTTCGCAGCGACTTGTACTATCGCCTCAACGTGGTGACGCTGGAATTGCCGCCACTGCGTGAGCGCCGTGAAGACATTTTGCAACTGTTCGAGCACTTCACCCAGCAGTCGGCCCTGCGTTTCGACCGCGCGCTGCCGGAACTGGACAACCAGACCCTGTCGAACCTGATGAGCCACGACTGGCCGGGCAACGTGCGTGAACTGCGCAACGTTGCCGAACGTTTTGCCCTCGGTCTGCCGGCGTTCAAAAAGTCCGGCGCCGGCAGCGCTGGCCAAGGCCTGGCGTTTGCCGAAGCGGTGGAAGCGTTCGAACGCAACCTGCTCAGCGATGCCCTGCAACGCAGCGGTGGCAACCTGACCCAGGCGAGTCTTGAGCTGGGCATGGCCAAGACCACGCTGTTCGACAAAGTGAAAAAGTACGGATTGAGCCACTGATGGATCTGTTTTTCAAAGCCCTGTTGGGCGCCGCGGTAGTACTGATCATCGCGGCGCTGTCGAAAACCAGAAACTATTACATCGCCGGGCTGGTGCCGCTGTTTCCGACGTTTGCGCTGATTGCGCATTACATCGTCGGCAAGGGACGTTCGATTGAGGATTTGAAGACCACGATCGTGTTCGGCATGTGGTCGATCATTCCGTACTTTGTGTATCTGGCGACGTTGTATGTGATGGTCGATCGGATGCGGCTGGAGGCATCGCTGGCGGTGGCGGCGGTGGCGTGGTTGATGGCTGCCACTGTTTTGGTGACTGTTTGGGTGCGCATCCACAGCTAAGTGCAAAAGCCACCCTCACCCCAGCCCTCTCCCAGAGGGAGAGGGGGCCGACCGCAGTGTCTCGCGTCTGACATCGACCTGAAAAACCGAGTCGATTATGGATTCGGTACAACACGCTCAGGTCGGCGTATCACTCCAGCATCCCCCAATCAGTCCCCTCTCCCTCTGGGAGAGGGCTAGGGTGAGGGGCTTTTGCTCTTCAGTTGACGGTACCGCCCTTGGACTCCGCCATAATCTGCCGAATCGCCCCGACAAACGTTTCCACCGGTTGCCCACCCGTCACCGCATACTGCCCGTTGAACACTACCGTCGGCACCGAACTCACCCCACGCTGCAGCCACTGCTGCTCTTCTTCGCGCACCTCATCGGCAAACTCGTCGGAACCCAGAACGGCCTCGGCACGCTGACGATCCAGCCCGACGTTTTCCGCAATCTGCACCAGTTGCCGGTGATCCGACGGATTGCCGCCATCACTGAAATACGCCTTGAACAGCGCCTCTTTCAACGGTAGCTGCACACCTTCAAGCCCCGCCCAGTACAACAAGCGATGCGCATCGAAGGTGTTGTAAATGCGGCTGTTGCCGTCGGTACGGAAAGCAAAACCAAGTTCCGCACCACGGGCGCGGATCGCTTCGCGGTTCTTCTGCGATTGCTCCGGGGTCGAACCGTACTTTTCTTGAATATGCTCGGCAATATTCTGCCCGTCCGCACCCATCTTCGGATTCAGCTCAAACGGCTGGAAACGGATCTCGGCCTGCACTTCGTTGCGCAGGATCTCCAACGCTTCGAGCAAGCCATACAAACCGACGACGCACCAAGGGCAGGAGACGTCGCTGACAAAGTCGATTTTCAGAGCGGAATTCATCAAATACCTCGCAGGGGAAATCGTGCGGGAAAGTTTGCACGATACACCTGCTCCAGTTTTTTTGGTGACCATAGCGGCCCCTTCGCGAGCAGGCTCGCTCCCACCCTTGGAATGCGTTCTCCTGTGGGAGCGAGCCTGCTCGCGAAGAGGCCCGCTCAGACAATACAAAGACCTCGGTTACAGCAGATTCCCGCCCACCGCCGGCTCAATCTGCGCCCAGTGCGAAGTGTCTTCACGATGCGCCTGCAAATACGGCAACACCGCCGCCAGTAACGGCTCTTTGAACGCCTCCTGAAAACGATGCGCCAGGCCAGGAATCAACTTCAACTGGCTGCCACGAATATGCGCCGCCAGATGCACACCGTGCATCACCGGCAACAATGGATCTGCCGTGCCATGCACCACCAGCGTCGGCACGCGCAATTGGTTGAGCAAGGCCACCCGACTTGGCTCGGCGAGGATCGCCATGATCTGGCGCTTCACACCTTCCGGGTTGAACGCTCGGTCATACGACAGCGCCGCCTGATGCAGCAAGGCCTGGCGATCATCGGTAACCGCCGGGCTGCCCAGTGCCGCCAGCAGATCAGCCTGTTGCTCCAGCGCCACCTGACGATTCGGTGCACCGCGTCGCGATAAAAGTTGCACCAGCGCCGCACTCGGTGCCGGCAAACCTTCGGCGCCAGAGGTGGTCATGATCAACGTCAGGCTCTCGACCCGCTGCGGCGCCATGGCCGCCATGTGTTGGGCGATCATCCCGCCCATGCTCGCGCCCAGGACGTGGAATTGCTCGATGTGCAACGCGTCCATCAAACCCAGTGCGTCATCGGCCATATCCGTCAGGCTGTACGGTGCCGCCACCGGCAGACCGAGCTTGTAGCGCAGCACTTCGAACGTCAGATTGGCTTCCACCGGCGCCTGACGCCAGGTTGACAGGCCGACATCGCGGTTGTCATAGCGAATCACCCGAAAACCTTGCTGGCATAGCGCGACCACCACTTCGTCCGGCCAGTGGATCAACTGCCCACCCAGGCCCATGACCAGTAACAACGCAGGATCCGACGCACGACCGATGCTCTGGTAAGCCAGGCTCACCTGCGCCAGGTCGGCATGCTCGGTCGGCACATTCACATCACAACGCGTCGCCGCCCATGCCGAAGATCCGAAAAAAATCGCGGCCAACAAAGCCGCGACCGATAAAAAACCCTTAGCCATGAAAAACACCGAAACGCAGAAACCCAGTAGAGCGCGAGTCTGATGAAGTTTGTACAAGTGCGCTGCCACAGTTCGATGACAGTTTGATGAAGAGTGCCGAGCGGTCGTGCGGCGATAACTATGTACCGCCATGGGTTCGCGGGTTTTCAGTTCAATGGTGGCACCAAGAAGCGGATCCGCCGCTTCACAACTCGAGCCATCGTTGCCATGCCCGACCGTTTTTTGTCCGAACTCTTAGATCCCGGCCCGACGGCCTCATCGCCCTGGGCTCATCTGCCCGGCAATCCTGACACCGCGCTGGCGCTGAGTGCCGCGAACCGATGGCGTGACAGTAGCCAGGCACTGCGTGAACTGGTCGCCGGGGTGCCGACCACTCGAGAGGCCCTCACTCGGTTGCTCGAGCAGAAGCTGGATCTGGGCGAGCCTGATATCGGTTTCCTCTTTGCGGCGACCCCGCAACGTCCCGAACATTTCATGGCGATTGTGCAGGCCTGTACCTTCGTTTTTCAGCAGCCGTTACCGGCGGACACGCTTGACCAGCAATGCCGTGTGACAGGCCTGCCCGCCAGCCATCGACTGTTTGCCCTCACGCCACTGCAATTGCTTGAACGGCTCAAGGGTCTGGACCTGGTCAAGGCGCTGGACGAGGACTGGAATCAATATTGGCAGGCGCGGGCACCCGGTACTCCGGTATCGCGGCGCGAACGCGCCAACCAACTGTATCGCCAGCATTTCGAGGCGACCGTCCTGAGCGCCGTTGCCCAGCGTCGTGTGACGGCTGAACAGCGTATTTCGCTGTTCGCGTTGATGGATGCAACCAGCCATGAGGCGACGGTCACCTGTGAACAGGTTTCGCTGGTGCTGAGCGACGGCAGCAAAGTGAAATTCCCTGCGGCCTGGGTCATCAGCTTTGGTGACCAGCCGCCATTGCACTGGCTGTACCTGCCGCTGCGCCCCGAAGCATTCAAAGGTTTTACCCAACGCAGCGACCTTGAGGCGTGGATGTCCGCTCAGTCGCTGATTCCCAGCGGTTTGCCGCAAACCGGTCTGAGCTTTGAATACGCCCGTAGAGACTTGCCACTGTCCACCGGCATGAGCGACCTGCTGACGCACTTTCGCCAGGCTCGAGTCGATGCCCTGCGTAACGGTAGCGCGGGCAAGTCCGGATTCGCCGAACACGCCAGCAACGCCCTTGATTTCGCCGACCGCGCAGATCGCCAGCGCCAAACCGCTGCCGTGTTCGGTTCCCCCGCCATTACTGACGCCGTCATTGTCGAGGACGCTGAACAGTCGCTGTTCGGCAGTCTTTATGCCGACATTCCCTTGGCCCTGCGTCAGGCCGCTCTCAATCGCCAGCGTGATGCCCTGGAAGCACGACTGGGTGCATCGGGCGACAGCGCCGCCCTGCAATCGATCGAGGCGTTGCAACTGACGCTGGAAACCGCCGAGCAAGCGGCAGACAACGCCGCAACAGCCCTGTTGGGGCGCACACGGCCCCTTGACCTGCTGACGTTTAATCGTCAGTTCAGCGCTTTGCATCAGGCGCACAAGACCGCCCTGCAAGCCGAAGCCGACTTGCAACGAGAACTTGAACAGATCAGCAGCGAAGACCACCAACTGCTCAAGGTTCTGCTCGACCCTGCCACCGCCCTGCACAGCGACTGCGTCGCGGCCAGCCTGGAACTTTCAATGGGCGAACCGGCTGACGGCAGCATGAATGAGACCCTCAACGGTCCGTTTGTCATGACCCGCGCCGCTACGTTGCTCGACCGGACGTCGCCCCACAGCCTGTTGCTTTACTGGCCCGGCACTGGTGGAGGACTGCAGCACTTTGCCAATCGTCAGGCGCTGGAAAGCCAGATGTTCGCGATTACCGAGCCGGCCACCTCGCTGACCCTGCGCTTGAAAAAAATCAGTGGTGACCCACTGCATTACGCGCTGGATCAACTGACCAGTGAGTTCGAAGTGCAGGCCGGCGAAATCCGTGCGCGCTATCCCGAGTCGACAGCGTCCTCCGAGCGCGGCAGCCAACTACAGGCCTTGGGTACACGCTTCAGGGGCCTGCTGCAGGTGCCATTACACGCCGCACGAAATCTGGCTTTTGCCCACCTGCTGGAGCAGCACCGCAGCGGCACGCTGGCTACCCGTCTGCCGGCCTGGCAAATCCAGATGTCCACTGACGAGCGCAGCCACCTGAAGGCACAGATACAGGCCTATATCGCTGCCATGCATCGCAGCCACTCGTTGCTGACGCTGGCCGTGCCGCCGCGTGATGACTTCACCCGTCAGCATCTGTACCAACGCCTGCGTAAGGACTTCTCGGTTGAGGGGACGTTCTCGGTGCTGATCGATCTGCCGGATTCAGCCAGGCTGCAAAAGCAAATGATCGATGGCTCCACCATGACCGCCGCGTATACGCTGGTTACGGTACCCAGCGCAACTCGCAGCAAGATACCCCTTGAAGAGCTGGCGCAGAACCTCGACAACACACCCTCCATGAGCCTGGAATCGAAGTCCTTGCGCCTGCTGTTCATGAAGGTCGAGGTCACCGCTGCCAATGACCGCACACGAGAAGCCTTGAAAAGCGGCATTACCCATGAATACCTGCGCAGGGTCCTGCCGGATCTGGACTTGCCCAAAGCCTACGAGCAAACGATCCGTGACGCCTTCATGGGCGGGCACGGTGAAGCCACATTCGTGCGCGAACATCGCCGCGAATGCCTGCTCGAACCATGGCAACTGATGCTCAAGATGCAGGGCGAATGCGCACGCCTGCAACAGCGGATCAACGACCATGAGTGGCAAATATTCAACATCGCCATTACCGCCGACACCACACAGGCCTGGAACAACGGCGCCAGGCGCATTGTGTTGTTGCCGGCCTTCCTCAGAGCCGGTGGCGAGGACACGCCCAATCAAGGTCCCGTGACGTTATCCGGTGTGACCTTTATCCACGAGCAGATCAGCGGGACGACCTTGCTGTATTTGCCGGACGGTCCCGACGACCAGGTTCTGCGTCGTTACGACAGCCTGGAAGACGCCCGCATCGCACTGTTCAGACTGTGCGAGCAAGACTCATGGATCAGCTATCTGTCCGGCCGGGCCCTGCAGGGTGATGTGCGCGCCCATGCATTGCGCCTCGGTCAGGCGATCGAGAAGAAAAATAACGCCATGATTGGCGTCGGCATACCGTGGCCTTCAACCACGTCATTGACCCAGCACCTGCTCAACGTCCACATGGGACGGCTGATCGAGGCGCATCGGGGCACGTCGCGCTCCAACGATGCGCAATACATGGAGCGCTATGCGCTCAAGGGCCCCAGGGCCTTCAACTACTTGAAAATGGCGCTGGGATTACTGCCCCTCATCGGCACCGCGTTTGCCCTTTACGATGCCTGGAGCAGCGCCAATCAGGCCGTGGCGGCCTTTTTGCGCGGCGATGTGGGGGATGGCCTGGCGGAGGTTGAGTCCGTACTGTTGTCACTGATCGACGCGGCCATGGACCTGCTGCCGGGCGAAGCGGCGGTCTCGGCGGTGTCCCGAACGGCCCGCTCGCTGACCCGCGCCCGCCAACTGCGCACGCTGGCACGAAGTGCCGGCGCACTGCATGTGCCCAACCGACGTCAGGCGCAGAATCTGGCGGCGCGCTTCTCCGGCTACGAATACGAAAAGCCGATTTCGCTGTCAGGGCAGGAACCGGCCGCCGATGGGCCCTATCGCGGCATCTACCGGCATGCCGACGGCGACTTCATCCTGAGTCAGGGGCGGATCTTCGAAGTTCACCGCAGCCACAAAGCCGACGAATGGCGTTTACGCGGCACAAGTACCAAGACCTATAAACAACCCATTGCTCTGGATGAAAACGGGCAGTGGGATACCTGGTTCGGCGTCTACGGCACCGCTGTCGGCGGGTTGCCTGGTGGCGGAAATGTCGCCGGGTATCTGGTCGATACCGCTGATTCATTCTGGCCGCAGGCGATCCGGCAGCGATTGCCTCGCTGGTTGGTGGCCAGTGACACGGCTCGTCAGCTGCGCTTGACCCGCGAAGCCGACAACCTGGCCGATCAGCTCCAGGCCAGGGGCGTGGCGAGCGATGCCGCTATCAACCGCTATGGCAGTGCCTCGCCGCAGGACAGGCGGGCCAGGTTGCCGGCGTCCGAAGCCGCCTGTGCCGGCGATATCCAGCTGGCTACCCGACAATACGAAAAACTGGCGGAGTTGATGCCCCTGACCAAGGGCAACAAAAAACGAACCCTGCTCGAAATACAAAGCAAGTGCGCCTCGTTGCTGACCGATCGCTACTGGCGCCGCGCCTACCACCTCTCCCAAAGCAGCGTCGATGTGATCAACCGGATTGACGAGCTGATGCAGGCGCTCGACAACCTGCCGGGCAATACGCTCGTCCAGCAGTTGGAAATGCTCGAAGGCATTCGCTCATTGCGTGTGGATTACCTGCGTCAGCTCAATCAAATGGAACAGCTCAAGGCCGATGCCAATTACTGGTATGAACGCATCCGCGTCAAAGCGCACAAAGAAACCAGAACAGCACTGATCGAAGACATCAACACCAAGCACAGTTATGCCAACCTGCTGTATCTGAAAACCGGGCAACGCCTGGAAATCATCAAGCGACATGGCCGAACCGACGATGTTTCCTGGTTTTACCTGATGGAGCAGGCTCACGAGCTTCGTGCCAATGTCGATCGGGCCCTGTACACGCAATACAACCTGCGCAACAGCAATGCGAGCCGGGTTCAGCGCAGTCAGATTCTGCAGAACTGCGTTGATCTGTACACCCGCTTCCTTCGCGAGATGAAGATCTGGACCTCCACGTATCCGCAACACTTTCACCTGGAGGAAGTGCCGGCGTTGCTGAGCGGGATCGAATGGCTCGCGGAACGGGCCCGCAAAGGCATCATCGAAGAGCCCGCGCCCGTGCCGGCAGGGCAGGCGGTACCAAGCGTGTTCACCACCGCAGACAACCAACTGCTGCACGGTGCCGAGCGCTGGGAACCGACAACGCACAAACATCAATACGTTTCGACCACGCGCGGCGGCTACGAGGAAGTCTGGGAGCAAGGCAGCGATGGCAGCTACCGACTGTTGAACCCGCGAAACACAGCGCCACCGGCCCCCGCATCAATCAGCCTGGCCGCGTTAATGGTCGATGCGCAACGGCGCCTGGATGCCCAGACGGATTACCAGATCAGGGTCGAGTCCTACGCCGAGCAGGACATGCTGCCGGTCGACCTTCAGCACATGATGGACAGCGAAGCGACCGAGCTCAATCGGCGCGCCGCCCGCATCGAGACGCTGGCAGCGCAAAACCCGATCATTGCGCAGTTGCGCAACAAGGCCAGCGAACTGACCCTTACCGGCCGGGCTCTGCGTACCCGCCAGTCGCTGACCAGCCAAAGACCCACCGACGGCATGCTCGAAGACCTGATCACGCAGAAGGCTGTGGAGATCCGCAAAACCAGTCCGTTGAAAAACCTCGGCAAACGCCACGGCCGCACTGATTACCTGCAAGAGTATGAGATCTGGGATGTAACGCTGTCGCCGGCAGAACTGCTTTGGTATGCCCACTTCCATTATCGCAGCGCGACCAGAACGTTCAGGGGTTTCGAGAAAGCCCATTTGAAACTGCCTGGCCACCGCTTCCTGACCCACGCGGACGACGCCACCCTGCCCTATGCCGATATTGGCACGCAGTCGGCGGTGCTTGTGCACTTCGAGGCGATCCTGGCTAACGAAGCGATCTAACCCCTGGCTCATCAACCACTAAAAAAGCCAGCCTCACTCATGAGGCTGGCTTTTTTGCAGGCGTTACGCCAACTGACTGCGCAACTGACGCGCCGCCGCCACCATGTTGACCAATGCCGCCTCCGTCTCCGGCCATGCCCGAGTCTTCAAGCCGCAATCGGGGTTGACCCACAGTCGCTCGGCTGGAACCCGTTTGACCGCTTTGCTCATCAGCTTGACCATCTCGGCAGTGTCCGGCACCCGTGGCGAGTGGATGTCATAGACGCCGGGGCCGATGTCGTTCGGGTAGTCGAACGCCTCGAACGCATCGAGCAGCTCCATGTCCGAACGCGAGGTTTCAATGGTGATGACATCGGCGTCCATGTCGGCAATCGCCTTGATCACGTCGTTGAATTCGCTGTAGCACATGTGGGTGTGGATCTGGGTGTCGTCCTTGACACCGGATGCCGTCAGGCGGAACGCCTCGACCGCCCAGTCCAGGTATTCCTGCCATTGCGCGCGGCGCAGCGGCAAGCCTTCGCGGAACGCGGCTTCGTCGATCTGCACGATCTTGATTCCGGCGCGCTCCAGATCCACCACTTCGTCACGCAGGGCCAGCGCCAGTTGTTGCGCCTGGACTTTGCGCGAGACGTCTTCGCGGGGAAACGACCACATCAGCATGGTCACAGGGCCGGTGAGCATGCCTTTCATGACTTTGTCGGTCAGGCTCTGTGCGTAGGTGATCCAGTCCACCGTCATCGCCTGCGGACGGCTCAGGTCACCGTAAATCACTGCCGGTTTGACACAGCGCGAACCGTAGCTTTGCACCCAGCCGAAACGGGTGAACAGGTAACCATCGAGCTGTTCGGCGAAATACTCGACCATGTCATTGCGCTCGGCTTCACCATGCACCAGCACGTCCAGCCCCAGACGTTCCTGCACCTCTACGGCGTGGCGGATTTCACTGCGCATGGCGTCGTGGTAATCGTTGGCCGACAGCTTGCCCTGCCTGAACGCCTGACGCGCCAGACGGATGGAACCGGTCTGCGGGAACGAGCCAATGGTTGTGGTCGGAAACGTCGGCAATTGCAGACGCGACTGTTGTTGGGCGATGCGTGTGGCAAACGGTGAATGACGCTGACTGTCACTGGCATTGACTGCGTTGATGCGGGTCTGCACCTGGGCTTTATGAATGCGTGGCGAGTGCGCACGGTTGCGCGCAATGCTGCGACTGGCCTCCAGCGCGGTGCGTACGTTGGCCGCTTGCGGATCATTCAGCGCATCACGCAGAACGGCGATCTCGCCGCACTTCTGCACGGCAAAGGCCAGCCAGCTTTTCAGTTCCGGATCGAGTTTGTCTTCACGCTCGACATCCACCGGGCTGTGCAGCAACGAACAGGAACTGCTGACCCACAGGTTGTCGCCGAACCGCTCTTGCGCCGGTTGCAATTGCGCCAGCGCCTGCTCCAGTTCGCAGCGCCAGACATTGCGCCCATTGACCAGACCGACCGAGAGAATCTTGTAAGCAGGCAGACGATCAAGCACCTGCCCCAATTGCTCCGGCGCCCGCACCGCGTCGATATGCAGCCCCTGCACCGGCAGACCTACAGCCAGGCCGAGGTTGTCTTCAAGGCCACTGAAATACGTCGCTACCAACTTTTTCAACGGCGAGTACTGCAGGATGTGATAGGCGCGTTCAAAGGCATTTTTCCATGCCTGAGGCAGATCCAGGGTGAGGATCGGTTCGTCGATCTGCACCCATTCCACGCCTTGCCCGGCAAGACGAACAAGGATTTCGTTGTAGACCGGCAGCAAGCGCTCAAGCAGCTCGAGTTTGTCGAAATCTTCGCCTTTCGCCTTGCCCAGCCACAGGTAAGTCAGCGGGCCGATGATCACCGGTTTGACGTTGTGGCCCAGCGCCCTGGCTTCTTCGACTTCGTCGAACAACTGCTCCCAACTCAGCTTGAACTGTTGGTCAGCACTGAACTCCGGGACCAGGTAGTGGTAGTTGGTGTCGAACCATTTGGTCAGCTCTTGCGCATATTGCGTCTGGCCGTGCTCGCCACCGCAGCAGCTGGTCGTCGCGCCTCGGGCCATGGCGAACAGGGTGTCGAGGCTCGGCTGACCATGCTCGTCGCGCACGCTGGCGAAACGCTCAGGGATCACGCCGAAGGTCAGCGAGTGGGTCAGCACCTGGTCATACCAGGCGAAGTCGCCGACCGGCAGCAAATCGATACCCGCATCCTTTTGCAATTGCCAGTGAGTGGCGCGCAGATCACGGCCGACCTTGTTCAAGGCAGTCTGGTCGAGATCGCCTTTCCAGAAGGCTTCGAGGGCTTTTTTCAGTTCGCGGTCGGCGCCGATGCGCGGGAAACCAAGGGTGTGGGCCACGGCCATGTCGAATGTGCTCCATTGAGTAAATGATGGCGCCATTGTCGACAGTCAAGCCAACATGAGACAAACTCAACCTTTTCGTGTTGATCACAAGTTTTACTCATGGAGCCAATCGGTGCTTGAAATACGTCACCTGAAAACCCTGCACGCACTGCGCGAAGCCGACAGTCTGGTGGATGCTGCCGACCGTTTGCACCTGACCCAATCGGCGCTGTCCCACCAGTTCAAGGAACTGGAAGAGCGCATGGGCATGCAATTGTTCGTGCGCAAAACCAAACCGGTACGTTTCACCAGCGCCGGTCTGCGTCTGTTGCAACTGGCCGATGCGACACTGCCACTGCTGCGCGCCGCCGAACGTGATATCGCTCGACTGGCCGGTGGCACCGCCGGTCGTTTGCACATGGCCATCGAATGCCACAGCTGTTTCCAGTGGCTGATGCCAACCATCGACCAGTTCCGCGATGCCTGGCCGGAGGTTGAACTCGACCTCGCTTCGGGTTTCTCTTTTGCACCGCTACCGGCCCTGGCCCGTGGCGACCTGGATCTGGTGGTGACCTCCGACCCACTGGAAATCGCCGGCATTACCTATGTACCGCTGTTCACCTACGAAGCGATGCTGGCAGTGGCCAACCAGCATGCACTGGCAAGCAAACCGTACATCGTCCCCGAAGACTTGCTGACTGAAACATTGATCACCTACCCGGTGGAACGTGACCGTCTCGACATCTTCACGCGCTTCCTGGAACCAGCTGACATCGAACCGGCGCAGGTGCGCACCTCAGAACTGACGGTGATGATGATGCAACTGGTCGCCAGCGGCCGTGGCGTCTGCGGCATGCCGCACTGGGCACTGCACGAATACAGCTCGCGCGGTTATGTGAAGGGCAAACGCTTGGGGGAAAAAGGTTTGTTTGCAACGTTGTACGCGGCGATTCGCACCGACATGCTCGATGCACCGTACATGCGCGATTTTCTCCTGACAGCCAAAGACACATCGTTCTCGACACTGGACGGTGTCAGCGCGGTTCGCTGAGTCACTTGTGGGAGCGAACCTGCTCGCGAAAGCGATGTATCAGACACACAAATAGTGACTGTCAGATTGCCTTCGCGAGCAGGCTCGCTCCCACAGGGATCAGCGCAATATCAGAGCTGTCGCCACATGTGGATCTTGTCGAAATAGTCTTCGCCCACCCGCACTGCCAGCGGTTCGAGGCCGAACTGGATGAAGCCGCAGCGCTGGTAGAGGTTGAACGCGGCGTCATTGCCAGCCGTGACGGTCAATTGGATGAGTTTCAACGCCGGATGGGTTTGCGCTTCGGCAATGGCCGCCTGCACCAGTTCGAGCCCCAAACCGTGCTGACGAAAATCGGCTGATACGTACATGCCAAACAGGGTGGCCTTATGGCGGGCCTTCTCGCGAGGCTCAAACGCCAGCCCGACAATCCCGGCCAACGTGCCGGCTTCAAACGCGCCAAGCACCACATCGAGTTTGCTGGTCAGGCGCCCTTCCCACCAGCTCAACGGCATCACCGCGCGCTCACGCACGCTGGAAGTGAACGCCTGCGGATGTCGGTCGTACGCTTCGAGCATCAGTTCGCGGTAAGCCAGGGCATGACTGGCGTCCAACCGTTCGATCCACATGTTCACGCCGACCTGCGCTGCTCAAACATCAGGCGCACGGCCAGACCAGCCAAAACGAAGCCCATGAAATAACGCTGCAGCGCCAGCCATGTCGGGTTGCGCACAAACCACGAAGCGATGCCCGCCGCGAACAGTGCGATCAGCAAATTGACAGAGAAACTCACGCTGATCTGGGTCAGGCCGAGAATGATGCTTTGGGTGAACACCGAACCGTGTTCGGGCGTGATGAATTGCGGGAATACCGAAAGGTAGAACACCGCAATTTTCGGGTTCAATGCGCTGGTCAGAAAGCCCATGGTGATCAGCTTGCGCGACGAGTCCGCCGGCAATTGCTGCGCCTCGAACGGCGAGCGCGCCCCCGGTTTGACCGCTTGCCAGGCCAGCCACAGCAGGTACAGCGCACCGGCCCATTTCAACACTTCATAGGCCATCGGCACCGCCAGAAACACGGCGGTCAACCCCGCCGCTGCCGCAAACAGGTGCACAAAGAACCCCGCCACCACGCCCAGCAACGACGTCACACCAGCCCTGCGCCCCTGACAGATCGAACGCGAGATCAGGTAGATCATGTTCGGCCCCGGTGTCAGCACCATCAACAAGGCTGCAGCGGCGAAGATCAGCAAGTCTTGAAGCGGGATCATGGCAAAGTCCTTTGCGAGGATGATCAGGCGATGGCCGTCAATGACTGGCGATAAAACGGCAGGATCAGGTCGCGTGTCAATGGCGCCAGATCGACCGCAGGATCAGTGGTGGGATCGACCCAGATCACTTCTTCGATTTCAGCAGCCGGGATCACGTCAGTGTCGATCGTCAGTTGAAAGATCTGCGCCTGAACGACAAACCCCGGTTCGTTGGCGGCAGGCGCCGAGAACTGCCCGAGAAATGCAGCCTGCGCCGGGTCGATCTGCAAACCCAGCTCTTCTTCCAGCTCACGCGCCAGTGCGTGCACCGGCAACTCGTGCGCTTCGATCTTGCCGCCCGGTTGCATGAACGCCGTGGTGCCGCGCTTGCGCACCAACAGAGTCTGGCCTGCGGGATTGAGCACCAGCGCGGCGGCGATACGAATGAGGTTTGCAGAGTCAACAGATGCACAAGTCATGGGTCAGCCACCGGCCTGGAAAAACCGCAAGGATCCCATGCCCAGCCCCATGACGTCACCTCACCGATCATTCGCCCAGCGCCTTGAGCGTGGCTTCAACCTCCTCCGGCACCTTGACGAAAATCGTGTACTTGCCGCCCTCCATGGCTTCGAACGCAATCAGTTTTTCCACCAGCAGCGCGCTGAGCACCTTGCCGGCGTTGAGCAGTAGCATGCCGTTATCGGCATTGAGGTTGCGCGCCAGAATCATCCCCGCCGCCAGATCCCGAGTGGAGAGCACCTTGACCGACGGATCGGCCAGCGTCACGTCGCTGAGAAATGCCGCACACACCTGAATGAAATCTTCGACCAGATCAGGATCGTACAAACGCCCGGCGTATTGGCGCAGGTACAGCAGCGCTTCATCGCTGTTCATCTGCCGCTCGAGGATCAGACCGCGCTGCAACTCGACGAAATCCACCGCCAGTTTCAGCAAGCGTGAACCGAACGGAATGCCCTCGCCCTTGAGCCTGTCGGGAAACCCGCTGCCATCCCAGCGCTCCTGATGATGCAGGATCAGACGCGCCGCATCTTTCATCGGGTCAAGCGTCATGAGCAACGATTCGCTCTGCTTCGGGTAACTGCGATAGCGCTCGCGTTCGGTATGGCGCAGCAGATCCGAGGGCGTGATCATCATCGCGTCGGTCCAGCTCAGCTTGCCGATGTTGTACAGCGCCGCAGCCATGGTCAGATCACGGCTGGTGGCCTCGTCCAGGCCGTGCTGTTTGCAGTAGCTGCGCACCAGTTCGATGATCTGCCGGTTGGTCTGCTTGGCAGGTGGCAAGCGCAGATTGGCCAGCAGCGAAAACACTTCGGTGCCGGTGACATAGCTGTGCTTGAGCTCTTCGTACGCCAGATCGAGCATGTCGGCGGTTTGCTGCAGTTCGGCGGTGCGCGCCACGACATGCTTTTCCAGGGTGCTGTTGAGCAGTTTGAGCTGCTCGTTCTGCACCTGGTTCAAGCGTTCCAGACGCTGGCGCTCCTGCTCGGAATGCTGGTGCTCGAGGGACTGGCGCAGAATCAGCAGCAGCTCTTCGTCGTTCCACGGCTTGCTGATGTAACGGTGAATCTGCCCGTCATTGATGGCTTTGATGATCGCCGCCGGGTCGGCATATCCCGTGAGCATGATCCGCGCAGTCGCCGGAAAACGCTCACGGACATGCGCCAACAACGACGCACCGTCCATGCCCGGCATGCGCGCATCACTCACCACCAGGTTCACCGGCTGCTGCGCGAGGATCTCCAGCGCCTGGGCGCCGCTGGTCGCCAACAGCAGATCGTAGGGTTGGCCGCGTAACAGGCGACGCAGGCTGTTGAGGATCGATTCCTCGTCATCAACCAGCAGCACTGTGGGTCGATGCGCCGGCGTCGGCGCGGATAGCTCTTCCATGGCATGGCCTCAAGCAAACAGGGAAATAACGACGCACCGACCCAACGCTTCGTCGGTCCGCGCCTGAGTCCAAGGCTAGATGATTTTGGCCGGCCTTCACGCCGATCTTTGTCCGGGGCCGAAAGCGCAGTACCGGGGAGCCGACTATGCTGAACACAGCGCAAGACTCCATCGGCTGACACGAACAGGCAAATGGCGAGGGAAAAGGATGCCCCGGATCACCACAGCATGCCTCCCCACGGGTGGCGCGGCATGACAATGCCAACCGTGCACATCAATCGCCGCGTGCTGATCGTTGACGACAGCCCGGCGATCCATGGCGATTTCGCCAAGATTCTCAGCCCGGTCATCCCCGGCGACGATGGTTTGGGCGAAACCGAAAATCTGTTGTTCGGCACCCCGTCTGCAAAACAATCCCAACATTTCGAGCTGGACTCGGCGTTTCAGGGCCGCGAAGCGCTGGACAAACTCGAAGCCGCGCTGGCTGAAAACCGCCCCTACGCCATGGCTTTCATCGACATGCGCATGCCGCCGGGCTGGGATGGTCTGGAAACCATCGAACGGCTGTGGCAGGTCGACCCCAAGCTGCAAGTTGCGCTGTGCACGGCCTATTCCGATTATTCGTGGGAGGATATTGACCAGCGTCTGGCGCTGAACGACCGGTTGCTGATCCTGAAAAAGCCCTTCGACGCCATCGAGATCCGCCAGATGGCCAGCGCCCTCACAGTCAAATGGCAGATGACCGAAGACGCCGAACTGAAGATGAGCCTGCTGGAGCAAGCGGTGCAAGAACGCACGCGTGAGCTGTCGGACGCCAACGTGATCGTGCAGAACAGCCCGACCATTCTTTACCGTTTGCGCGGCGAACCCTCGTTTGCGCTGATGTACATCTCCCACAACATTACCCGTTACGGCCACGTCGCCGCCGACCTGGTGGGGTCGCCCGACTGGGCACAGGCACTGATTCATCCGGACGATCAGGCGAACGTCGATGCGGCCATGGCCCGGGTGCTGGATCGGCATGCGTCGGGCGCGTCCATCGAGTTCCGCATGCGCACCGGCCAGGGCACCTGGCGCTGGGTGGAAAACCGCTACATCCCGGTGCGCGATCAGGACGGCCGGCTTCTGGAAGTCGAAGGCATCATCCTCGACATCACCGAACGCCGCCTGGCCGAGGAAAAACTGGCCTTGCTGGCGCGCTCCGATGGCCTGACGGGCCTGGCCAATCGCGCCACGCTGATCGAGCGCCTGCATCAGGCGTTCGCCGCCGCGCGACGGGGTGCCATGCCGTTCGCGGTGTTCTATCTGGACCTCGACCATTTCAAGCGGATCAATGACACCTTGGGCCATCCGGTGGGCGACCTGCTGCTGCAGGAAGTCGCCCGGCGCATCAAGTCCGGCGTACGGGAAAGCGACGTGGTGGCGCGCCTGGGCGGCGACGAGTTCGCGATCCTGCAACTGGACGTCAGCGACCCGACCCAATCGGCCACGATGGCTGCCAATATCCGCGACGCGCTGCTGGCGCCTTACCAACTGGCCGGCAATGCGCTGCATATTTCGGTGAGCATCGGCATCAGCAGTTACAGCGACCTCAGCCTCGATGCCGACACGCTGCTCGGGCAGGCCGATATGGCGCTGTACCGCGCCAAGGAAATGGGCCGCAACCAGTACCACTTCCACTCCGAGGAAATCTCCCGGGAAGTGGCCGAACGCATGACCCTCGTCAGCGAATTGATGACCGCCCTCGAGGGCAATGAACTGATGCTGCGGTATGCGCCGGATGTCGATCTGCACAGTGGCAGGATTCTCGGCATGGAGGCACAAGTCCTCTGGCAGCATCCCCGTCGCGGCCTGCTGTCGGCCGCCGACTTCGTGCCAATCGCGGAGAAAACCGGCGCGATCATTCCACTCGGGCACTGGGTGCTGGATCACGCCTGCCACCAGATGCATCTGTGGCGTAATGAAGGCGTCGCGCCGCCGGTGATGGCGATCAAGCTCTCGCTGGCCCAACTCAAGAGCGGCCCCGAGCTGATCTACAACGTGCTACGCACTACCGCCCGCTGGGAACTCGCGCCCTGGGACCTGCGCTTCGATGTCACCGAGGCCACGCTGGCCCAGACCAAGTGGACACACAACGACGCGTTGCCGCGCCTGCGGGAACTGGGCGTGAGTATTGCCATCGATGATTTCGGCACCGAATATTCCTCGTTCGACTACCTGAAAACCTACCGGGTCAATCACCTCAAACTGGCGCAGAGTTTCGTCGACAGCGCTGCCCACGATGTCGCCGGTGCCAATGCCCTGCGCGCGATCGTCAACTTCGCCCGGGACCTGGACATCGGCATCATCGCTGAAGGCCAGCCGTCGTCGGATCAGCCGTGCACACCACCCGCCGCGCCCCCGCAGCCGAACGCCCGGGGCATGTATTTCAGTGCAGCGGTCAGCGCCGAACAGGCCGGGCATTTGCTCAAGGACAGTGCCCGTCTGACGCCAAAGGAGGACGAGGCATGAAAACGCCTTTTCCCCAGACCAACCGGCGCATCCTGATCATCGACGACACGCCGGCGATCCACGAGGACTTTCGCAAGATCCTCGCCCCGCAGGTGGCGGACGCCGTCGATTTGCAGCAACTGGAACAGACGCTGTTCGGCAGTCAGCAGACGCCGCGCCTGAGCTTCCAGCTCGACTCCGCCTATCAGGGCCAGGAAGCCTTGGCACTGGTCAACCGCGCACTGGCCAGTGGCAATCCCTACGCCCTCGCCTTTATCGACATGCGCATGCCGCCCGGCTGGGATGGCCTGGAAACCATCGAGCAACTGTGGCGGGTCGACCCGAACCTGCAAATCGCCTTGTGCACGGCGTACAGCGACTACAGCTGGGAGGCGATGGCTGAACGGCTGGAGTTTGGCGACCAGTTGCTGATCCTGAAAAAGCCGTTCGACAGTCTGGAAATCCGTCAGATGGCCAACGCCCTGACCTGGAAATGGCAACTGGCGCAGGACGCGGCGCTGAAGATGCTCAGTCTTGAACGGACCATCGAAGCGCGGGTGCACGAACTGCTCAAGGTCTCGCACCTGCTGCAATACGACAGCCTCACGGAACTGCCCAACAGCACCCTGCTCGGTGATCGCCTGAGCCAGGCCATGGCGGTGTGCCGCCGGCATGACAAACAACTGGTGGTGATGTTTCTCGGCCTGGATCGCTTCAAGCGCATCAACAACGCGCTGGGCCATCCGGCGGGTGACGAGATGCTCAAACGGGTCGCCCGGCAACTGTTGTCCTGCGTACGTGATTCGGACTCGGTGTTTCGCTACGGCTCCGACGAGTTCGTGGTGATCCTCGGCGACATCAACCACCCACAGCAAACACACGGCATCGCGGAAAAACTCCTCGCCGCCATTCGCCTGCCGCAGACGATTGCCGGCCACGACGTCAGCGTTACCGCCAGCGTCGGCATCAGCGTCTACCCGGATGACGGCCTCGAAGCCACCGAGCTGATCAAGAAGGCCGAGACCGCGATGCGCAACGTCAAGGAACAGGGCCCCGACAGCATCGGCTTCTTCATCGAAGCCATGAACCAGCACGCCCGCGAACAGCACAGCATCGAGTCGGGCATTCGCCGAGCGCTGCAAGAGCATGAATTCGTCCTGCACTATCAGCCGAAAATCGACCTGCGCACGGCCGCCGTAGTGGGTGCCGAAGCACTGGTGCGCTGGCAAAAACCGGGGCATGGCTGGGTCTATCCGGCGGACTTCATCCCGGTGGCCGAGGACAGCGGTCTGATCGTGCCGCTGAGCAAATGGGTGCTGGCTGAGGCCTGTCGGCAGACCCGCGCCTGGCAACTGGCCGGACTGCCGCCGATCCGTATGTCGGTCAACACCTCGCCGATCGATTTTCGCCAGCGTGACTTCGTCGCCGGCATCGAGCGCGTACTGCAACAGACAGGTCTGGCGCCCGAGTGGCTGGAGCTGGAAATCACCGAAGGCGTGCTGATGCAAAACGTCGAGGCGACGATGACTGCGCTCAATCGCCTGAAGACGCTGGGCACGCATCTGGCCATCGATGACTTTGGCACCGGCTATTCCAGCCTGAGCTACCTGCGGCGGTTTCCCATCGATGTGCTGAAGATCGATCAATCGTTCATTCGCAACCTGTGCAACGACCGCAGCGATGCGGCGCTGGTCAGCGCGATCATCAACCTGGGCAAGAGCCTGGGCCTGAACGTCATCGCCGAGGGCATCGAAACCGCCGAACAACTGGCGTTTCTCAAGGCCCATCACTGCGAAGAAGGCCAGGGTTACTTTTTCAGCAAAGCCCTGCCGGCAGACACGTTTGCGCGTTTGCTCGCCGGCACGCAACCCGCGCCGTGGACGATGGGATCAACACTGTGAAACCGGCCTTGAGTCAGGGAGACAATTGCCAATGAAGCTTTTCCACCACGCCATGGCGTTACTGCTGTGCGGACTCTGTGTCGGCGCCAGTGCCGAGCCACTGGACGAGCCGCTCAAACCGTTGCCCGCAATACCACAGCAGGATGCCCGGCACGTGGAGCTCGGGCGACGGTTGTTCCACGAGCCACGCTTGTCGATCAACAACACGCTGTCCTGCGCCAGCTGCCACCAACTCGACAAGAACGGTGCCGACAGCCGCGCCTTGTCACTGGGCTTCGACGGCAAACCGGTGGCCGTCAACACCCCCACCGTGTTCAACGCGGCCCTCAACTTTCGCCAGTTCTGGGATGGCCGCGTCGAAACACTGGAGGAACAAAGCAACGTCGTCATCACCAGCCCCCATGAAATGGGCAGCGACTGGAAGACGGTCATTGAGCGGCTCGGTCAAAACCCCGACTATCGCCGCGACTTCGCCGCCATCTTCCCGGACGGTGTGACAAGGGCCAATGTCCAGCAGGCGCTGGCCAGTTTCGAACGCACCTTGCTGACGCCCAACTCACGCTTCGATCAATACCTGCTCGGCAACACCGACATCCTCACCCTGGAGGAAAAGTACGGTTACCAGCGCTTCAAGGAGTACGGCTGCATTGCCTGCCATCAGGGGGTGAACATCGGCGGCAACATGTTCCAGAAATTCGGTGTGTTCGGCGATTACATTGCCGATCGCGGCAACCCGACCGTGGCCGATCAGGGCCGCTTCAACGTGACCGGTGACGAAGCGGACCGGGCCGTGTTCAAGGTGCCGAGCCTGCGCAATGTCGCGATCACCGCGCCGTACTTTCACGACGGTTCGGCCCCCACCCTCGAACGCGCCGTGGATGTGATGTTCCAGTACCAGTTGGGGCGCATGCCGAGCGCTGAGGACAAACGGTTGATCATGCTGTTTCTCACAACCCTGACTGGCCAAAGGGAAGACAAGCCATGATCAACATCTCGCGGCGACGCAGCCTGTTGTTGCTGACCCTGGTCGCCCTGGCGCTGGCCTCGATTCTGCTGTTTCTGTACTTGAAATCCAGCTCTGACCAGAGCATGACGTACACCGAATCACGGGATCTGATCCGGCAGATCAAACAGCAGAACTCGTTGTGGGAAAACGAGATTCTCAAGGCGCGAGTGGCGCTCACCCACAACTACGATCCGCTGGTGTCGCCGATGAACGAGATGAATCGGCTCTGGACGCGCTTCGACGCGATCGAGTCCAGGCACGGGCGTAAAGACTCGGCGCAATGGAACGAAGCTCACGAAAGTTTCCGGCAGGCGATGCAGGAAAAGACCCGTCTGGTCGAACAGTTCAAATCGCATAACGCGCTGTTGCGCAACTCTCTGGCCTTTTTGCCCACCGCAGAAGACGACATCCAGCAGCAACTGGCCAGCCTGTCGGACTTCGATAAATTGCAGCTGCAGAACATCACTACCGACACCTACGACCTGCTGCTCAGTGCCCTCGAATTCGCCCAGGTCACCTCTGACAACCTGGCCGCCGACATCGAGGTCGGCCTGAACAAGCTGAAGGTCAACGCGCAACGCCTGCCGCACGCGTTTCAGACCCCGATCAGAATCATGAGCAGCCATATCTCCCTGATCGCTCGCGAACAACCTTTGGTCAATCAGTTGCTCGAAAACATCGAAAACATCCCCGTGGCCGGAAGCCTCGACAACATCACCACTATGCTCGATCACGATCAGCAGCGCGCCGATCAGGTCGACCGGCAGTACCACTTCTACCTGCTGTTGTTTTCCGTGCTGCTGATGTTGTCACTGGTGTGGCTGGCCATCCGTTTGATCGGCAGTTTCGCCGAGATCAACCGGGTCAATAACGCCCTGCAAACGGCCAACGACGCGCTGGAACAAAGAGTCGAAGAACGCACCCGGGAACTGCGGGACGCCCAGAGCGAACTGCTCGACGCGGCACGTCAGGCCGGCATGGCGGAAATCGCCACCAATGTGCTGCACAATGTTGGCAACGTGCTCAACAGCGTGAACATCTCCAGCGACCTGATCACGCGCAAGCTGCGCAACAGCAAGAGCCAGGGCTTGGGCAAGGCCATGCAACTGATCAACGAACACCCGGATGACCTCGGTCCGTTCCTCAGCGAAGACGCCAAAGGCAAATTGCTCCCCGGCTACCTCAACCAATTGGTGGCCGCGATTGCCCAGGAACAGCAGGAAATGCTCGACGAATTGCACCAGATGAACAAAAGCGTCGACCACATCAAGGACATCGTCGCCACCCAGCAATCCTATGCCGGCGCCAACAGCATGACCGAGCCATTGTTCATCAACGAGTTACTGGAAGACGCGTTGCGCATGAACGCCGGGGCACTGACCCGGCACCACGTCACAGTGGTCAGGGAATACGCCGACGTGCCGCAGGTGATGGGCGACAAACACCGCTTGTTGCTGATCCTGATCAACCTGATCAGCAACGCCAAATACGCCATGTCCGACCTCAGCAACCGCCCCCGCACCATGACCCTGGCGGTCAAAATTGTCGATGACAGTTTCCTCGAAATCAGCGTCAAGGACGATGGCGAAGGCATCGCCCCGGAGAACATGACGCGGATCTTTGCCCACGGTTTCACCACCCGCAAGGAAGGCCACGGCTTCGGTCTGCACAGCTGCGCCCTGGCCGCCATCGAAATGAACGGCCACCTCACTGCGCACAGTGACGGCCCGGGCCAGGGTGCGTTGTTCACCTTGCAGATCCCCCTGATCAGCGTCACGGAGAACGCATGAGCGAACTGTCGAACCGCCGCATTCTGCTGATCGACGACATGCCGTCGATCCATGAAGACTTTCGCAAGATTCTCGCGCCGCCGGCGGCGCAGTCGGTGGAACTGGACCAGATGGAAGCGGCACTGTTTGGCGCTCAGGTTCGCGCCGAACGTCCGCCGTTCGAGCTGGACTCGGCCTACGGCGGCGAGGAAGGTCTGGGTAAACTGATACAGGCCCAGGCAGAACAACGCCCCTACGCGCTGGCCTTTGTCGACATGCGCATGCCCGACGGCTGGGACGGCGCGAAAACCATCGAGCATCTGTGGCAGCAGGACCCGCAGTTGCAAGTGGTGGTCTGCACCGCCTACTCGGATTATTCCTGGGATGAACTGCTGGAGCGCCTGCAGGCGCATGATCGGTTGCTGATTCTGAAAAAGCCGTTCGACAACATCGAAGTGCAGCAGATGGCCAACACCCTGCTGACCAAATGGCAGATGACCGAACGCGCGTCATTGCAAATGCATCACCTGGAACATCTGGTCGATCAACGCACGGCCCAGTTCAAGCAGGCCAGTGAAGAACTGCAGCGGGAAATCGATGAGCGCAAGCAACTGGAAAGTCAGTTGGTGCAGTCGGAAAAACTTGCGTCACTGGGGCAAATGGCGGCGGGCGTGGCCCATGAAATCAATAACCCGATCGGTTTCATCTCCTCCAACCTCGGCACGCTGGACGGCTACTTCAAACAATTGCTCAGCGTACTCGATGCCTGGCAGACGCTTGGGCCAACGCCAGACAGCGAGTCAGTGGCGCGGCTTGAGCAATTGCGCAAAGACGCCGATCTGGATTTTCTCCTCGAAGACATCCCGGTGCTGATCCGCGAATCCAAGGAAGGCATTGGCCGCGTCGGGCAGATCGTCAAGGACCTGAAAGACTTCTCCCGGGTCGATAGCCATCAGCAATGGCAGTGGGCCAATCTGCAGCAAGGCATCGAGTCGACCCTGAACATCGTCGCCAGCGAACTCAAGTACAAGGCCGACCTGATCAAGGAGTATCAGCCCCTGCCGGACATCGAGTGCCTGCCATCACAAATCAATCAGGTGATCATGAACCTGGTGGTCAATGCGGCGCAGGCCATGGGCCCGGAACGCGGCACCATCACCCTGCGCACCGGGCAGCAACAAGACACGGCCTGGGTGGAAGTCGCCGACACCGGCGCGGGGATTGCGCCGGAGATCCTGCAGAAAATCTTCGATCCGTTTTTCACCACCAAACCGGTCGGCCAGGGCACCGGGCTTGGCCTGTCTCTGTCCTACGGCATCGTCAAAAAGCACGGTGGCGATATTTCGGTACGCAGCGAACCGGGCGTGGGCACGACCTTTCGCGTCGAGTTGCCGATGCGTCAGAGCCGGCCCGCTGCGTGAAGGCGCCTCAGGTCGCTTCCTGGAAATCCATTTCCGGCGGCTGCCGACGGAAGCCACCGGTGAGCACCGCGAGGTAAACCACACCCACCGCCAGCCAGCTCAAGCCCAGATAAATCGCCAGATGATCGAGGCTGACCATCAGCCACAAATCCGCGACCAGACCAATAAATGGAAAGAGCAGAAACAGCACCAGTTCACGCAGGCCTTTTTTCTCGCCGCCGATCCAGTAATGGAAGATCACCGACAGGTTGACCAGACTGAACGCCAGAAACGCGCCGAAGTTGATGAACGAGGTCGAGGTGGTCACATCGAGTTTCAGCGCCAGCAACGCCACCACGGCGCAGAGCAGGATGCTGTTGACCGGTGTGCCGAAGCGCGCGTGCAAGGTGCCGAAGAACGACTTCGGCAGAACGCCGTCACGGCCCATGGCGAACAACAGTCGCGAACCACTGGCCTGTGCCGACAGCCCCGAAGCGAACTGGCCGACAATCAGACCGATGAGGAAGATCGACACAAACAGATCACCGCCAATGTTGCGGGCGATTTCATAAGCCGCCGAATCGACGCTGTCGAACTGGAACGACGGGTGTGCGATCTGCACGAAGTACGACACACCAACGAAGATCAGCCCGCCGATCAGTGTGATCAACATGATCGCTCGCGGAATGGTGCGGCGTGGGTCGCGGGTTTCTTCGGTCAGGGTACTGACCGCATCGAAGCCGAGAAACGAATAGCAGGCAATCGCCGCGCCGCTCATGATCAGCGGCATTTGCATATCGCCATTGAAGAACGGTTTGATCGACCACAATGGCGTGCTCGCATCGCCACCGATGTAGTGCACGCAGAGCGCGACGAAAGCGATCAGCACGAGGAACTGCACCAGCATCAGCAAGGCGTTGATGCCGTTGGCCAGTTTCAGACCGATGATGTTGATTGCGCTGGTGATGCCGATGAATGCCAACACCCAGATCCATTGCGGGATCGACGGGAATGCCGAAGCCAGATACGCCGCACCGATCAGCCAGATCGCCATCGGCAGAAACAGGTAATCGAGCAGCACCGCCCAACCGGCGATGAAACCGAGCTTGGGGCTGATCGCCTTGCGCACGTAGCTGTAGGCGGAACCGGCGACCGGGAATGCGGCGGCCATGCGACCGTAGCTCATCGCGGTGAAGAACATCGCCACCAGCGCCGCCAGGTACGCGGCGGGGACCATGCCGGCGGTGGATTGGGCGAGGATGCCGAAGGTGCCGAGGACAATGATCGGCGTCATGTAGGCGATGCCGAACAGCACCACCGACCCTAATGAAAGGGTGCGTTGCAAACGAGCCATGGGCGACTTACTCCGAATGTTATTGGATTTATGGCAGAGCCGGGTTCGGCGAATGTTTTCGGGTTGGTTTTGTTGTTCTGGTGTTGTTTGAGTTTTAGGTTCGACTTGAAATCTTTTCCCCCTCACCCCAGCCCTCTCCCCCAAGGGGGAGAGGGGAAAGGGAGCCGATCTCCATGGGTTTCAAATCCTGAGTTCGATCTTGAATTCGCAGTTTCAAACCCTGAGTTCGATTCGCAGTTTCAAATCCTGAGTGCGGCTCGGTATTTCAGGTCGGCGTACCTCGGACAATCAGCTCGGTCAGTCCCCTCTCCCTCCGGGAGAGGGCTAGGGTGAGGGCAGCGGTCAACGGCGTGGAATCAACAATTCACGAACACCATCGCCGCGTTCCACCACCTCCCCCGGCAACTTCAAACGCTGATCATCCAGATAGCGATAATCCTTGCGCGCAATCTCTAACCGGTCGAAATCCAGCTCAACGCAGAACGTCCCTTCTTCACGCCCGGCCTCGAACAACAGCGAGCCCAGCGGATCCACCAGCGCACTGCCACCCGCGAACATCAAACCGTCATCCCCCGCTTCAACGCGATTGACCATCAACGCAAACGCCTGATTCTCCTGCGCGCGGGCCATGATCGCGGTGCGGTGGGTCGGCGCGTACGGGTCCATGTTGCCGTTGGTCACGATCAACAGTTCGGCACCCAGTTGCGCCAACGCACGGGCCGACTCCGGAAACTCGATGTCGTAGCAAATCAACAAACCGACACGCACGCCGTGCCACTCGCACGTGGCGTAACGGTCGCCCGCCTCGAACACGCCGCGATCCGACGCCCACAAATGCGTCTTGCGGTATTTCAGCGCAATACCTTCAGGGGTGATCAGCAACGTGGTGTTGTAGAAGCGACCGTTGTCGTTCTCGGCCATACCGATCACCACGGCGATGTTGTGTTCACGCGCGGCGGCCAGCACGGTGCTGACGGTCGGACCATCCAGCGGTTCGGCGGTGTGCGCCACGGTCTCGGCCGTCGGGAAGCCCATCAAATGGGTTTCCGGGAACACGATCAGCTGCGTGTCCGGCGCACACGCGGCAATCGCTGCCAGTGCGCGTTCGAGGTTATATGCCGTGGCATTGTCACGGCCCGCCAGTTGGGCGAGTTCGACTTTCATGAGGGTTCCCTTGTTATGAGCGCCGGGCGCTGAAAGATTGCCCGGTGGCTGTCTGTGGGCCAGTATGCGCAGCAAGCGAGCGGCCAGGGAATTACGCGGCCGGGGTAACCCGATAGGGGTAGATCGATGACACTTTCGTTTGACGACATCACCTGGCACCGCGCCGTCGGGCAATTGATCGATGCGCTGGACAAGCCGAATTTCTGGGCACAACTAGTGCGACTGCTCGACCAATACGTGCCATTCGATAGCTGGGTGGCGCTGCTGTTCAGCGCCGATCAACACCCGCAGGTCTTCGCCGAATGCCCCGGCGCAGACGGCAGCCCTGACCCGTTGTTTCAGGATTATCTGCGCGGTCTGTACCTGCTCGACCCGTTCTACATCGCCTGCCGTGAGCAAACGCGCACCGGTTTGTATCGCCTCTCGGAAGTGGCACCGGAGCATTTCGAACTGACCGAGTATTACCAGCGATACTTTCGTCTGAATGTCGTGGCCGACGAAATCCAGTTCAATTGTCAGCTCGAAGGTGATCGCACGCTGTGTCTGTCGCTGGGCAGTGAAAAACGTTTCACTGGCGAACATATCGCCTTGCTGTCATTGATCCAGCCCTGGGTGCTGGGCCTGCTGCGCCAGCGGTTACCGTATGAAATCAACGAAACCGTGGCCCTCGCCGCCGCCCCTGTCCGGGCAGACTGGCGGGTGCAACTGGAAGCGTCAGTGCAACAACTCAAAGGTGCGCAACTGACCGCCCGCGAGCTGGATGTCGGGCGTTTGATGCTCAGCGGTTGCTCCAGTAAAGAAATCGCCCGTAAGCTGGAAATCTCCGTAGAAACCGTGAAAGTCCATAAGAAACACATGTACAGCAAGCTGGGGATCAAATCCCAGTCCGAGCTGTTTTCGATATTTCTTCAGGCGCAAAACGCCTGATCGTTTGGTGAAGTTGCTTTTTGTGGGAGCGAGCCTGCTCGCGATGGCGTCGGGTCAGTCAAATCATTTGTAGCTGATATACCGCTATCGCGAGCAGGCTCACTCCTACAAGGGAATGTGTTTATCCCTGAATCTTCGCTGATTATTCCGAGTCCGAACCAAGGAAACCGTATGAGCCTGTCACTCCTGAGCCGCTACGCCTTCTTTGCCGTCTGCGTGATATTTACCCTCGCCAGCCTGCCTTTCCTCGAACATGACTGGCTGTGGCCAATCACTGCGGTCACCGGCGTATTGAGCCTGATCGGTCTGTTCGACCTGCTGCAAAGCCCGCACGCCGTTCGCCGTAACTACCCGATCCTCGGCAACATCCGTTACCTGGTCGAAGGCATCCGCCCGGAGATCCGCCAGTACCTGCTGGAATCCGACAGCGACGCCCTGCCCTTTTCCCGCGCGCAACGTTCGCTGGTCTATTCGCGAGCGAAAAACGAAACCGCCGACAAACCCTTCGGCACACTGATCGATGTCTATCAATCCGGTTTCGAATTCATCGGCCACTCGATGCGCCCGGCGCCACTGAGCGACCCGAGCAGTTTCCGCGTCACCGTCGGCGGCCCGCAGTGCAGCCAGCCGTACTCGGCGTCGGTGTTCAACATCTCGGCGATGAGCTTCGGCTCGCTCAGCGCCAACGCCATTCGCGCGTTGAACCAAGGCGCGAAACTCGGCAACTTCGCCCACGACACCGGTGAGGGCAGCATCAGCCCGTATCACCGCGAACACGGCGGCGACCTGACCTGGGAGCTGGGCAGTGGCTACTTCGGTTGCCGCACCAGCGATGGCCGTTTCGACCCGGAACGCTTCGCCACCCAGGCACAGAATCCGCAAGTGCGGATGATCGAAATCAAGATGAGCCAGGGCGCCAAACCCGGCCACGGCGGCATCTTGCCCAAACACAAAGTCACCCAGGAAATTGCTGAAACCCGTGGGATCCTGATGGGCGAAGACTGCGTGTCGCCATCACGCCACAGCGCGTTTTCCACGCCGATCGAAATGATGCAGTTCATTCAGCAACTGCGTGAACTGTCCGGCGGCAAACCGGTGGGTTTCAAGTTCTGCCTGGGCCACCCGTGGGAGTTCATGGGCATCGCCAAAGCCATGCTGGAAACCGGCATTCTTCCGGACTTCATTGTCGTCGATGGCAAGGAAGGCGGCACCGGCGCCGCACCGGTCGAGTTCACCGATCACATCGGTGTGCCGATGCGCGAAGGCTTGCTGTTTGTGCACAACACGTTGGTCGGCCTGAACCTGCGTGACAAGATCAAACTCGGCGCCAGCGGCAAGATCGTCAGTGCCTTCGACATCGCCAGCGTGCTGGCCATCGGCGCCGACTGGGCCAACTCCGCACGCGGCTTCATGTTCGCCATCGGCTGCATCCAGTCGCAAAGCTGCCACACCAACAAATGCCCGACCGGCGTGGCCACGCAAGATGCTCTGCGCCAACGTGCGCTGGTGGTGCCGGACAAGGCGCAGCGCGTGTTCAACTTCCACCGCAATACCTTGAAGGCGCTGGCGGAAATGCTCGCAGCGGCCGGGCTGGAACAGCCATCACAACTGTCGGCCAAGCATCTGGTTCGGCGCATGTCGGCGACCGAGATCAAACTGTTCTCGCAGTTGCATGTGTTCCTGAAACCGGGGGAATTGCTCACCGGAGAAGTGAATGGCGAGTTCTATTCGCGGATGTGGCAGATGGCGCGGGCGGACAGTTTTGAGCCGCAGGAAGTGGCCGCGGCTTAAGCGTGAATGAAGCGTCAGTCTGTACAACCGATTGACGCTTCAGCTTTGCGTTCAGGCAGCAGAAAAAACAGCACGATTTGATGTCGACTGAGTTCTCGTTCCAGACATTCGCCCGTCCTCATAGCTACGCCTCTGTTGACTGCCGCGCGGGATTGGAAAGCACTAGAGCTTTGAACCTTCTCGCAGGCGTTGTATCGCTCTTTCAGATCGGCGGTGATGTCCCGTTCAGCCTTGCCAGGCGATCAGTGGCACGGGTAACAAAAAAGCCCCGATCTCTCGACCGGGGCTTCGTTGTTTACGCAGCTACAACTTACGACGCCGAACGCACCGCGCCTTGCGCTACGTTGGTCGGTTGCAACTTGAACACATAGAACAACACGGTCAGCAGCACCAGGAACGCCGGGCCCACATACAGCGCCACGCGCGTGTCCGGGAAGTACGCCATCAGGCCGACCACCAGCACCAGGAATGCCAGCGCAAAGTACGAGCTGATCGGGTACAGCCACATCTTGTATTTCAGTGCCGCACGTTCGCTGGCGCTCAGGCCTTTGCGGAATTTCAGCTGGGCCAGCAGGATCATCACCCAGGTCCAGATCGCACCGAAGGTAGCAATCGAGGTTACCCAGACGAAGACTTTCTCCGGCACCAGATAGTTGAGCATGACGCCCAACAGCAACACCGCAATCGACAGCAACAGCGCTCGACGCGGTACACCGTTATTCGACGTCTTGGCAAAACCGGCCGGCGCCTGACCGTTCTGCGCCAGGCTGTAGAGCATGCGCCCGGTGCTGAAAATGCCACCGTTGCACGACGACAAGGCTGCGGTGATCACCACGAAGTTGATGATGCCGGCGGCGGTCTTGATGCCCAGACGCTCGAAGGTCATCACGAACGGGCTGCCCTGGGTGCCTATTTCGTTCCACGGGTAGATCGACAGAATCACGAACAGTGCGCCGACGTAGAACAGCAGAATCCGCCAGAACACCGAGCCGATCGCATCGGGAATGGTCTTCTGCGGGTTCTTCGCTTCACCGGCGGTCAGGCCAATCATCTCGACGCCCAAGTAGGCAAACATGACCATTTGCAGCGACATCAGCACGCCGGTCACGCCGTTGGGCATAAAGCCGCCATGGGCCCACAGGTTGGAAATCCCTAGGGCCACGCCGTCATTGCCGAAGCCAAAGGCGATGATGCCGATGCCGCCGATGACCATGGCGATAATCGTGACGATCTTGATCAGGGCGAACCAGAATTCGAACTCACCGAAGGCTTTCACCGCAATCAGGTTGATCGAGCCCATGCTGACCAGCGCCGCGAGGGCCCAGATCCAGCGCGGTACATCGGGAAACCAGATGCCCATGTACACGGCCACCGCGGTGATTTCCGCGACGCAGGTCACCAGCCACAGGAACCAGTAGTTCCAGCCGGTGAGAAAGCCCGCCAATGGGCCAAGGTAGTCTTGCGCGTAGCGGCTGAACGAACCGGCCACCGGATTGTGCACGGCCATCTCGCCGAGGGCGCGCATGATCACCAGGATCGCCAGACCGCCCAGGATGTACGACAGCATGATTGCCGGGCCGGCCATTTCAATGGCCTTGGCCGAACCTAGAAACAGACCGACGCCGATACAGGCACCGAGCGCCATCAGGCGAATATGCCGTTCGCCGAGTTCGCGTTTGAGCGGACCGCCCTGAGCGGTGTCGCCGTGAGGCAGTTGATTGCCGACTGGCATAGGGGTGCAACCTCGTCTTGTTATTGGATATGACCACCGAGTGTCGAAGCGTCGGCCGGTAGGCCTTGGCTGCTGTGAAACCGCGTCAGCTTCGTGGGCAAACGCGTCTTGCAAGACAACCTGCAAGATCAGCGGGACGTGCAGTATAAAAACCTTGTTGCAGGTCTTTTCACTCTATAAACCACAAGATTCAGCGGGAGTTGCCACAAATGCGCAAGCTGGTCGGGAAGATCAACTGGTAGCTGTAGGAAAACTCGCCACTAAAAACGGCGGCGAGTATTGCACAACCTTGGTGCGTCGTCTTTTCAACGCGCGTTTTTTATCCTCAGGAATCTGCCATCAAGCTGCGTTACTTTGCCGTGTCGGGTTGACCACGGTTTTCACGACTTTGGAACCGGTTCTGATGACCTTGTCCTGAAAAAAAGCCTTGGCCACTCGGGTTGGCTTGTCAAAAAAACCGGGATCTTTAACGGAATACTGGGCGATGGTCGGGGCACCATACTGGGCTTGGTAGTGAAGCACCCATTCACCCGTAGTCCGCTCATATTTCATGTAAGCAAACCCCGTCAGAATCATGTACGCGTTGCCGTTTTCATCATTACGCAAGCCGTAATCCGGAAACTCCATGGCGGCACTCAATCCCCAACCATGTTCGTGGCCGGGCAGATCGTTGTATTGAGCAGCTTCTTTGCCTGCTTCCACGTGTCTTACGCGCAGGACGTTTTCCCCCATCTGATCGACGATAAAAGAGCAGCCGCTGAACCCAGGTGTAAACACATGATCGGGCTCACCCCATCGAGGGTGAACGGGAATGTCGACATATCCTCCCTGAGGCGCCCAATACCCCGATAACGCATTGGTCTGATGTGGCAGTTCGTCAGGAGTGCTCCACACGCTGATAGCGTTGAATTCGCCTTCAACCACGCCGGAAGTTGTCATCCTCTGCATGGAAAAAATCATCTGCCCTCCTCCTTCGGCATGGGTCATTTGCGGATCTATCTTGCGGATATCCGACCAGAACTGGGACTTGAAAAGATCAGTGCTGATAGAAAGATTATCGAATTGCGGGGCCGCCAGTGCCTGATGAATATTCGTCGGCCTGCTGGTGAAAGGGACAAATTCAAACGGCCCCCAGTCGTAGGAAAGATGGCGAACATCGTTGAGCGTGACCACTTCGATCCGAGGCTCCCACAGACCGTTGGGCAAACGCTCGCGCTGGAACGGCGGGCGCACCCAGACCGGCCTGGCAGAGGTACCTGGCTGCGGTTCGCCAGCGATGTCCGTCTCATGCGGATCACCGGTGATATTGCCGCCGAACAGCGACTGCGGTTGCCATTGATCCGGCGCCACTTGCCGATACCGGCGAGCCGCAAGTTCGTTGAAAGCGGAATCGACAAGGACGACGTCGACAACCTCCGCGTTAAGGGTGAAATCATTCTTGACGCGGTACACCGCGACTTTGCCCCGCTCATCGATATTGCGAATATAGCGGCGCTGTCCGTCAGCACTTTGCAAGATGCCTTTACCTGCCGGGCTGAAGCGGGACACTTCGGATGGCCTGACGGCATAGCGACGAAACTGCCTGTTACTGAACCCGGCAGGTGTCGGTTCGACTTTTGTCGAAGGAGGTGGCAACGCATGTTGCCATTCGCCAGCCCCGTCTTGCTCAACCAGCGGCTGATAAGCCTGCGGTTTGTGCGGATGAAGAATTCTCGATTGCCCGGTGGCCGGTTCGATGACTGTCTCGAAGACGCCGTCCTCGACCTTCACATAGTGCTTGTTGCCGACCGCAAATTGATTCTGTGGATCAGGTTTCACGTCTGCCAACGAGACGTCGCTTCGATAAGGTTCGAGGTCAGGCTTCCACAAACGCTTCTGTCCAGCAGGCGTTTCAATCGGCGTGAACTCCGAATGAACGCCGGCCAACAACGGAAGAGACGCCACACCAATACCGATATTTTCCAGCACGTCGGTGATGTGTTGCCAACCGGCTTCCTTATCGCCCTTGCTGAGTTCCTCAAGCCCTTCCAGCACTTCGTCCATCATTTGCACGGCCGACACCCCGAGCATGACCAACCCCAATGGCGGGACGGCAAAAGACAGCACATTGAGTGCGGCCAGGCCGACTTCGAGGAATACCGAGAGCAAGGACTGCTCATCCCGCACGTCGGCATCGGCATTGGACACAGCAGCATCGCGGGCATCACTGAAAATCCGCTGGTTGAACTCGCGCTGCAATGTTGTCCAGATGTCATAGTGCTGGGCCCAGGGATCACCCGATGGGTCCAGCACCCTGAGCTGCAAAAGAAAATCGGGCTGATGTTTTTGCCGACGGGTTTCATGATCCCACAGCCGTGGTTTGCCTGACGCCGTTGGAACCTCTTCGGTAAAGCTGTAGTAGAACGTCGAACGATCCTTGTAACGCATGAACCGGCTGAAGAACTGTTGATAGGCCGTTGGCGCGTTGGGCGAGTCACTTTCAGCGCGACGCACGAACTGTTCGATCAAACGGGCCTTGAGTGCCGTCACTGTTGCGTAGTGCTTGACGGGATGATCGGGATCGTCGGGAATGTAAGCGATGAAACCGTTATTGGCGTAACCGTCAACGGTCGGCAGCAGGTCGTCCAGAATGCTTTCATCGTCCGGGTCGGCGATCTCGAAAATGATACAGCTGTGCACGGGCAACTCATTGAAACTCAAGCTGCGATACCACAGCGTCTTACCGTCTACGTGAACGGGTTCCTTCCCTCCAACACTCGACATCAACGCTTCAAAATGCTCCCGGCGAATATCACCCTTACATAACGCAATGTAACTCGCCGCCTTCAGCGCTGCTTTCTGGTAGTTGACGAACAGTTTATTCAGCTTGTCCCGAGCACTGCTGTCACCCCAGCGCAGTTCAGTATGCAAATGGGCCTGATACTGTTTGCCGATATCAAGCAGCCTGCACAACTCAATAAACTCATGAACACCAAGTCCGACCTCGACAGCCCCCCTTCCAGACGCCGTCATATAGCAATTCGGCTTGAAGAAGAACATTGCCTTTTTTTCAGCCGGACAGTTATGCAGGGCGGCGTCAAGCAGCGAAGCGGGCGCAACTTGCGAGGTGTGAAAATCACTTTTACCGGACAAATCCACCTGCACCCGATTGACGTCCAGATCCAGACCGGACCTTTCCTTGATGGCCCTTGCCAGCAAGGGTGCGGCGAATTCATGAGGTGTTTTCACCGCTGCCATGGCGTTATTCAGCACCGTGTGCGCCGTCACACTTTCTTCTATCAGGCGTTGAGCTTCTTCGCGTTGTTTCGGCGACGCACTCTTTAACCATTGTGGTGCATTGGCATCAAAACCTTTTAACATCTCCAAGTTTTCTTTTGACATTTTCAACAGTGGTGACGGCGTTGCGGCGGCAACAATATCAACATGTTCGGCAATACTAAAAACCTGACCACGAAACTCAAACATGGCGTTATCCCAGACAAATAAAATTGAACGCCGAGTTAACACCAAAACATTCAACAGCCGAAGTTCTCGAGTACTACCAGACTTTAGCAACTTGAATTCATAAAAATAACCGTCGCTAAAAAGTTACACGTGTGTGTTTTTGATGCGACGTCTCTCGACCCGCCCACATCGCATCGCATGTTCCGTGCCGTACCTCCCGGCCGGCCGCGACCGCACATTTTTTTCACCAGCGCCAACCACCGTCTAAGCTTCAGACAGGTCCGATCAATCTGCGTAAATGGATCAATCGACTATGGGCGCTTTGTGGCAAACCGATTCGAGTAAAGCCGTGGTTCCGACTGAACGTGTGGATGATCAAGCGCCTGTCCCTGAAAAACCCCGCCGCAGCCGGCACGGGTGGAAGGCTTTCTGGTTATTGCTGCTGATTATCGCAATCGTGGTAGGGCTGGCGGCTGCCAAGGAGATGCGTACCTCTCGTTTCCAGTCCCGTGAACTCAGCCAGTATGCGGCGTCCCTGACTTACAAGCTTGAGCCAGGGCCCAGCGAAGCGATCCGTTATCCGGGCAACGGGCCGTTCGATATGCGCCTGGGTTACAGCGCTCTCGATGAGTTTTTGCCGCGTCTGCTCAAGCGCAACTATGTCGTGACCCAACAGACGCGTTTTTCGCCCGCCCTGCTCAGCTACACCGACAAAGGCCTGTTCGTGCCCTATTCGGAGAAGATTCAGGCCGGACTGTCGATCACCGATTGCCGCGCCGCACCGTTGTACAAGTACAACTATCCGCAACAACTGTATTCGAATTTCGCGGCCATCCCGCCGGTGGTGGTCAGCAGCCTGCTGTTCATCGAAAACCGCTTTCTGCTCGACACCAAACAGCCGTTGGCCAACCCGGCCGTGGACTGGCCGCGGTTCGGCATGGCCGCGTGGTCGCAGGTGGCCAAGGTGCTGCGCCTGCCGGGGCAGTCGGCCGGCGGCAGTACTCTGGCGACACAACTGGAGAAATATCGGCATTCACCGGATGGCCTGACCGTGTCCGGTGCCGAGAAGATTCGCCAGATGATTTCCGCCAGCGTTCGCGCTTATCAACCTGGCCCGCAAACCCTCGGTGCACGGCAAAACATCATTCGTGACTACCTCAACAGCGTGCCGCTGTCGGCAGTGCCGGGTCACGGTGAAGTGCATGGCATGGCCGAAGGCTTGCGCGTCTGGTACGGCACCGACTTCAGTAAGGCCAACGAACAGCTGAACAGCCCGGCGAGCGACCCGAAAACCATGGCGGAAAAAGGCCTGGCCTTGCGCGAAATGCTCTCGCTGATGATCGCCCAGCGTCGGCCGTCGCATTACCTGACCAAGGGCCGCGAAGAGCTCGCCGACCTCACCGACAGCCACTTGCGCCTGCTCAAGCAGAACGGCGTGATCGACACAGCCCTCGCCGATGCCGCCCTGGCCAGCACCGTCAGCTATCGCGACTGGCAGACCCAGCCGACCCTCCAGCCGATTGAAACCAACAAAGGCATCAGTGTTGCCCGCAGTCGTCTGGCAAGCATGCTCAACCGCCCGCTGTACGACCTCGACCGCCTCGACCTTTCGGCCACCAGCACCCTGCAAGGTGACCTGCAAACCCAGGCCACCGCCTACCTGAAAAAACTCGCCGACCCGGCCTACGCTGGCGAAATCGGTCTGCTCGGTGAACGCCTGCTGACACCCACCAGCACCACTCAGGTCCGTTACAGCTTCACCCTGTTCGAACTGACCCCGGACGGCTCGCGCGTGCGGGTGCAGACCGACAGTACCGACCAGCCCTTCGATATCAACGAAGGCAGCAAGCTCGAACTGGGCTCCACGGCAAAGATGCGCGTGCTCACCACTTACCTGCAAATCATCGCCGAACTGCACGACAAGTACGCCGCCATGAGCGTGCCGGAACTGAAAAAAGTCGATGTACCGGATCAGGACCGCCTCAGCCAATGGGTCATCGATTACCTGATCCAGAACAAGGATCACGACCTGTCGAAGATGCTCGGCGCCGCACTGGACCGCAAATACTCGGCCAGCCCCGGCGAGGCGTTTTTTACCGGCGGCGGGCTGCACGTATTCCACAACTTTCGCAAGGAAGACAACGGCCGCCTGCCGACCCTGCGTGATGCCCTGCGTGAGTCGATCAACCTGCCGTTCATTCGCCTGATGCGCGATGTCGTGCGCTATGTCACCTATTCCGGCCCCAACAGCAGCGCCGAACTGCTCAAGGACGACCGCGACCCGCGGCGTCAGGAATACCTGGCGAATTTCGCCGACCGCGAAGGCACCTCATTCCTCCTCAAATTCTGGAAAAAGTACAAAAACAAAGACACCCAGGCGCGTCTCGAAACCTTCCTCGACAGCATGCGCCCGACGCCGATCCGCATGGCCGCCGTACACCGCTACCTGCTGCCCAATGCCAGCCAGGAAGACTTCAACAGTTTCGTGCGCTCGCACCTCAAAGGCGCCAAGCTCACCGAGAAGCTGACCGACGACCGCCTGATCAGGCTCTACGACGCCTACGGCCCGGGTACCTACGACTTGCCGGATCAGGGCTTCATCGCCAAGGTGCACCCGCTCGACCTGTGGCTGATGGGCTATCTGCTGAGCAACCCGGACGCGACGTTCACGCAGATCGTCAAGGCCAGTCATTTCGAACGTCAGGAAGTCTACAGCTGGCTGTTCAAGAGCAAACACAAGGGTGCTCGCGACAGCCGCATCCGCACCATGCTCGAGATCGAGGCATTTCTGGAAATCCATCAGCGCTGGCAGCAAGTCGGCTACCCGTTCGATCATCTGGTGCCTTCGCTGGCCACCGCCATCGGCAGCTCTGGCGACCGTCCGGCCGCACTCGCCGAGCTGATCGGCACCCTCCTCAACGACGGCGTGCGCATGCCGACCCTGCGCATCGACAGCCTGCACTTCGCTGCCGACACACCGTACGAAACCCGTCTGGTGAATGACCCGCATGTCGGCAAACGGGTAATGCCATCGGAAGTCGCCAATGCCATGCGCGAAGCACTGTCGCAGGTGGTGGACGCCGGTACGGCGAAACGTGTTTCCGGCAGTTTCAAACTGGCCGATGGCAGTCCGCTGGCCATGGGTGGCAAGACCGGCACCGGCGACAACCGGATCGAAGCCATCGGTTCGGGTGGACGTATCCTCAGTTCGAAGTCGATCAACCGCACCGCGACCTTTGTGTTCTACATCGGCGATCACCATTTCGGCACCCTCACCGCGTTCGTTCCGGGACGCTCGGCGGAGAACTTCAAATTCACCTCGGCCCTGCCGGTGCAGGTGCTCAAGGGCATGGCGCCGATTCTGACGCCTTACCTGCAACCGGGCAGCGACTCGCAATGCCGTCCGGTGGAGGCACCCCGCATAGCCATGACCGGCCCGTTGCAGCCGTTAGCGAGGTAACAATTCGTGTCAGGCATTTCTGATTCAGGGTGACGTTTTTTCTCGCTCGCGGGTGGTATCCATGTATTTTTCAGATTCGAATTTTCGTCGGGTTAGCGCCCCGTAGCGCCATTTGCCCGCTGATCTTTGAACTTTTGTTTTACCCCCTCGCAGGTAGGCTGATCATTCCTCCAACAATCAAGGATGATTGGCCATGTCTGATTCCCCCGTGCCTGCAGCAACACCGGACAAAGGGCGGCACTACGACTTTATCGCCAGCGCAGTCGATGACAATTTCAAGACCGCCACGGTCACTCGAGTCGAGGCACTGGCGGCGACGCCACTGAACGCCCAAGCCTGGTACACCAACGCACCAACTGCCTATCTGGAAAAACTCAGAGTCGCCAATATCAAAGCCTGGGGCTCGCAGAACGAGGTTGACCGCTTGCTGGCCAGGATCGACCTGACCGCCTTCGCCACCCCATTGCTGCAGGCCAGGCTCAAGGAACGCTACGGCATTGAATTGACCAGCGACACCGACAGCGATAGCGACATCGAGCGAACGTGGCTGCACCTGTACATGCCAAAAAGCAGTCCCTGGTATGCGTTCAACCTCTCCGACGGCGTCACCGCCCGGCAGGTATCGCTGCTGCAAGCCGCCCTGCACAACTTCGCCAGCAAAGAGAAGGTCGCGGACGGTTCGGACTTCATCAGCAAACCCGACAAAATCGGCAACTTTGATGTGCTGCCGATCAGACAGACGATGAGCATCCGTCAGTTCCAGGCGCTGTGCCGGGAACTGGACATCGGCGCACAGTACAAAAAGCACCTCGAAAGCTACCTGCTGCCTGATGAACCGGTCGCTAAGGCGGTGCTGCAACACAAAGTGACGCAAAGCCAGAAAGATGCCCTGGCGGTCGCCGCGCACATTGCGTTGCTCACCCACGACATCGAGTACGACGCCTACAAAACGCTGCTCGCGCTGGCCGAGGGGCAGACCCGGCTGATGCTCAACGGCCGACGGCAGCAATGCTGCGACCTGTCGATGCTCGGTACGCGCCTGACCGGCATCCTGCTGCTGATCCCGGCGGTGCGCGACAGCCGCGGGATCAATCGATTGATTGCCTACCTGCCCAACGACCCCGATCATCCGCTCAAGGAGTATCCGTCGCCGCAGGCCTTCCAGGCCGAGCTGGCGCGCCAGTTGCGCGAAAACAAAGTCAGCGCCGTGACCAGGCAAAGCTACCAGCAGTACTTCAGCCAGTTTGTCGACCAGCAGCAGCGCGGACACTTTTTTGCCGAACTTGAGCAACGCCTGTTTATCGTCAGGTATCACCAGAAAGAGTATCCCGACGACAGCCGCCCGGCATGGCGCAAGGACGATGTGGCCAAGCCGCAACTGCGGTTGCATCACGTGCCGCTGGCACCGGACTACTGGACACACGCCTACCAAAAGAAACTCGACAAGATCCTCAACGATGCCCGCGAACTGGCCGTGTCCACCGCCGATGCCGACAGCAAGGCGCGCTGGGCCTGGTGGGACAACTTCAAGAAGATCGTCTCGGACATCTTCAATGCCGCACTGTTGATCGCCACACCGTTCGTGCCGGGGCTGGGCGACTTGATGATGCTTTACACGGCTTACCAGATCACCACCGACGTCATCGAAGGGTTGGTCGACCTCGCGCAAGGGCTCTGGCAGGAGATGGGCGAACACATCATCAGTGTGGTCACCAACGTCATTCAACTGGCGGCATTCGGCGCCGGCAGCCAGATCGGCGACGCTTTCAAGTTGAAGCTGTCACCGCTGGTCGAAGGCATGAAACCGGTGAAACTGCCCAATGGCAAACCGGCGCTGTGGCACCCGGATCTGGCCCCTTACGAACAAACGAAACTGATGCTGCCGGCCGCTTCGAAACCCGACGGGCATGGCCTGCATCAGATGGGCCGCGAAACCCTGCTGCCATTGGAAGGCAAACTCTACAGCGTCGAAAAAGCCTCGACACAACCGACCTCGAAAACGCACCGGATCAAACACCCGTCACGCCCCAACGCCTACCGGCCGAAGATCGAGCACAACGAGCATGGTGCCTGGCTGCACGAAGCCGAAAGTCCGCACGACTGGGCGGATCAGACCCTGATGCAGCGCCTGGGGCACAACGTCGAACGGTTCACGCCCACTGAGCTTGAGCAGATCCGCATCAGCAGCGGCACCGCCACCGATGCATTGCGCCAGATGCATGACCACAACAGCCCGCCGCCACCCTTGCTGGCCGACACCATCAAGCGCTTTGGCACGTATGACGACGTCCAGCTATCAAGCACCCACATTCGCGACGGCCAGCCGCTTGCCCCCGACGCCGTCTGGTTTGAACCCATTACCACCGGCTTGCCCGGATGGCCTCGCGAACGGGCGTTGCGGGTGTATGAACATGCCGATTTGCGCGGGTCTTCACGCCAATACGGCAACCCCGCTGCGACAGCGGCGAACACCCTGAACATCAGCCACGCAGAGCTGAACAATGGCGAATTGCCCGAACGCCTCGCAGGCTTTCTCGATGATGCCGAGTGCAAGGCCCTGCTCGGTCGTGACGTGGCGTCTGCGCAACGTCCCCAGGCCCTGCGCGATCTATTGGCCGAGGCGGTGCTGGCCCGTCGGGGCGAGGTGGCCGAGCGCCTGTACCAGGCTGGCGAGCGCTCGAACAAGGCCGATATCCGCGTGGTGCAACAGACATTTCCTCAAATGCCGCTGACGCTGGCGGAAAAACTGCTGACCCAGGCCAGCCCCGCTGAAGTGCAGCGTATCGTCGATGACAACCGCTTGCCGCTGCGGATCAAGGCACAAGCCCGGGAACTGAATTTCGAAGCCTCTACTGCTCGTGCCTATGAGGGTTTTTATCGCGACGACAGCGTGGTGCCCGACACCGAACGGCTGGCACTCAACGCACTCAAGGTGCACACCGATACCTTCGCCGATCTGCGCATTGAAGTGCGCGATGGCGTCCATGATGGTCCGTTACGTTGCAGCGCGGGGGCGGATGACGCCACCCTTGTGCGGCGGCTCGTTCGCAATGAACACGGCCAGTACGAGGTGCTGGATGGCAACAACCGCGCCCTCCATGAACCCAGTGATTTTTATCAGGCCACGCTCGATGCCCTGCCCGAGGACAAACGTACGGCACTGGGCGACACAGGCGTCGATGCTGGCCGGTTCAAGTCGTGGATCATGGAAACCACCGCAGCGCCGAGCGAGCGCAGAACCTTGTTGGCTGAACCGCCCATTCGCCGGGTAGCGACAATTGAAACAGAAACCCTGGTGCGCGGCTGGCCGACCTTCTTTGGTGAGCTTACGCCAGAGCAGAGGATCAAAAAGCTGTACCCAAAGATGAACGAAAGGGAGGTCGAGACGTTCATCAAGGTGCTCAAGCGCAAAGGCGGTCACGAAGAGGCCATCCAGCGACTGGAGAACGATCGCAAGGCACTGAAAGACATCCTGCAGCGGTGGCGTGACAGCTATCGTCAGGACACCGACAGTTATGGAGAACCCATTCCAGGACCACCCGGTGAATACCTGCACAATGGCGGACGGTATCTCGAGGAGCGCTTGCTCCAGTGTTTCGAACGCCAAAGCGAGATATTCGGAGAACGCCGCAACCACCCGGAACAGGGCTACGCCCTGGACCTGTCCGCCGATTTTTCCGGCCCCGACCTTGAAAAATGGTGGCGGGCGCTGCGCCAGCAACCGGGCATCGACCTGCACCTGGCCCGGATCAGAGCCCTGAACCTCGATAACGCAAACTTTTCCAAAGCCGCCGATGGCTTGCTGAGCAGCTTCCCGCATCTGAATCAACTGAGCGCTCGCCAGTGCGGCCTGACCCAGGTGATACCGGCGATTGGCAGGATGCGTCAGCTTCGGGAGCTGGATCTGGCCGATAACAAAATCAGCCTGACCAGCCCTTCCGATGAGCCGTTCAGTGAGCTGACACAGCTGCAAACGTTGAACCTGAACGGCAACCCCTTGCGCCATCCACCCGATATCGGGCGGATGGATCGGTTGAATGAGCTGAGTCTGGCCAACACCGATATCCAGACCTGGCCCCAAGGTCTGTTCAAGGTCGGTGATATGGACACACCGCGTCTGCGCAGTTTCATGCTGGACATGCGCCAGGCGCCGATCGATACCCTGCCGCAGGTCACGCCCGGCTCCGACCAGGCGTTCATCCTCAGCCGGGCGCGATTTGATCCGGGCAGGCTTGCCCCTCTCGACCGGATCCGTTACGGCGACTACCGTGAGTCCACGGGTTTGACCGCGCAGCAAGTGATATCACCCGCAGCCGGCAATGAGCTTTCCTATTGGCGAGATCTGCCCAAAGACCATGGGTTCAGCCCCTCGGCGCAACTCGCAAAGTACCGCGAGGAGTCCTGGCATGACGTGTGGGCAGAGCCCGGCTCCGAAGGTTTTTTTGCTGTCATCGCCTACCAGAAAAACAACGGGTTCTACCAGAACTCAGCGTCACGTCCCTACCTGACCAGGCGGGTCTGGGAAATGATCGATGCTGTCGCCGTTGATTCGCGACTGCGCGCAAAACTGTTCAGCGAAATCACCTCGCCACAAGACATCAACAATGCCGGCGCCCAGCTTTTCAACGCCATGGGCATCGATGTGTTGGTGGCCAAAGCCTATGCCGAGTCGCCATCGGTCGAGGTGCTGGACGACAAACTGGTCCGGTTGGCCCATGGCGCTGCGCGTCTTGACCGAATGAGCGACCTGGCCAACGAGGAGGTCAGCCGCCAGGCACAAAGAACCCGGCTGGACCCGACGCAACCGCCACCGCATGAAATGAACGTGCATATCGCATTCGAGACAGGACTGGCCGAACGTCTGGAATTGCCCTGGCATGCCGAAAGCATTCCATTTCAACCGGCCTCGGGTGTCAGCCAAAAGACCATCGATGCCGCCTACGACGCAATCATCAAACGTGAAGCCGGCGATGGATTGGTCAACGGCATGATCGATTTGTACGGCGATGCCTTCTGGGAGCGTCATTTGCGCAATACCCACCCGGATCGTTACGCGACAAACGACCTGCATGCCGCGAACAAGATCAGTCTGCTCAATGAATTGCGCCAGGCGCAGGCGCAATGGGTCGACGAAAGTGATCTGTCGCGCCTGAACCCGCTCGCCCGTCGAATAATGCTTCTGGCAGATCAATTGCAGCTCGCCCACGTTGAGGTCTTCAGCGGCGAAAAAATGAGCCAGGCCCGTTACGACAGACTGGTGAAGGACATCGGTTATGCCCGCAACGATTTATCCCGACAATTGACCCGCCAGGCGCTGAGCCGGGCCGGACTCTGAATCTCGAACCAGGCCAGCCCCTTTCCCGGGGGCTGGTGACCTCAGCCCACCTCCGAATCCCAGATCACCATGACGTTGCCCGAATAGCGGCGCGATGTTCCCTCCTTGATCATTTCATCCACCGCGTCACGGGCCACTTCGAAATGCAGCGTGCCGACCTTGCGATCCAGATAGAACCCGGGCTGAAACAACTCGGTGCCACTGCCATCGCGCAGCAACCGGCGGCGATTGACCGGCTGCCCCGCGCCATCGGTCAACCCGTTGGGCAGGCTGACACTGACTTCCAGCGGTGCCTCATGGCCGGCGTTCGCTTCCCACAGCGCGCAGTTGTTGCCCATGACGTACTGGCACTCGATGCTCATCTTGAAGCGGCTCGATGCCGAAATCGTGAACGTCTGGTCGCGCATCAGCCGGGTCGGCTTGCGCCCCTGATTCAGCCAGGACTGCCAGCCCCCGAGCGGTTCCAGCACCACACGGTTGCCGCCGGGAGGAATATCGACCTTCATGGTGTGCGTGACCTTCAGATTGAAATTGAGGGTCAGCATCGAGTCGGACGGGATCATCACATCGCCCATGTCGAAATCCAGGTTCGGGCCAACGGTGTAGGTGATGGAACCGGTGTAGTCGCCCGACTCCATCTTCAGCGGATCCGGTGTGCGCAGTTCGTAGGCATAACCGAAATACAGGTAGCGCATGGCCTGCGGAATGTCGAACAGCGCCTTTTTCGCACAGGTCCCGGCCCCTTCCGGTACTCTCCAGAAACTGTTGTAGCCCGAGGGGCCGGCGCTGTTCCATCCGACGCCCTGGCAGGGCGGCGGAGCATACGTCCAGCCACCGCCTTCCCACAGCTCGTCCCACCAGCCGCCTCCGGTCAATTCGTTTACCGGTCGCGGCAACGCCAGTTCGTGACCGATCCCGGCAATCCTGATCTGCAATTTGTGCGTATCGCCTGACGAATGGGTGACTTGCACATCCCGCCAGTCCGACGGAATCCGCGCCATGCCGCCCTGACGCGGATCGGTATGGTTGGCCAGAATCGGCGCATTGGCCGCGAACGGAATGCGCGCGATCAGACTGAACAGACCGACCGGTTCACAAGCCTGCGGGATCTGGCGACAGAACCCCTCTGACGGCGTCTGGTTCTTGAACTGATTTCGTTGCGGGTTGGCAAAGTCCGGTTCGAAAGTGGCGTCAATGTCATGCACTTCAGCCGATGCCGCACCGGCCACCAGCGTCAGCACCAGACTGCTCCACGCGCTGCGCTTTGTCAGGCGCAGACACCTTCTGAACACATTACCCATGGTCGTTCTCCATAATGACCTCGGAACATCCGAAGCTTCCCTGTCAACACGGCACAATCGCCAATTCGCCTAACTCACTTCCGAATCCCAGATCACCGTGACATTGCCCGAATAGCTGCGGGCATACCCGTCCTTGAGCATTTCATCCACCGCATCACGGGCCACCTCGAAATGCAGCGTGCCAACCTTGCGATCGAGATAGAAACCCGGCTGAAACAACTCGGTACCACTGCCATCGCGCCATAACCGACGGCGCTTGACCGGCTGCCCGGCGCTGTCAGTCAGGCCGTTGGGCAACGTGACGCTGACTTCCAGCGGGACACCATGGCCGGCAGTCGATTCCCATAGCGCGCAGTTGTTGCCCATGACGTACTCGCATTCGATGTTCATCCTGAAACGGCTCGACGCCGAGATATTGAACGTCTGATCGCGCAACAGCCGGGTCGGCTTGCGCCCCTGGTTCAGCCAGGATTGCCAGCCCCCGAGCGGCTCCAGCACCACGCGGTTGCCGCCGGGAGGAATATCGACCTTCATGGTGTGCGTGACCTTCAGATTGAAATTGAGGGTCAGCATCGAGTCGGACGGAATCATCACATCGCCCATATCGAAATCCATGTTCGGGCCGACGGTGTAGGTGATGGAACCGGTGTAGTCGCCTGCATCCATCTTCAGCGGATCCGGTGTGCGCAGTTCGTAGGCGTAGACGAAATACAGGTAGCGCATGGACAGCGGAATATCGAACTTTGCCTGCTTGCTACAGGCCCCCGCGCCCGTTGGCACTTTCCAGAAACTGTTGTAACCCACTTCTCCGGCGGAAAAAGTGCCGACACCCTGGCACGGCGCCGGGGCGTGCATCCACCCACCGCCCTCCCACAGGTCGTCCCACCCGCCACCGCCGGTCAACTCGACCACCCGGTCCGGCAATTGCGTTTCATGACCGACACCGGCAATTCTCAACTGCACGACCTGCGTATCACCGGAAGAGTGAGTGACGGTGATGTTCTGCCAATTGGAGGGGACTTTGGCCATTCCGCCTTGGCGAGGATCACTGTGATTGGCCTGAATGGGCGCGCTGGCCTCAAAGGGAATTCGTGCAATCAGGCTGAACAGTCCGAAAGGTTCACAAGCCCAGGGCGCTTGCCGGCAAAACCCCTCGGACGGCGTCTGATTCTTGAACTGATTCTTTTGCGGATTGGCAAAGTCAGGCTCGAAGGTCGCGTCAATGTTGTGCACTTCGGCCGCTGCCGCGACGCTGAACAACGTCAGCAAACCAATCCATGGCCGGATGCCCGGGGCGCTAAAAAAACTCAAGGGCGTTCTCCAAAAATATACCGATACCAGCGCTACACGCGCCGGTTCACTCGCCCGGCGCTCGGGCACTGAACAGCAGCAGCACGTTGCCGGCGTAATCACCGGCGCGGTAACCGCCCTCCGGTCTGATCGGGTCGATTTGCAACAACACCCGACTGCCCGCGGCGGCCTCGGCCTGTGACACCACCTGGCGCGGCGCCATCTCGGCGCTCAACTCCACCTCGTTGAAGGTCACGCGCAGTCTGATATCGTCCGCCGGCCGACCGTTGGAAAGGTAGGGCGCGGACTCCAGGCGCGCCTCAATCGCACCGGTGTCGTGGCGCACGTCAAAGTATTTGCGCACACTGCTCAGGCTTGAGGTCGGGTGGTTCCAGTGCAGCTGCTGCGGCCGGTGAATCCAGTCCGGCTCCGCCGGAATGATGTAGAACGCTCGACTGGGGACGTTCAGTGTCACTTCGAAGGTGTGTTCTTCCCGAGCCGCCCAGGCCGCGTCGCTGGTCAAAGCCGCCGCGGCAATCAGCGCGACGACGGTGCATTGCTTGATCATGTTGGTTACCCGTAGCGTTCAATGAAAAGCAGACCTAGCGGCTGCTGACCGTCAGGTTCTTCTTCTCGCTGCCCTCGATCAGAAAGAAGCGGTACGCACGGCCCTTCTCCTTATCGAAAGCGAAGGTTTTTCCCGCCAGCACATGGTGTTTGGTGGTCGCGCCGCAGTCGGTTTCGTTACTCAGCGAGCAGCTTTTGAACTCGTCGACGATCACCACGGTATTGCCGTCATTGCGCAGTTCGTAGCGACTGGCGGTTTCATTGATCGCCGTGGCGAAGCGTGCTTCCTTGGGGCGGACAAAGAACACCGTGCCAAAACCGGTCATCACGTTGACCCCGGCCGTCAGTGCCTTTTTGTAGTCTTCACGCTCTTCCTGGCTGACTGCGAATTCATCTTCTTTTTCCGGCACCACCGGCACGAACCGCACACGGAAGTAACGCTCGCGATCACGTTCGCCCATGTACAGCAAGCGGGTGCCCTGCATTCCCTGAGCCGGCACGATCAGCCGCGCCGGACTGGCCATCAAGCCGTTGCGCGAAGCGCCGTCGGCAGCGTTCTGAACCGGGATTTCCGTCGGTGTGCCGTCGGCACCGTAGACAATTTCCAGCACGTTGACCTTGACGAACGCAGTGGCGTCACCGCTGTTGAACACCCGTTTCAGGTAGGTACTTTTATCGGCATCCAGATAGTCGTACACCGTACCGACATTGATCTGCGGCCCGGCCTGCGCCGTCAGGCAAAACACGCTGAGCACGCCCAGCAAAAAACCACGGTTCATCGTCTTCAACTCCATGAAAAAAGGAAAAAGGCCCCGGCCGGCACGTTCACGCGTCCGAGTCCCAGATAACGGTGATATTGCCGCTGAGCGTGTCGGTGAAACCCGGCCGCATTAGAAAATCGATGGCATCCCTGGGCATCTCGAAACGCAATGAACCGGCCTTGCGGTCCACATAAAAACCCGGTTGAAAAGGACCGACCCACGTGTTGTAAAGCAGCCTGAGCTGGTTCACCGTGCGCCCCATGGGCCCGTCGATGCCGGCGGGCAGCGTGAGATAGGTTTCCACCTCGGTGACATTGCCTCTGGGGCTGCGCAATTTGCAGCGCGTACCGCCCGTGGAGTCGCACAGGATCATGACCTTGAAGCGCGACGAGGCGGAGATGTAGAACAGTTGATCGCGAAAGATGCGTGTCGGCGGGCGGCCATTGTCGACCCAGCGCATCCAGCCGCCCTCGGGTTCGAGCAGCACTTTGTTGCCGCCCGGCGGCAGATCGACCTTGAGGGTGTGCTGCACGTCGAGCACGAAATCCAGATTCAGGCTGCCATCGTCCGGCGCCATCAACGGCCCCAGATCGAAATCGCCGCCGTTGCCGATGGAATACGCCAGCGAACCGGTGTAAAGACCCGATGACATGCCTAACGGATTGGGCGTGCGCAACTCGTAGGCGAAATCCAGATTGTTGAAGTACATCGATGGAATGGTGAACGCGGCAATCTTGGTGCAGGCCGTTTCCACCGGCGTTTTCCAGAAAAACCGGTAGTAATTGGGCGTAAAGAAACCGACACCGCTATAGATACAGGGGGCAGGAGCATAGACCCAGCTGCTGCCGGTCCAGAGTTTCTGATGGCCTTCAAGCGGGTCGCTCACGCCCACCAGATTGGCCGCGGTGTCGCTCAACACAAATGTCGAACCGATGCCGATGATGCGGATTTCGACGGTTTCGGTTTCCTGCGTCTCGGCATTGGTCACCGTCAGTTGCCGCCAATTGGCCGGTGCCTTGACCGTCACAGCGTCACCGGGCTGGAGAGTGCGGGTGGACTCGAAACGAATCGGAAATTGAATACTGAACATGCGGTTATCGGCGCACTCGCTCGGGGCAGCCTCGCAATACCCGCTGTTCGGCGTTTGGTTGATGAACACGTTTTTGCTCGGCTGCGACGGATCAGGCTGAAACAACGCGCGGATCTCCTGGCTCGCCGCCTCGGCGGCCGGCATCGCCAATGCCAGCCAGAGGCCCAGGCCATACGTGGACTTGTTCATCGATTCAACCCGCCTTCTGTGCGGTGGCATTGACGTCAGCCACGGTGTCCGGCGTACAGCGCAGATCGCCGATCATCAGTACATTGTTTTCACTGCGGTACTGGTTGGCATCAAGGCGGAACTGACACAGCAACCGATTATCGCGACGGATTTCGAGGGTCGGCGAACCGGCGTTCATTTCCATTGAAAAGAACCCGTCGACCTCGGTCACGCCACGGCTGGCGTGGTTGATCACGTGATGGCCCTTGAGCGGCTGCCCTGCTTCATCGATCAGTCGACCGAGCACTGTCAGGGTTTTCATCACACGGATCTTGCGATACTCGACCCCGCCTTTGTTCAGGTGATAGCGAGTGCGCGCCGGCTCGATCGTCGCCGCCGGTACGTGATTGCCTTCGAAATCGAAGCTCACCGAGCTGTTCTGATACGCGGTGATCGGGATGAAATTGCGCCCCGGTTTCAACGCCGCGCTGCCGCCGCTGTAATCGTCGGCACGCAAGGCGATATCGTCGATGTCCGACTCCACATCGACGATCATTCCGGCGCCGCGCATTTCGTACTGACTGGTCATCAACATCTGCTGACCGCCGACCACCAGCGTGCTGTCGAGGTTCAGGCCACCGGTGAAATTGCCGTTGTAGGACGAGCGCTGGATAAAGCCATCACCATTGACCGAATCGGTGCGGAAATTCGCCAGGCTGGACATGCCGATACCGTAGGTATCGGTCAACGCCGTGACCGAGACGTTTTGCAGCACATGATCCTTGAAGTCCTTGCGCCAGCCGATCGATCCGTTGTTGTCGCGGCTGCCGTCGCGAGCGGTGCGCGAACCGATGCTGCCGGTAATCTGCTGGCCGGGGGCGCCAAGCGCCATATTGACGCTCAGGTCGACCCCGCGGTTGCGCGCATCGCCACTGCTGTAGCTGCCCGGCCGATCAAACAGTGACAAGCGCCAACTGGCATCGCTGCCAAACAGTTGGGTGCGTTGGGTCCACCCCAGATCCATGCCCAGGCCTTCGACATTGCCTTCGCTGTGCGACACCCGGGCGTTGAGGGTGTTCTTGCTGTTGATGCGATGGTTGAGCGCCAGCGACGAGTTGCTGGTCTGGCCGATGAACACGTTGCGCGGGCGAACCCGGGTGCCGTCGGGCAAGGTGTCATAGGTGTTGGTGGTATCGAGCCAGCTGCGGTTGTGGCTGATCACCACACTGCCGGATCCGTAGTTGTAGAGGCTTTGCAGATCCAGACCGGTGCCGTAATCCTCGGTCTTGTAGACGTTGGCGTAGAGACTCATGTGATTGGCCAGCGTCCAGTCGATGGACGTACCGTATTGCAGCTTTTCGCGAATCTGGCGCGCCGACAACCCGAGAATCACCCGCGGGTGCAACAAGTAATTGAGCGCCGCTCCGGCGGTGGGGCTACCACTGGACTGCGTGTCCCAGTTGCTCAGCAGTTTGCTTTCCTCGCCGGCAAACACGTTGTAGCGCCAGCGCTCGTCGAGGTTGCGCCAGTTACTGGGCTTGTACACCAACTCCTGGGTGGTCGAGGTGATCTGGCCGTCTTCGATCAGGCGCACCTCCACTTCATAAATACCGCCGGGCAAAGGCCGAGTGTCGAGGGTCTGCAGACCGGCAGGCACCGACTGGGTGTTGATCAACAGACCGTCACGCCAGATCTCCACCGAACCCTGACGGTTGGCAGTGACATAAATCGGATAAACGCTGGGCATCGGGCTGTTGATCGCCAGGCTGTCGGAGCTGCCGTACATGACCCCGACCGCCGTATCCGGGCTGGTGCCGAACGTGCGCGGCTGGCGGGTCAGCCCCTCGGAATTGGGAGTGAAATAGCCCAGGCGAAAAAAACTGCCCTGCAGTTCGCGCTGGGTGTGCAGTTCGTGTACAGCGTGATAAAGCTTGTCGTCCGGCCCGCCAAGACGTGCCAGTTGCAGGTTCAGCGTCTGGCTCCAGTTACCCAGGCTGCCGCTGGCCTCAAGGCCAAAGCGTCCGCCCAGATCCTGATCCTGGCCGCCGTTGAGGTTCAGTTGATTGCGCACCATCAAGCCATGGCTGCCACCTTCGGGCTGCTCGTAATAGCGCTTGGCTTCAAGGTCGCGCTCAGCGTTTGCGGTGAGAATCGAAACCAGAGAACTTTCCAGGTTGTAATGCACGGCCAGCACCTGATCCGGACAGGAACCGGTGCAGCTGCCCAGTGGCACGCCGGGCTTGAGATAAGCCGCCCATTTCTCGCGATCAGCGGGGCCGTAGCGGTTTTCGCTGGTGTCGGTGAATTCGAGCAGGGTGATGCGATCATCGCGGGACAACACCACCATGGCCTCGCCCAGGGGCTGATGATCGAGTTCGACCCGAACCGCCAGAGGCACATCAAAGAAGTGCTCCTCGAAATCTGCCGGCAGGCCTTTGGCCTGGGCCAACAGACTGCGCGGCGTAGTACCGGCAGAGTTGGAAGCCACGGCAGCGCTGGCACAAAACAACAGCGCAAGCGCAGCCGCGATGGGTGTCATCGGGAACATGAACTCTCACTCTGATTAGAACGGTGGAAGTCCGCCGGGACAGACTGTGCTGCCCCCGCGGTGAACGCTGACAGAACGTCAGCGTTTGTTGCCGGATCAATCGATCAAGGCGTACCGACCGGTGGAACGGCGTCGAAGGTCAGCGCTACAACACCGGTGTAATCACCCGGCTGAAAGTTGGAACCGATGGCGCTGATCTTCAGTGGCGCGCGGAAGTTAACGTCGGACTCAGACTCGCCTACGACTTCCTGAGGGGTGGTGGTGAGGGCTTTGTTGTTGATCGCGACCTGGAGATCAATGCTGTTGGCACCCGAGATCAGTTTTGGCGCACTGTCCACGCTGGCATGGACCGAACCGTTGTTGTTGCGCACATCGAAGAAACCGTTGACTTCGCCCATCCTGCCGGTGCCCGGCTGGTAGCTCATGTCCTGATCCTTGTTGACCAGATCGGGATCGGTCGGCACCACGTAGAAGCCGTTGGTCGGCACGTGAGCGACGATGCTGATCGAGTGAGCGGCTTCACCCGCGGCGAACGCTCCCGAAGAGCCCAGCGCCAGAAGTGCCAAAGGAGCAGCGATTGCGATTTTCTTGAACATCGTTCAGTACCTTGTTTTCTTTATTGAGAAGGAGTGCATTGAAAGTTCAAGAAGCGGTCAGGGGAGTTGAGCCAAATCAACTTGTACTTTCAATGCCGGGGCATCATCGACTGTTGCCTCTGGAAAGTAAGCAAGTAACTTCCTATAAGCGCGTAGTTCAACAACCCTATGACCCGCAAGAAAAAAGAACAAAAAATCGATATTTAAAACAGTGACTGTAAGTTCCGCCCTACATACAGATAAAGTTAAAAAACCATACAGCACTTGCACCCTTGTACGGCAAGGGATCAGTTGAAACTTTAGAATACTTGCTCGAATAAATAGAGTGATGACTTTAACTTCAAAGTTATTCTTCGCCAGACATTCGCCGAAAAAGACCTGTTGCATTCGCGCAAGACAGCGCCGCTCGTCTGCTGATCGAGGATCGGAGAAAAAACGCCTTGCACCCTCGTTAAGATATATCTTAAGTTGTATCTAAACACGACGAGAGAAGATCGAAATGAGAGACCATCATTCCCCCCACCGTGAGCACGGCGATGGCCGTGACGGCTTTGAGAAACGCCCCGGACGCGAGCGCGGCGGTCGTGGCCCCCGGGTATTTGCCCCTGGGGATCTGAAGTTATTGTTGCTGGCGCTGGTCGCCGAACAGCCGTGCCACGGCTACGACCTGATCCGCCAGATCGAAGGCATGTTCGACGGCGCGTACAGCCCCAGCCCCGGCGTGATCTATCCGACCCTGACCTTTCTTGAAGAGAGCGAAATGATCAGCGGCGATGCCGAGGGCGGCAAGAAACGCTACAGCGTGACCGATGCCGGGCGCCTGTCCCTGAGCGAACAAGCCGTGGCGCTGGACGGCGTGCGCATGCGTATCGATGTGAGCAAACGCTCGCTGCGCGGCCATGATCGTCCGCCGGAAATCCACGAGGCGGTACACAACCTGCGCCATGCCCTGCAAATGCACCACGGCCGCTGGAGCCCGGCAGAAATCCTGCGCGTGCGTGACCTGCTCAACGACACCGCCAAAGCCATCGTCGACGGCCCTGCCGTTCAACCTGTTTCGGAGAAAAGCCAATGACTGCAGTCGATACCCAAACCATTCACCGCGTGATGCACGAAATCAAACGCCGCAAGCTGGAAGTCCTGCGCGTGGTCGACCTGACGCCGCGCATGCGCCGCATCACCCTCGGCGGGCCGGAGCTGGCCGGGTTTATCAGCCTGGGCACTGACGATCACGTCAAACTGTTGTTCCCGCAGAACGCCGAACAGGCGGCGGCGCTGGAGACGATGGTGCTCGGCGCCGGCAAGGACGACGGACCGAAGCCGGAAATGCGCGACTACACCCCGCGTCGTTATGACCTCGATGCGCTGGAACTGGACATCGATTTTGTTCTGCACGGTGACGGCCCTGCGTCGACTTGGGCTGAGCAAGCCAAGCCAGGGCAATTCCTGCACATCGGCGGCCCGCGCGGCTCGATGATCGTCCCGGATATTTTCGACAGCTACCTGCTGATCGGCGACGAAACCGCCCTGCCCGCCATCGCCCGCCGCCTCGAAGGCCTGGCGGCCAATCGCAAGGCGCTGGTGGTGATCGAAGTGGAAAACGGCGCCGAGCAGCAAGTGCTGGAAAGCCCGGCGCAGGTCAATGTGATCTGGGTGCTGCGCGAAGGCAGCAAGGACAACCTGCTGGCGACGGTGAAGCAGTTGCAGGTGCCCAAAGGCAATCTGTATGCCTGGGTCGCAACCGAAACGAAAGTCTCGCGGCAGATTCGCCGGGTGCTGATCGATGAGCACGGGCTGGATGAACAGCTCATCAAAGCCGTCGGCTACTGGCGCACCGAAGGCACCTCCGAAGAGGAGTAAATCCCCAGATCAAAAGATCGCAGCCTTCGGCAGCTCCTACATTGGAATGCGTACACCTGTAGGAGCTGCCGAAGGCTGCGATCTTTTGATTTTCATCGCCGTAATCGGTCCAAGGCAATGACCAACAACCCAATCACCACAAATCCCACCAAAATCCCCCCGGCATTGACCAGCACCTGTGGATAACCCAACACCGCCACGTCAATGAACGGATACGCATACGCGCCGAGCAAATGACCGCGCAGCAACGCGTAAATGAAATACACCAGCGGATAAATCAGCCACACCGGCAGATGCCACAGGCGCAAAGTGCCTTTCGCTACGCACAACCACCAATAGCCCAGAAACAGCAACGGCATCACGTCGTGCAGCAACTCGTCAGCGATAAATTGCCAGCCTTCCGGGTGCCACAAATGCCGCAGCAAAATGCTATAGGCAAGCCCGACCACAGCAATGCTCACGGCAATCCCGCTACTCACCCACGGCTGCAAAAACCAGCGGCGCACAGCAGACTCACGCTCGGTCACCGCGCAGGTCAACACCGTCGCCACCAGCGTATTGGTCAGAATCGTGAAGTAGCTGAAAAAGCTCACCAACCCGCCCAACAGGCTGGCACCGACACTCAAGCGCGCGAAAAAAATCAGATAAAGCTGAATGCCCAGCCCCGCCCAGCCCAACACGGCTGCGCAGGTGATCAGGCGACGACGCCAACAACCGGCGTCCATCTCAAAGCGGTCGCTTGGTGCGCATCAACTTCACGTACAGACGCTCGACCTTCTCCCGTGCCCATGGGGTTTTGCGCAGAAACGTCAGGCTCGACTTGATGCTCGGATCACTCTTGAAGCAGCGAATATCGATGCGCTCGGCCAGCCCCGACCATTCGTAATGGCTCACCAGCGCATTGAGAATCTGTTCAAGGGTCACACCGTGCAGCGGATCGGGGGTTTGTTCGTTCATGCCAGGCCTTTGGGCGAAGTGAAAATGCAGAAGCCGCGCACCTTAGCCGAGGGGGTGATCGGGTGGAAGGCCTACCTTCAAATGTAGGCCAACCTGAGAAGATCGCAGGCCACAACACGGGCCACAATGCGCCCGTTTGCCGCACTGTTACCGAATCCGAAACGCTGCATGTTCACAAAAGGCCTTTGTCTTTTTGTAACAGATCATTATCCTGCCGCCCTTCCGCTGAATCGCTTCACTGCCTGCGACATATTGAAGCGCTCGAATTGCACCCCGAAAACACCAAAAAAAGACTGAGCCATGCCCGATTTTTCCTTCTCCCGAGACAGCGCTATCTCAATCCTGCGCACCCTTGGCGGCTGCACCGCCCTCGGCCTCGCCACTTGCGTTCAAGCGGCGCCCGCGTTCGACAGTGAATCACCGTACATGCTCGGTGACTGGAACGGCACGCGTACCGAACTCTCGGAAAAAGGCTACGACTTCAAGCTCGATTACACCGGCGAGATGGGCAGCAACCTGCACGGTGGCTACGATCACGATCGCACCGCGCGTTACAGCGATCAGTTCGGTCTGGGCACACACCTCGACCTGCAAAAGATCCTCGGCTGGGACGACGCCGAGTTTCAACTGACCATCACCAAGCGCAGCGGCAACAACATCAGCAACGACCGCATCAACGATCCGCGCGTTGGCGGCTTCACCTCGGCCCAGGAAGTCTGGGGCCGTGGCCAGACCACGCGCCTGACGCAGATGTGGTACCAGCAGAAATTCTTCGATCAGAAACTCGACATCAAGGTCGGCCGTTTCGGCGAAGGCGAAGACTTCAACAGCTTCCCCTGCGACTTCCAGAACCTCGCGTTCTGCGGCTCGCAGGTCGGCAACTGGGTCGGCGGCATCTGGTACAACTGGCCGGTCAGCCAATGGGCGCTGCGCGTCAAATATCACCTGACCCCGGAACTCTACGCCCAGGTCGGCGCCTACGAGCAGAACCCGTCGAACCTCGATCGCGGCAACGGTTTCAAACTCAGCGGCAGCGGCACCCAGGGCGCGATCCTGCCGATCGAACTGGTGTGGACGCCGAAGCTCAACGGCCTGCCGGGCGAATACCGCGCCGGTTACTACTACAGCAACGCCAAGGCCAGCGACGTCTATAAAGACAGCCACGGCCAACCGGCCGCCCTCAGCGGCGAAGCCTATCGCAGCGCGTCGAGCAAACACGGCGTTTGGCTGGGCATCCAGCAGCAGATCACCAGCGTGGCCAGCGACAACAGTCGCGGCTTGAGCGTGTTCGCCAATGGCACGATGCACGACAAGAAAACCAACGCGATCGACAACTACGTGCAGGCCGGCATCACCTATAAAGGCCCATTCGATGCCCGCGCCAAGGATGACATCGGTTTCGCCCTCGCCCGCGTGCACGTCAACCCGGCCTTCCGCAAAAACGCCGAAGCGAGCAACCGTGCCAACGCCGTGTACGACTACGACGATCCGTCGTTCCTGCCGCCGCAAGACACCGAATACAGCGCCGAACTCTATTACGGCGTGCACGTCACCAACTGGCTGACCGTGCGCCCGAACCTGCAATACATCCGCCACCCCGGTGGCGTGAACAACGTCGACGACGCCCTGATCGGCGGGATCAAGATCCAGTCGTCGTTCTAAAGCACACCACGGATCAAATGTAGGAGTGAGCCTGCTCGCGATAGCGGTGTTTCAGGCGACATCTCCAGAGACTGACACACCGCCATCGCGAGCAGGCGAAGGCCTACAAATGAATTTAGCAAGCTACACAAGTTTTATCTGAACCATGCCTGTGCCAAATCGTCATCTAAAGTGACTACAGCGCGGGACTACATAAACGTCACGGAGAATCACACTATGAGCACCGAAAGTGCTTCGAGTCGGGGCCGTTTGCTACCGAGCCTGCTCGGCATTCTGCTTCTACTGATGGGCCTGGCCATGTTGGCCGGTGGGGTCAAGCTGAGCATGCTCGGCGGCTCGCTGTACTACCTGCTGGCCGGTATCGGCATTGCGCTGTCCGGCATTCTGATGCTGATGCGCCGTCGCGCGGCGCTGGGCCTGTACGCCATCGTCTTGTTTGCCAGCACCGTTTGGGCGCTGTGGGAAGTCGGTCTGGACTGGTGGCAACTGGTGCCACGTCTGGCCCTGTGGTTTGTCCTCGGCTTCGTGATGTTGCTGCCGTGGTTCCGTCGTCCGCTGCTGCTTGACGGCCCGGCGCCGATGGGCACTGGCGGTCTGACCGTCGCCGTGGTTCTGGCCGGCGTCACCGCTCTGGCCAGCCTGTTCACCCACCCGGGCGAAACCTTCGGCGAGCTGGGCCGCGACACCGCGGACACCACCAGCACCGCTCCAGCCATGCCCGATGGCGACTGGCAGGCCTATGGCCGCACCGAGTTCGGTGACCGTTACTCGCCGCTGAAGCAGATCACCCCGGCCAACGTCGGCAAACTGCAAGAAGCCTGGCGTATCCAGACCGGCGACCTGCCGACCGCTGATGACCCGGTCGAGCTGACCAACGAAAACACCCCGCTGAAAGCCAACGGCATGATCTACGCCTGCACCGCGCACAGCAAAGTGTTGGCCCTGGACCCGGACACCGGCAAAGAACTGTGGCGCTTCGACCCACAGATCAAGAGCCCGGTCGGCTTCAAAGGCTTCGCGCACATGACTTGCCGTGGCGTGTCGTACTACGACGAAGCCGCTTATGCCAAGTCTGAAAACGCTGCCTCGGCGGTGATTTCCGAGGCTGGCAAAGCCGTTGCGCAGGCTTGCCCGCGTCGTCTGTACCTGCCAACCGCTGATGCCCGTCTGATCGCACTGAACGCCGACACCGGCAAGATCTGCGAAGGCTTCGGCAACAAAGGCGTGGTTGACCTGACCCAAGGTATCGGCCCGTTCACCGCTGGTGGTTACTACTCCACCTCGCCAGCGGCGATTACCCGTGATCTGGTGATCATGGGCGGTCACGTGACCGACAACGAATCGACCAACGAGCCATCGGGCGTGATCCGCGCCTTCGACGTGCGCGACGGTCACCTCGTATGGAACTGGGACAGCGACAAGCCAGACGCCACCGAGCCTTTGGCACCGGGCGAAACCTACAGCCGCAACTCGGCGAACATGTGGTCGCTGGCCAGTGTCGACGAAAAACTCGGCATGGTTTACCTGCCACTGGGCAACCAGACCCCAGACCAGTGGGGCGCTGACCGCACCCCGGGCGCCGAGAAATTCAGCGCCGGCGTCGTAGCCCTCGACCTGGCCACCGGTAAAGTGCGCTGGAACTACCAGTTCACCCACCACGACCTGTGGGACATGGACGTTGGCAGCCAGCCAACCCTGCTCGACATGAAAACCGCCGACGGCGTGAAACCGGCGCTGATCGCTCCGACCAAACAGGGCAGCCTGTACGTCCTAGACCGTCGTGACGGCACGCCGATCATCCCGATCAAGGAAATCCCGGTCCCGCAAGGCGCCGTGAAAGGCGACCACACCGCCCCGACCCAGGCCCGTTCGGACCTCAACCTGCTGGCCCCGGAACTGACCGAAAAAGCCATGTGGGGCGCGAGCCCGTTCGACCAGATGCTGTGCCGCATCCAGTTCAAGGAACTGCGCTATGAAGGCCAGTACACCCCGCCGTCGGAACAGGGCAGCCTGATCTATCCGGGTAACGTTGGCGTGTTCAACTGGGGCGGCGTTTCGGTCGATCCGGTTCGCCAAATGCTGTTCACCAGCCCGAACTACATGGCCTTCGTTTCGAAAATGGTGCCACGCGAGCAAGTCGCCGCCGGCAGCAAACGCGAAAGCGAAACCGCTGGCGTGCAACCGAACACCGGCGCGCCCTACGCGGTGATCATGCACCCGTTCATGTCGCCATTCGGCGTACCGTGCCAGGCTCCGGCCTGGGGCTACGTCGCCGGTATCGACCTGACCACCAGCAAAGTCGTGTGGAAACGCAAAAACGGCACCAGCCGCGACAGCTCGCCAATCCCTATCGGCTTCACCTTGGGCGTGCCGAGCATGGGCGGCTCGATGGTCACGGCTGGCGGCGTCGGCTTCCTCAGCGGCACCCTCGACCAGTACCTGCGCGCGTACGACGTGAACAGCGGTAAAGAGCTGTGGAAATCGCGTCTGCCGGCGGGTGGTCAAGCGACCCCTATGACTTACACCGGCAAGGACGGCAAGCAATACGTGCTGCTGGTTGTCGGCGGTCACGGCTCGCTGGGCACCAAGATGGGTGACTATGTGATTGCGTACAAACTGCCGGAATAAGTTTTAGCGGCGGTAAAAATGAAGGCGATGTCCCGCAAGGGACATCGCCTTTTTTGTGCACGCCAAACACCCATGTAGGAGCTGCCGAAGGCTGCGATCTTTTGACTTTGTTTTTAAAAGCCAGATCAAAAGATCGCAGCCTTCGGCAGCTCCTACAGGTTGAAAAGTGTTTATCTGTGGGAAATGTGCTCGTCCTACAGATGTTGAAAGTGGCGCGGAGTTTTCCGACAAGTCGCGTCGGTTGTGCCTCGGAAATCGGCTGGATAGGCTCTGGGGGTCGCTGCAAATTCAGCGAACGGGCGTCGCGGCCCGAGCAGTTCATTCGATTTGATGCATAATCGCCGGCCCAAACTGAAGCGCTCAGGTGCTTGTTGTTTGGTTTGATGGTGGCTGTGCGCGGGATACCTTCGGGTATGCCGAGATTGCCGAATGGCTCGGTCCGCGACCCCGCGTACAGCTGCCACCCTCTGTCGCGTCGCGGTGATTGAGAGTGACAGCCCCACTTATCATTCGGAGCTTCACCATGAAAAAACCGACACCCAATCCGCCCGAAAACGAAGACACCACCCCCTACGAATTCCCCGGCTCGAAGCGATTCCACGAAGCCGCCGAACGCGCCCTCGACCACTACCTCAAACCCAACGCGTTAACCCTGCGCTTCCACAAACCCAGCACCATGTTCCAGGTCGCCCCCGAACAGGACAGCGAAAGCCTGCTGGTCCACGCCTGCGAATCCCTGGCCCAAGCCAGCCTCATGACCAGCGACATCGCCGCTTATATCGACCTGCCGCAACGGCGCACGATTCTGGCCATTCAGCAGATCATCATGCTCGCCGAACTGGCCGTGAATCGCGTGCTGGATAATGTCGAGATAACAACGCAAAACTGATGGATGATGCGCTGTGCGCGTGTGGGTTCGTTCATAGGTTGCACAACCCGACACGCGCACGACCTCCTCGCCAAAGAGCGGAAGAGGCATTTACATCATTCGTTACGCAAATCAAAGCACCCGAGAATATCTATGCTGCCGGCGTACGGATCATTAACCACTACATGGAAAGACATCTTGTAGTGCTGAGCTGCCGTATCAAAATCGATAGTAAACGTACCGTCCTTGGCTGTAGCTTTTTCCAGGTCACGGCCTGATTGGGCGATATACAACATCTCATGGAACGTCGCTGGCTCGGTTGATGGATTGCGCCTCACATTAAAATACAGAGTTCTGAAAACGTCGGGATCCACGCCCGCCTCTGACCCCGAACAGTGATAATACTCGCCATCGAAATAGACATTAACCCTGGTCGGAGCGAAGTCAGGGCGCCCCTGAATCCTGGCAGTAAACGTGCCCGTCGTACTGGAAGTTACAACTTTCTCGATCGTCATACTCAGTTCCATTGAATTTCGAAGTTGAAGGACGATCGTTTCGGAAAATCGATAAATACGTAACTGTCAGACCTGACAGGTATCTAGATCAAATAGAGATAATGCAGCGAAGCTGCTATAGCCGCAGTGCCGAAGCCTCCGATCTTTGATCAACATCGTGGCTCCTATATAACCCGTATCGAGAGACGTCATCGCGAACAAGTATAAAACCCTGTCAGATATGACAGGTCACCGTTTTTAACTTTCCTCTCAGACTTCCTTCTCCAACCAAATCAATAAAAGGAAGCTCCCCATGACCAATCCAAACGCATCCCCAGCCGTATGGGTAAACGGTATTCTTAACGTCGATGTCAAAGGCACCATTGGCGACACGCCAGTCAAGCTGACCAGCTTCCTGACGACCAGCCTTAGTACGTCTTTCAACCAGCTTGGCGGTTACAATTTTTCTTTCGAAGATAACCACAGTTCATCGAGCCGACGATCACTCACCATCTCGCTTCGCAAGCTGCTGGATCCTTCAATCGCTGGCTACTTTGAATATGTCGTGACCGAACGAGGTCTTCAGCCTTATGACTATGAAGTGACATCCTCCTCCGGCATTGCTGTTAGTCAACTCAATAGCGGCCTGTACTTATACTCCCTCGACAACTTGCAAATTTCCGCCAAGGCAGTCCACGGTGATGAAACGCGTGAGCTCACCGGTAACGGATACTTTTTTCTCCAAGAGCTGACTTACCCTATCTAACAAGCCGGTCAGGACTTCAGTCATCGGGTTAATCGTGCGTCTGCCTTTCCGTTACATGGAGGGAACTGACGGAGGACGCACGCCGACATGAATACCGAGTCGAACTCAGACTCTGAATCAGATCAAAAGCCCCTCACCCTAGCCCTCTCCCAGAGGGAGAGGGGACTGATCGCGGTGTTTGGGAGAGCTACGCAGACGTGCGATAGCGCGTTGAACTCAGATCCTGAATCAGATCAAAAGCCCCTCACCCTAGCCCTCTCCCAGAGGGAGAGGGGACTGATCGCGGTGTTTGGGAGAGCTACGCCGACGTGCGATGCCGAGTTGAACTCGGACTTTGAAAAGCCCACAAATCGGCCCCCTCTCCCTCGGGAGAGGGCTGGGGTGAGGGGCGAATCCACCACAAATCCAAAGCCGACCAAGCTGTGCTCCTCACCACTCAACAGGATGAGCGTTAGCTCGGCTGCAGCTTTTGATCTGTAAGGCGACGTCGGAAGGCTGAGTGGAGGGATTGATCCGGGCGTGGGAGCGCAGCGACCGTTTGGCGCAGCCAAACACAGCGAGAGGAGGTGCAGCGAAGCAAACCGTAGGCGCTGCGCCCGGATCGATCCCGCAGCGAAGGAACCCCGAGCCCCAGCGAGCGGGCCGCACGTAGGAGCAAGCGTTTTTTGCTTACTTTTTTTGGCGTTTGAAAAAAAGTGAGTCGCCGTAAGGGCGAAACCCTAAGCCGCCGTTACCTAAACAACGGATATACACACCAAACACCCCCAACATGGTCGGCCCAAAGGCCGCCAAGTCAAAGCGTGAACCCTGTCAAAACCCTGAACACACAAGCAGAAACACCGCCCCCCCATTGAAACCACCCAAGCCCTGCCCCATCTAAGACCCATACTCCATTGCGCAGGTGCCCCATGAGCGACCAGCAAGAATTCCCGGAAAACCCCGACGACTACACCGAAGCCGAAAACATCGAACACACCTCCTCCGGCAAAGGCCTCGCCCTGCCAGGCCAAAACCTGCCGGACAAGGTCTACATCATCCCGATCCACAACCGCCCGTTCTTCCCGGCGCAAGTCCTGCCGGTCATCGTCAACGAAGAACCCTGGGCCGAAACCCTCGAACTGGTCAGCAAATCCGAACACCACTCCTTGGCCCTGTTCTTCATGGACACGCCACAGGAAGACCCGCGCCACTTCGACACCGGCGCCCTGCCGCAGTACGGCACCCTGGTCAAAGTCCACCACGCCAGCCGCGAAAACGGCAAACTGCAATTCGTCGCCCAAGGCCTGAGCCGCGTACGCATCAAAACCTGGCTCAAACACCACCGCCCACCGTATCTGGTCGAAGTCGAATACCCGCACCAGCCCACCGAGCCGACCGACGAGGTCAAGGCCTACGGCATGGCGCTGATCAACGCGATCAAAGAACTGCTGCCGCTCAACCCGCTGTACAGCGAAGAACTGAAAAACTACCTCAACCGCTTCAGCCCCAACGACCCGTCGCCGCTGACCGACTTCGCCGCCGCGCTGACCTCGGCCACCGGCCCCGAGCTGCAAGAAGTGCTCGACTGCGTGCCGATGCTCAAGCGCATGGAAAAAGTCCTGCCGATGTTGCGCAAGGAAGTCGAAGTCGCGCGTCTGCAAAAAGAGATCTCGGCGGAAGTTAACCGCAAGATCGGCGAGCATCAGCGCGAATTCTTCCTCAAGGAACAACTCAAGGTCATCCAGCAGGAACTTGGCCTGACCAAGGACGACCGTAGCGCCGACCTCGAACAGTTCGAACAACGCCTGGAAGGCAAAGTCCTGCCGGCGCAAGTGCAGAAGCGCCTCGAAGAGGAAATGAACAAGCTGTCGATCCTCGAGACCGGTTCGCCGGAATACGCGGTGACCCGCAACTACCTCGACTGGGCGACGTCGGTACCGTGGGGCGTGTACGGCGAGGACAAACTCGACCTCAAGCACGCGCGCAAAATCCTCGACAAACACCACGCTGGCCTCGACGACATCAAGGATCGCATCCTCGAATTCCTCGCCGTCGGTGCCTATAAAGGCGAAATCAGCGGTTCCATCGTGCTGCTGGTCGGCCCGCCGGGTGTGGGTAAAACCAGCGTCGGCAAATCCATCGCCGAATCCCTCGGCCGGCCGTTCTACCGCTTCAGCCTCGGCGGCATGCGTGACGAAGCCGAGATCAAGGGCCACCGCCGCACCTACATCGGCGCGCAGCCGGGCAAACTGGTGCAGGCGTTGAAAGACGTCGAAGTGATGAACCCGGTGATCATGCTCGACGAGATCGACAAGATGGGTCAGAGCTACCAGGGCGACCCGGCCTCGGCGCTGCTGGAAACCCTCGACCCGGAGCAGAACGTCGAATTCCTCGACCACTACCTCGACCTGCGCATGGACCTGTCGAAAGTCCTGTTCGTCTGCACCGCCAACACCCTCGATTCGATCCCCGGCCCGTTGCTGGACCGGATGGAAGTGATTCGCCTGTCGGGCTACATCACCGAAGAAAAAGTCGCCATCGCCAAGCGCCACCTGTGGCCGAAGTTGCTGGAAAAGGCTGGCGTGTCCAAAGGCAGCCTGAGCATCAGCGACACCGCGCTCAAAGCCTTGATCGACGGTTACGCCCGCGAAGCCGGGGTGCGCCAGCTCGAGAAACAAATGGGCAAACTGGTGCGCAAAGCGGTGATGAAGCTGATCGACGAGCCGAAAGCGGTGATCAAACTCGGGCCGAAAGACCTCGAAGCGTCACTCGGCCATCCGGTGTTTCGTAACGAACAAGTGCTGTCCGGCACCGGCGTCATCACCGGTCTGGCCTGGACCAGCATGGGCGGCGCGACTCTGCCGATCGAAGCGACGCGGATTCACACGCTAAACCGTGGCTTCAAACTCACCGGGCAACTCGGTGATGTGATGAAGGAATCGGCGGAGATCGCCTACAGCTACGTCAGCTCGCACCTGAAACAATTTGGCGGTGATGCGAAGTTCTTCGACGAAGCCTTCGTCCACCTGCACGTCCCGGAAGGCGCGACACCGAAGGACGGCCCGAGCGCCGGCGTGACCATGGCCAGCGCCCTGCTCTCGCTTGCGCGTAATCAGCCACCAAAAAAAGGCGTGGCGATGACTGGCGAACTGACGCTGACCGGGCATGTGCTGCCGATTGGCGGCGTGCGCGAGAAGGTGATTGCAGCGCGACGGCAGAAGATTTTCGAGCTGATATTGCCGGAGCCGAATCGGGGTAATTTTGAGGAGTTGCCGGATTATTTGAAGGAAGGGATTACCGTACATTTCGCGAAGAAATTTGCCGATGTGGCGAAGATCTTGTTCTGACAGACAGCCCCTAACCCCAGCCCTCTCCCAGAGGGAGAGGGAGCCGACCGAGTGGTCTTGCGCTATACATCGACCTGAAACACCGAGTCGATTATGGATTCAATGATCTATTTCAGGTCGGTGGACTTCTGGAATATCCCTCGGTCAGTCCCCTCTCCCTCTGGGAGAGGGTTAGGGTGAGGGCTTGGCGTTGTCACACTTTGTCTCATCTTCAGTTATGCTCGCCGTTCGTCGCCAACGCCGGAGCCGCTGACCTTATGTCCCCCACTCGCCTGTTTCTCACCCTCGCCCTCTCGTTGCTGGCCGCTTGCGCCACACAACCAAAACACAACGTGACCGTGGAAAAACAAAGCGAATGCCCCGTACGGCTGACCAACGGGCAAAACCTCATCATCATGCTGCCAAGCAACCCGACTACCGGTTACCGCTGGGCCATTCAGGATTCCGCTGGCGGGGTATTGCGCGCACTCAGCCCCGAGGTCTACAGCAATCCGGAAGATGCCGGAGTGGTCGGCGCAGCGGGTTTGTCGACCTGGCGCTTCCAGGCCTTCGCCCCCGGCACCGGGCGCCTGCGCCTGACCTCGCAACAGCCGTGGGCACCGGAAGTGCTGCCGGTGGAAACCTTTGACTGCGCCATTTCGGTGAATTGATCGTGGGCTGGCTGATTCTGGCGCTGATGGGCGCGGTGACGTTTCTCTACGGCGTCAGCACCCATGCGGCGCTGCTGTGCCTGCTGGTCAAACCGTTGCCAGTGCTGGCGTTACTCGGCTGGTTGCACGATGCGCCGCCCAGCGACTATCGGCGCTGGATCAGTCTTGGTCTGATTTTCTCGCTGCTGGGTGATGTATTGCTGGCGTGGCCGGGCGATCTGTTCGTGTTTGGCCTCGGTGCGTTTCTGGTTGCGCATCTGGCTTATCTGAAGGCTTATCTGAGTGACTGCAAGCGTCTGGCAATATTGCCGCTGGTGCTTGCCCTGGGAGTGGGTGCGGTGCTGCTGGGGATTCTGATTTCCAGCGGTCTCGGGCCATTGCTGGTGCCGGTGATTGTTTATGCCACGGCGATCAGCGCGATGCTCTGGCGCGCCCTCGCACGTCTCGGCACTGACGTACCCAAGCGCTCGGCGTTGCTGGCGGCCGGCGGTGCACTGGCGTTTGTGTTCTCAGACAGCGTCATTGGGATTGATCGCTTCGTATCGCCATTCCACGCCGCGCCATACGCCATCATCCTCAGCTACTGGCTGGGCCAGTGGGGCATTGCCGCCTCCGCTTTCTCCCAAACTAAACGGATCTGATCGTTCCCACGCTCCGCGTGGGCATGCATCCTGTGACGCTCTGCGTCACTTGCGCAGGGACGCGGAGCGTCCGGGGCGGCATTCCCACGCGGAGCGTGGGAACGATCACCGGCAAAAAAAACGCTTTATCAGACAACCCAAGCATCCGCGCGCCACTTTGGCTAAAATGCCGGCCTTTTCCACCGACACCGCCGGAACCGCCGTGAGCAAAGAACCCGATCGCATTTTCGCCAAGCCCTTGGCTCAGGTACCTGACTTCGCCTTCAACGAAGACGTGGTGCGGGTGTTCCCGGACATGATCAAGCGCTCGGTGCCGGGTTACCCGACCATCGTCGAAAACCTCGGCGTGCTCGCCGCGCAGTTCGCCCAGCCGAACAGCGTGCTCTACGACCTCGGCTCATCGCTGGGCGCGGTCACTCAAGCGCTGCGCCGTCACGTGCGCACCGACGGTTGCCGGGTGATCGCTGTGGATAACTCTGCAGCGATGGTCGAACGCTGCCGCGAATACCTCAACGGTCAGGACTCGATGTTTCAGGAGTTGCTGCCGGTCGAAGTGATCGAAGGCGACATCCTCGCCCTCGATTTCCAGCCTGCTTCGGTGGTGGCGCTGAACTTCACCCTGCAATTCATCGCCCCGGATCAGCGTACGGCATTGCTCTCGCGCATTCGCCAAGCGCTGCTGCCGGGCGGCGCGCTGATTCTCTCGGAGAAGCTGCGCTTCAACGATGCCGAAGAACACGCGCTGCTCACCGATCTGCACGTCGCCTTCAAACGCGCCAACGGCTACAGCGAACTGGAAATCGCCCAGAAGCGCAGCGCCATCGAAAACGTCATGAAGCCCGACAGCCTCGAAGAACACCGCGAACGCCTGTTGGCCGCCGGGTTCTCGAAAGTCGTGCCGTGGTTCCAGTGTCTTAACTTTGCCTCGTTGATTGCCTTGCCATGATTGATCTGTCCCCCCTCGCCCGCCGTCTGGCCGGCACACCGCTGGCCGAATGGGCCAACACCCTGCAAGCGCAACTCGACAAGAAAATGGAGAAAGGTCACGGCGACCTGGAGCGCTGGCAAAGTGCGCTGGACGCGTTGCCGAAGATTCAGCCGAGCGAAGTCGATCTGCTTAACGGTTTGAAACTCGACACCGATTGCGACGAGGCAACCCGCGCTCAGATGCACACCGCGTTGATGGGCCTGTCGCCGTGGCGCAAAGGCCCGTTTGATCTGTTTGGGGTGCACGTCGACACCGAATGGCGCTCGGACTGGAAGTGGTCGCGTGTCGCCCCGCATCTGGACCTGAAGGGCAAACGCATCCTCGATGTCGGTTGCGGCAACGGCTACTACATGTGGCGCATGCTCGGTGCCGGCGCGAACAGTGTGATCGGTGTTGACCCGAACTGGCTGTTCTTCTGCCAGTTCCAGGCGGTGCAACGTTATCTGTCAGAGCCGAATGCCTGGCACCTGCCCTTTCCGTTCGAAGACCTGCCGCCGAACCTTGAAGGTTTCGACACGGTGTTTTCCATGGGCGTGTTCTACCACCGTCGCTCGCCGATCGAGCATTTGCTGGCGCTAAAGGATTGCCTGGTCAAGGGCGGCGAACTGGTGCTGGAAACGCTGGTGGTCGAAGGTGACAAGCATCAGGTGCTGGTGCCGGAAGATCGTTATGCGCAGATGCGTAACGTGTGGTTCCTGCCGTCGGTGCCGGCGCTGGAATTGTGGTTGCGTCGTGCGGGGTTTACCGACATTCGTTGCGTTGATGTGAGCACAACAACGGTTGAAGAACAGCGCGGTACCGAGTGGATGAAGTATCAGTCGTTGAGTGATTTCCTTGATCCGGAAGATCACAGCAAAACCATCGAAGGGTTGCCGGCGCCGATGCGTGCGGTGATTGTCGCGAAGAAGTAATCCGACCAATCACCGCGGTGAGCCCACCCCTCACCCCAGCCCTCTCCCCAAGGAGAGGGAGCTGATCGTTGAGCTTTTCAAAACTTGAGTTCGACTCGGTATCTCAGGTCGGCGGACCTCGCCTCCAACCCAGTCAGTCCCCTCTCACTCTGGGAGAGGAGGCCGATCTTTGGGCTTTTCTAAACTTGAGTTCAACTCGATAACTCAGGTCGGCGGACCTCGCCCATCCAACCCGGTCAGTCCCCTCTCCCTCTGGGAGAGGGTTAGGGTGAGGGGCTTTTGGCTCTTCGGGCACGGAAGAATTCGGTGAGCACCGCGCCACACTCCTCCGCCAACACCCCCCCCTCATACAACACTCGGTGATTCAAAAAGCCCTGGGTAAAAAACTGCCCCTGACTCTGCACAATCCCCGCCTTCGGCTCCAGCGCGCCATACACCACTCGAGCCACTCGCGAATGCACGATCAACCCGGCGCACATGCTGCACGGTTCCAGCGTCACATACAGCGTGCTGCCCGGCAGACGATAGTTGTCCACCGCCTGCGCCGCCGCACGGATGGCGACCATTTCCGCGTGGGCACTCGGGTCGCTGGTGCTGATCGGGCAGTTGAAACCGCGCCCGATGATCTCGCCGTCCTGCACCAGCACCGCGCCCACCGGCACTTCGCCGAGGGCTGCGCCTTGTGCGGCGAGGGTCAGGGCTTCGCGCATGAAATCGCGGTCACGGCTGCGGTCGATGATCGCCGCAGGGCGAATCTGGCGCATCACTTCACCTCGATGGCGGCCATCAGGCCGGTTTCCATGTGATCGATCACGTGGCAGTGGAACATCCACACCCCCGGATTATCGGCCACCAACGCCACTTGCGCGCGCTCGTTCTTGCCCAGCAGATAGGTGTCGGTGAAGTACGGAATGATCTTGTGCCGGTTCGACGCGATCACCTTGAAACTCATACCGTGCAGGTGGATCGGGTGCTGATACTGGGTCATGTTCTTCAATTCGAAGATGTAGCTCTGCCCCAGTTTCAGACTGGCAATCGGCCGGTCGGCGCAGGTCTTGTCGGTGATGTCCCACGCTTTGCCGTTGATCTGCCACAGACTCGGCGGCCGGCCATTGTCTACGTTGACCGACACCGAACCGACCCATTCGAAATTGAAGTTGAGTTTCTCGGCATTGGCCAGGTCCGGCTCCGCCACCGGGTTGGCCGGCAACGCTTTTGGCCAGTCGCCCGGCGCGTCGGTATTGGCCACTGAACGCAGCGTGCCCAGACGCACCGGGCCGTTGCGCAGCGACAATTCTTCGCCCGCCGCCGGCGCCTTGATTGCCAGACAAATACGCATGCCCGGGCCGAGCCAGTATTCCTTGCCCAGCGGCCGCGGTTCGACCGGGTTACCGTCCAGCGCATAGATCTGCGCTTCGACGCCGGGAATGTTGATGCGGTATGTCAGCGTGTTGTCGAGGTTGAGCAAGCGCACCCGAGTGATCTGCCCGGCAGGCAAATCAATCACCGGCAACGGCACACCATTGATCGTCGACAGTCGCCCCGCCGTGCCGCCGCGCGCGGCTTCTCGCGGGATACTGAACTCGACGAAGTTGCCTTCGTCGTCGATATGCCAATTCTTCAGGCTCAGGGTCTTTTCGTATTTGAAACCGGTTGGCTCGCGCTCTTCGATGATCAGCGGCCCGACCAATCCGCGCCCCAGTTCTTCGCTGCTGCTGACGTGCGGGTGATACCAGTAGCTGCCGGCATCCGGCACGCGGAACTTGTAATCGAAGTATTCGCCCGGCAACACCGGCAGCTGCGACACGTACGGTACGCCGTCCATTTCCAGCGGCAGGCGAATGCCATGCCAGTGAATCGTGGTCGCCACCGGCAAATGGTTGATGAAGCGCACTCGCAGCCATTCACCCTGACGAACACGCAGCTCGGTGCCCGGCGCCGATGGGCCGAACGCCCAGGCCTCGGTCTTGTGCCCCGGCACCAGCTCGACGTCCAGCGGTGCGGCGATCAGCTCATAGTCGTGGCCCGCCTCGGCGTCGGCCATTTTGCCCAGCCAGTAACGCGACGCGCCCCCCGCTCCAACGCCAACGACAACAAGACCGGCCAGGCCACCGAGGATTTGGCGACGGGTAAAGGACATGAACTCAACTACCTCACGTATCAGCGACGGACCCTGAAGGCCCGTAAAAGGCGAATACGATACACCTGCGGTTGAGAAACAGTAAGGGCGACCTGAGGCCGCACTTACCCTTCGGGTTCAGGGCCGCAGGCCGGTAATCAAGTGCACTACGCCACGTTCCTGCAGCATGACACCCGCGACACCGGCATCGCTCAGCGCCTGGCGATCCATACGCGTCAGATCGCGCAACGTCACCCGCACCCGAGTCAACGCCACCGGTTGCTGCGACTTGAGGTTATCCGCGCCTCCAAGTGCCGCGATGATCGCTGCGCTCAATCCACTGTCAGGCTCGGCCTGCACTTTCGGTACGTCGGCCACGAGATCCGGAGTCAGGGCTTTCCAGAACGCCTTCTGCAATTTATCGAACATGTTCAGTTCTCCAGAACCGGTAAAGTATCGGCTGCCGCCTCGTGATACAGGTGCAGCGCCTCACGCACTTGTTCAGCACTCTCGAGCCCCAGCACCTGTTCGGCTATGGCCTTGCAGTCGAGCAGATTCACCTCGCGCACCGCCGCTTTGATCGCGGGAATCTGCGGCACGCTCACGGACAATTCATCCACGCCAAGCCCCAGCAGTAACGGCACCGCGAGCCGCTCGGAGGCCATCGCACCACACACGCCCACCCATTTGCCATGGGCGTGCGCGGCTTCGACGGTCATGGCAATCAGGCGCAGTACCGAGGGATGAAAGCTGTCCGCCTGACTGGCCAGGCGCGGATGATCGCGATCCATCGCCAGGGTGTATTGCGTCAGATCGTTGGTGCCGATCGAAAAAAAATCCACATGCGGCGCAAATCGGTCAGCCATCAATGCCGCCGCCGGGACTTCGATCATGATACCCAGCTTCGGCAGTTGGCCAAGATTCAGCGCCCGGGCTTGCTCCTCCAGTATCTGCCGGGCCTGACGCAATTCCGCAAGCTGGGTAACCATCGGCAACATGATGTGCAGACGCGTCAGGCCGACACTGCCGAGGATCGACCGAAACTGCTCGCGCAACAGGTCCGGTCGCGCCAGACACAATCGGATCCCGCGCAGTCCGAGGAACGGATTGGTTTCACTGTCCATCGGCACGTACGCCAGCGGCTTGTCGCCGCCGACATCCAGCGTGCGCACCACCAGATTATGCGCGGGGCCTACCGCCCGGGCGATGGCGTTGTAGGTCGACACTTGTTCGTCGCGCGTGGGGGCATGATTGCGATCCAGATACAGAAACTCCGAACGCAAAAGCCCCACGCCTGCAGCGCCCAAGGTGATCGCCTGCTCGGTTTCGCTCAGCGATGCGACGTTGGCTGTCACCTCGACGTGATGCCCGTCGCGGGTACGGGCCGCCAGCGCCGCCTGCGCGTGTTCATGCTGATGGCGCAGACGTTGTCGCTCATGCCGGGCCTGCCATTGACTGATGACTACGGCTCCCGGATTCAGCTGCAACTCGCCTTTGTCGGCATCGAGTAATACCTGGGCGCCATTGGCTAACGCGAGCATTTGCGCAGGCATCCCGCAGATCGCTGGCAGCCCCCACGCTCGGGCCAGAATGGCCACATGACTGGTCGCCCCACCGCCCACCGTGGCGAACCCCAACACCTTGTCGGTATCGAGTCCGGCGGTTTGCGAAGGCGTCAGTTGATCGGCGATCAGGATTGTCCCGGCCGGCAGCGCCAGCGCCTGCTCGCTGACCCCAAGGATCAGTTTCAGGACCCGCGAGCCGACATCAGCCAGATCCGCCGCCCTTTCCGCCAGCAACGAAGTCCCGAGTTGCTGGAAAAGTACCGCTGTCGACTCGGTGGCTGCGCGCCAGGCAAACGCTGCACTTTTGCCCTCAACGATCAACGCCTGAGCCTGATCGAGCAGGCCTGGATCGGCGAGGAGTTCCTGGTGCGCCTTGAAAATTTCCGCCTGAGCGTCGCTGCCGGCAATGTCGCGCAGATGCTGCAAGGCCATATCGGCCTCGATCAGCGCGTTTGCCAGTGTTTCGCGCTCAATATGCGGACCGACGCCAAACGTATTCACCTCGAGCGTCGGCTCGCTGATCTGCATCACTCGCCCCAACGCCGAACCGGGTGAGGCACAGACCCCGCGTAGCACCGTCAGGGTTTCTGGCTCGACGGACTCGACTGTCGCCGTCGTCGGAGCGGTCACCGCTTCGCCACAGCCCTCGGCCAGCAATCGGGCCAGCGTGTTGACCGCGACATCCGCGTCTTCGCCCAGCGCACTCACCTGCACGCTGTCCCCCCAAGCCGTCTGCAACGCCATGATCGCCACCAATGACTTGGCGTTGGCTTCAGCCTGCTGTCTGTGCAAATAAATCCGCGCCGAAAAAGCCTTTGCCGCCTGTGCCAGAACGGCCGCCGGACGCGCGTGCAGACCATTGGGGTTGGGCAGTCTCAGCAACGGCGAAAACAGCCTTTCACCTTCGGCCCCCACCGACGCTTCGCTGGTCACCTCTGGATTGGCAAGGCTCAACAGCGGCTGGCCGGTTTCGACCAGACCGGTTGGCGCGGCCATCCAAGTGAATGGCTCACCGCTGACCACCAACATCAGGGTCATCAGGCTGCGGGCGTGCAGCGCAATGTAATCGGCGTCGAACTCGATCAGCGCCTGCCCGGCTTCAACCCGCTGACCTTCCTCGACCCGTCGGCTAAACCCCTGCCCCGCCAGGTTCACCGTATCCAGACCGATGTGCATCAATACCTGAACGCCGTTGTCATCGGTGATGCTCACCGCATGCCCGCTGGCCTGCACGGTGCTGACCACCCCGGCCAGCGGCGCGCACAGCGTTGCCGAAGTCGGGTCGATGCACAGGCCGTCGCCGATCACTCGGCTGGAGAACACTTGATCCGGCACTTGATCAAGCGGTATCAGCACGCCGGACAAAGGTGCCAGCAATTGCAATTGTTGGGGTGTGGCCATGGACGTCACCTGCAGTTTGTTCTCTGAAGTGCCCGTGGAGCGCAACGCCCCACCAGCATCGCTTATTTCCACCAGTATTCGACCTGCAATCCGACGTTCGCACCGTGGCGAGCGGTGCCGAAGGCACCGGTGTCCGACAGCGCCGAGCCCTTGGCCAGTTCATTGGCCGCCCGCTTGGCGGCCTCGTTCCAGGTGGCGTAGGTGTAATACAGACGCACCTCGGGCCGGGCCCAGAATTCCGGCCCCTTGGGGGACCAGGTCGGGGCCACGGTGAACTTGCTCAGCTTGCGCGTGCCGCCCGCTGCTTCGACTTGATCGTGGCCCAGCTCGGTCACCAGTTTGAATTGTTCGGTGAGCGCATAAGTCGGCCGCACACCCAGGGATATCCAGTTCTGGTCAGCGCCGTCCGGGCGAATGTCTTTCTGATACACCGCCTCGATCTGACCACCGAAGCGCGGCGTCACCTGCCAATCGAAAAACTCGACGATCCGGTAACTCTTGTTGCTGTCGTCCAGCCTGACGTTGCCGGTGTAGCCCAACCCGGTGCCGGGCCCTTCCCCGTATTGCAGGGCGAGTTTGTTCTTGCCGCCGAAAAAGTCCTTCTGCACATGCTGGGTGGTGACCGCCCAGCCCCGGTGTGCATCGCGACTGTCGGGTTTGGCGATGAAGCTCAAGCCGAACTCAAGCGCTCCGCCCGGATTGCTATCGAACCCGGCCACGTTGAAGTCGTGCCGGTTGATGTAGTCCTTCTGGTACAGGTTGTCCTTGCGTGAAAAGGCGTAGCTGTATTTCAGATCGCCGATCAGTACGTCTTCGACGCCGCCACCCGTGGCGCTCTGGTTCCAGTAATAGAAGTCGGAAATGTGGATGTCATTACGTTTGTAGTAGCGACGCCCGGCCCACAGTGAACCACCGTTGAGCGCAGGCAGGTTCGACCACTGTGTGTACAGCTGTGGCAGGCGCACCGAGCCGTTGTCTTCGTTGAACGTCAGGCTGCGGTTGTAGCGGTTGTACAACGAGGCCATGCCGTCGACGCTGAACACCGAGCCGTCGTCGAAGGTGTACAGATCCTGACGCAACTCCAGTTCGCCGTACTGCTCGCATTCATTACCCAGACGGTATTTGGTTTGCGCCCCCGGCAACTGAAAACACGATTGGCCGCCGCCCTTGAGCGAGTTGCCGAGGCCACTGCGCAGGTAACCGCCGAACTCCAGAGCGGGTGACGACTGTGGAAACGCGAGGCATATACCTGCGATTGCAAGGCTGCGATTTATTGTTGTTTTCATTAAGCCATCCCATTGTTTTTATTGTGTGCTTGCATGAATTCAGCGCGCAAAACTCCCCCGCGCAGGGCTCTGCGTGTTTTTTTTGGAAACGTTGGTGTTGCTGTCAGGGATCAGGAATCGATCAGATGCAGGACGAACGATTCGTAAGGTCGCAACGTTATCTGTCGACGGCGCAACGGGCCGTCCGGGTAATTGCTGATCAACTGGCGCTGGCTCATCGACTCGCTGATGACCGTCGATGGCAATTGCACTTCACAGGTTGTCCCGTAGAAGTTGTTCACCACCAACAAACGCTCGGCGTCACCTTCACGCACATAAGCCCAGACTTGCGGATGCTCCAGCAGCAATTGCCGGTACTGCCCCTCGGTGATCAAAGACTCGCGGCGACGCAGCGCGATCAGATGACGGTAGTGATGCAGCACCGAGCCCGGGTCGTCGAGCTGATTGGCGACGTTGATCTGCGCGGCATTGGCGGGTACTCCGATCCACGGTTCGCCACTGCTGAAACCGGCGTTTGGCCCGGTGTCCCAGTGCATCGGTGTGCGACCGTTATCGCGGGACTTCTGCATGATCGCCGCCATGTTGTCGGCATCGCTGCTGCCGGCTTCGCGCTTGAGGCGAAAGATATTCAGCGTCTCGACATCGCGATAATGTTCGATCGATTCAAACCCCGGATTGGTCATGCCCAACTCTTCGCCCTGATACACGAACGGCGTGCCCTGTAAAAAGTGCAGCGCGGTGCCGAGCATCTTTGCCGAGAGTTCGCGGTACTCGCCGTCATTGCCGAAGCGCGAGACCACTCGTGGTTGATCGTGGTTACACCAGAACAATGCGTTCCAGCCACCGCCGGCCTGCATACCGGTCTGCCAGTCGGACAGAATGCGCTTGAGCTGGAGGAAGTCGAAATCGGCACGTACCCATTTCTGCAGGTTCGGATAATCGACTTTCAGATGGTGAAAGTTGAAGGTCATCGACAGTTCTTTCGACTGCGGATTGGAGTACCGGATGCAGTGTTCGAGGCGGGTGGATGACATCTCGCCGACGTTGATCAGGTCATGCCCTTCGAAGACCTCGCGGTGCATCTGTTGCAGGTATTCGTGAACGTTTGGCCCGTCGGTGTAAAAGCGTCGGCCGTCGCTGTGGTCTTCGGGGAAGTCGGCAGGTTTGGAGATCAGATTGATCACGTCCAGACGAAAGCCGCCCACGCCCTTGTCGCGCCAGAAGCGCATCATCTTGAACACTTCAGCGCGCACCTTGGGATTGTCCCAATTCAGGTCCGCCTGGGTGTGGTCGAACAGATGCAGGAAGTATTGGCCGGTCTGGGCTTCGTACTCCCAGGCAGAACCACCGAACTTGGATTCCCAGTTGTTCGGCTGATCACGCCAGATATAGAAATCGCGATAAGGATTGTCGAGGCTGCTGCGCGCCTGCTGGAACCATTCGTGTTCGATCGAGGTGTGATTGACCACGATGTCGAGCATCAACTTGATGCCGCGTTTGCCGGCTTCGGCAATCAGCAACTCGCAGTCGGCCATGCTGCCGTAACTCGGGTCGATCGAGTAGTAATCGCTGATATCGTAGCCGTTGTCACGTTGCGGCGAACGCAGGAATGGCGTGATCCACAAACAGTCGACACCCAGCCAGTGCAGGTAGTCGAGTTTGGCGACAATGCCGAGCAGATCGCCGGTCGGATTGCCGGCGTGGCTGTGGAAACTCTTCGGGTAGATCTGGTAGATCACTGAACGTTGCCAGTCTTGCATGGCACATTTTCCTCTTGAATTTACGAGTCCTGCAGGTGCGACTTCAGGCAACCCGGTAACCGGGTCGAACAATCTTCATGCTCAGCGCACAGGTCAGAACGAACGGCACAACCATGGCAATCAGCATCCCGATCACAAACATCGGGATGAACTGCGGCATGATCGAGATGAAACCGGGCAGGCCGCCGACGCCGATGGCCGACGCCTGAATCTTGTTCAGCGAAAGGAAAATGCAACCCAAAGCGGAGCCGGCCAGTGCCGCGTAGAACGGAAACTTGTAGCGCAGATTGACGCCGAACATCGCGGGTTCGGTGATACCGAAGTAGGCAGAAATAGCCGAGGTCGACGCCATGCTCTTGTCCCGTGCACTGCGGGTCATCCAGAACACCGCCAGGGCGGCACTGCCTTGAGCGAGGTTGGACATGACGATCATTGGCCAGATGAAGGTGCCACCTTGGGTCGAGATCAATTGCAGGTCGACTGCGAGGAACATGTGGTGCATGCCGGTGATGACCAGCGGCGCATACAGCAGACCGAAAATCGCTCCCCCGACCATCGGCGCCAGGTCAAACAGCATGACCAGGCCCTCGGTGATGAAAATGCCGATGTGACGGGTCAACGGGCCGATCACCGCCAGCGCCAGCACGCCGGTGACGACGATGGTGGTGATCGGTACCACCAGTAATTGAACGGCGTTGGGTACGCGTGCGCGCAACCATTTTTCGATGACGCTCATGACGTACGCGGCCAGCAATATCGGCAGGATCTGACCCTGGTAACCGACTTTCTCGACTTCAAACAAGCCGAGAATGTCGAAGTACGGCATTTGCTGACCGTCGAGCCCGGCAACGGCCTTGCCGTAGTTCCAGGCATTGAGCAGGTCCGGGTGAACCAGCATCAGGCCCAGCACGATGCCGAGGATTTCACTGCCGCCAAAGCGCTTGGCCGCCGACCAGCCCACCAGCGCCGGCAGAAAGACAAAGGAGGTGTTGGCCATCAGATTGATCAGGCTCCAGAGCCCGTCGAGCTTCGGGTAGGCATCCAGCAGCGTCTGCCCTTCGATGAACATGCCCTTGGCACCGAGCAGATTATTGATGCCCATCAGCAGGCCGGCAATGATCAGCGCCGGGAGGATCGGCATGAACACATCGGAAAACACCCGCACCAGACGCTGCATGGCGTTGATCTTTTCGGCGCTTTTCTGTTTGACGTCAGCGATGGTCGAGGCGGCGAGACCGGTTTGACGGCGCAGCTCGGCGTAGACTTTCTCCACCTCGCCCGGCCCGATCACCACCTGGTACAAACCACCGGTGAAGAACGAGCCTTTGACCAGATCGATCTGATTGAGCGTGGCGCTGTCGACCAGCCCCGGATTCTTCAACGCCAGGCGCAAACGCGTGACGCAGTGCGCGGCCTGTTCGAGATTTTCGCTACCGCCAAGGCTTTGCAACAGCTCTCTGGCGATATTCGGATAGTCGTGGCTCATGCTAGTTCTTCCGCTGTGGATTGTTGTTATTGGCAGCATGCCGAAGCGAAAAGTACTCGTCTGTACGAGTTAATGCAACAACTCGTACAGACGAGTTTGTTTTTGTATGTTTTTGCCGGATCAACCGGGATATTTCCTACTTCACCTTCAGGCGATTCCAATCCCTGAATGGACAAAGCCCTACCCTGCCCTTAAGGTTCGAAGCTTTGAGTTCAGCCGGCAGCGAGCCCCTCCATGAGTAAATACAACCAGATCTATAGCGATCTGCTGGCCAGCATTACCACCGAACGCCTGGAACGCGGCGCGCGACTGCCCTCCGAAACCGAACTGATGGACAGCTATCAGGCCAGCCGCGGCACCGTCCGAAAGGCGATCGAGCTGCTGCAGGAACGCGGTTTCGCGCAGAAGGTGCATGGCAAAGGTACGTTCGTCCTGTCGACCAACCCGATCGAGTTTCAACTCGGTGGCATTGTCAGTTTTCAGGAAACCTATCCGCGGCTGGGAAACGACGTCAGCACCGACGTCGTCGAGCTCACTCAGTTCGCGCTTGAAGGCAGTCTGCTCGAGCACATCAAGGCCGAGCCCGGCAGCCTGATAACCCGGGTCAAACGTGTACGGCGGATTGATGGCAAACGGGTCATCCTCGACATCAATCATTTTGTCACCGAGGTTATTCCCGGCCTGTCCCTCGATATCGCCGAGCAATCGATCTACGCCTATATCGAACAGACCCTGCAGCTGCAGATCGCTTACGCCCAGCGCACCATCGAAGCACAGCCACGCAGCAGGGATGACCAGTTGCATCTGGATCTCGATGGCCAGAGCCACGTGATCGTGGTCAGCAACCAGACATTCCTGCAGGACGGCCGGCAATTCGAATACACCGAGTCACGGCACACCCTCGACAAGTTCTACTTCTCCGACGTGGCCCGGCGCTGACCCCTGCACATTTCGAACGGTAATGTGCGGTACATAGATAGTGCACTCCCCTTGAGCGACTGAGCCATGCTCGGCGTTCATTTCTCAAGGATGGAGAAAGCATGAAATCGCCCGAACAGCGCCCTCTGCCGAATGCAGCAGACAAAGCCTCTCTCAAAGCCATGGCTGCGACAGTCGTTCAAATGTGCCCTGGCCTTCACGACGAGGCGCATCAAGTCGCCCGCGAATTGCTGGAGCGTAAGCACCTGAAGGGGATCGACCCGGACCGGGTCTATTTCCATCGATTCAAATCTGCGCAAAGCAGTACCCGCTCGTTTACCGGCTGGGAGCACATCCGCGAAAAGCCCTACGAATCGATAACCCTCACACAACTGGTGATTCATCGCTTTCGGGCCACCGATCAGGACAACGCTGACCTGCTGGATCTCTATGCCGGTTTCTATACCGACGGCCCCGACACCGAAGATTTCGATCACCGCAATGAATGTCGCCTGCACGGCAACGAGGTACTCGACGCCTTCTGGGACATCGACTTCAGCACGCGGTACCACAACCAGCTGACGGCCTTCTGGAACACCCACGGCAATGATTTTCGCACGCTGGCCAAATGCACTTTTCTCAGCCGTGCGGTGCAGGCACTTGAACTCAAGCAACTGACCGACAGTGATTTCCAGTGCCTCGTCGGCGCGCTGATCGGGCCTGTCACCTGGCCAGTGACCCTGGCAATGATGCAATCGAGCCACACCGTGGACGGTGACGTGCGCGCTTTCGATATCAGTGGACATGTCGCCACCAATCTCCTGCGCGTCGTCGCTCCCACTGGCCGGCAAATCATCTATATGCCCGGTGAAGAGTTGCCATTCGTCGTCAAGCAAACGCCGGCGGACATGCACTGGTGGGTGCTCGAGCAGATGAATCAAATTACTCGGCGGCAGAACTTCTTCAGTCACTTTCCACTCGCCGAACGTCAGCGAATGACCGAGAACATCACCGATCTGATGAACCGGCTGGTGAGCACCTGGGGCCACGCCGATCATCATCTGATCAATCAGCACAACCTGGCGCTCAGTGGTGATGCGTTCAGTGGATTACGTGACACCACCCGCAACGCAATGTTCGCCGAAGCCAGCCTGTCGCTGACGTCCAACGGCGATCTGCGTAAAAAACTGTGGATCGGCTATTTGAGCGCCGGCCTCAAGGTGTTCGGGCCGATGGCCGCTGTAGGCTGGCCTGTTGCGCTGCCGGTGATCGGCGCCGGCATTGCCAGCATGGGCTTGAACATCGATCAGGCGGTCAATGGCAAAACCGCCAGCGAACGCAAGGCCGGAGTGCTTGGCGCCGTGGCGAGCGGGATTGAAACGCTGTTCAATCTCCCGTTCCTCAAAGGCACCGGTGCAATGCTCGAGACAGGCGTACAGGTCGAAGCGGCCGAGGCAACGGAAATGGCGGAGCTGATCGAGTCAGAGTCGGCCGTGGAACCGGAGCCGCCTGTCGATACGCAGCAAATCATGGTTGCGGATAGCCCCGACGTCTTCGTTTCTGAACCTGATCCCCCCAGACTGATTCCGGCGGCCAGCGCGCCGCCGCCACAGGTTCCGCACAAATACCTGTGCAATGAACTGCTCGACGGTTTGCAAGCGGAAAGCGAACCTGGACAGTTCGAAGGTATCTTTCGACTTGATGCTGATCCTCCCTACGCCGTCCTGCTGGATGAAAATCCTTACTACGTCAAATATTTCACCGACTCGCGTGGGGGTGGCTATTGGGCAATCGTTGACCCTGAGCGACCCAATCAGTTTGTTCATTCATTACCGATTCGCCTGAATGCCGAAGGTCTGTGGGAGCGTATGCGATCGCTGGGCCTTTCGGGCGGCGGCCAGTGCATGGGCAAGGCGTGTGCCCCGGATATTGCGCTCGACACCTTTGAATCCCCAGCGTCCGAAGTGGCCGTAGAACCGGAGTTCGAATCAGCAGCGACAGTCGTGCGCCCGATCCGCATCGTGCCCTCTGCCTACGATATCGAGCCGACGGTGCGCCGTTCGATAAAAGGCTGGGCGCTGAACCTGAACGAAACCCATGCCCAACTGCTGCCCGATGCCTCCGGCGCATTGAGCATGGCCGACCCCTTTGAGCTATACGCGGTGAGCAAGCGCAAACTGCTGCAGACCGCCGCCAGAAAATTCTTCAGCAATCTTCCATGGATTACCTCGCCTGCGCGACCGCCAACGCCAGAAATCACGGCACCGCTGGACATTCCCGGCCTGTTGGATCGCATCTTTGAATCAGCCTCGGGGCTGGTGGTGGGCGAAACCCTGGATCGTATCGCCAGCATGCGCTTCATGATTGAAAACATGCCTGCTCTGGCCAGGCACGCAAAAACCCTCTACATGCGCGGGATCCTCAGTGACTTCGCTCAAGTGGAATTGAACCGCTACTTCACGTCCGGCACCCTGTCGGCGGATCTGCAAACCTATCTGAGCAGCCTGGGCACCGATCCGGCGGGGCTCTTCAATGCATTGGAACTGGTCAAGGTTGCCAGGCAAAACGGTGTTCGTATCCAGGGGATTGATTGCGCCGCGAGCTACAAAATGAAGTCCCCGCTATCGCCCTATGACGAGCAGATGATCGGTACTTATCTGGCGAGCGACATCATGACGGGAGACACCTACCTCAACAGCCCCCGGAAATGGATCGTGCTGATCAGTGCGCAAAACACCAACACGCTCAGAGGCCTTGCCGGTATCAGCGAAATAAAGGGTGGCATCGGGTTGCGCATCGAGGAAGTCGGGATGGAAACGACCATGGACATCGAGGCTGATCCGGGTATCGAAGTGCGTCGTGGATCATTTCCAAACGGCTCTGCATCACCGGGCAATAACGACGTGCTGCGCGCTGACCTGCGTCTACGCGTACCGGCCGAACCGGTGAACTGGACTGAGGATACGTTAGAGAACCTGTTGCACAGGCGCGGCATGTTCATGCTCAGAAAAATCGCCGATACCTACACCGTGGTGCACCGCAGCAAACAGGGCATGCTGGTGCGAACGCGCGTGAGTCAACTGGCGGATGGAAGCGTTTCGTTGCACCGCCCGTCATGGCCGCAAGTGAACGATGTCCCGTTCGCCAGCATCGAGCAAATGTCTAACCGATTGATCGAAATGGGCCTGACATTACAAAGCCGTCTTCCGGACTGACAGCGTGGCCCGAGACAGCCACTGCCCTGCCCCTCGGGAGCCGTTGCTCAGCGGGATCACGCCATCCGTCGGCCTTGCAGCATGCAATACATATGCAGTGCATCGCTCTTGAGCTGTTCGGTCATGCTTGATTCTCGTTTTCCCCATGGATGGAGAAGTACATGAACGCTCCCGAACGCCGTTTGCTGCCGAACGCAGCTGACAAGACCAGCCTCAGGGCAATCGCTACATCACTCGTGCAGGCTTGCCCCAGCCTGCTGGAGGCGGCCCGTGAGGTCGCCCTTCAATTGCTGATCGACAAAGGACTGCCGGGCCTTGATCCGGACCGTGTCTATTTCCATCGATTCAGGGCCGCGCAGAGCAGCAACCTGACCTTCACCGGCTGGGAACATCTGCTGGAAAAGCCCTATGAATCGTTGACCCTCACCCAACTGGTAATCCAGCGCTTTCGCGCCACCGATCAGGACAATGCCGATCTGCTGGGGCTGTACTGCGGCTTTTACGCAGACGGGCCGCAGGCCGACAACTTCAATCAGGATAATGAAATTCGACTGCTGGGCAGTGATGTGCTGCAGGCGTTCTGGAATATCGATTTCAGCAGCCGCTACACCCGGCAACTGACCACTTACTGGCAAACCTCGTCGCACCATTTCCGGACACTGGCCAAGTGCAATTTTCTCAGCCTGGCCGTACAGGCGCTGCAACAGGGCCACCTTGACGGTACAGATTTTCAGCGCGTGATCGATTCGGTTATCGGCTCCGTGACCTGGCCCGTCACCCTGCAAATGCTACAAGCCACGCACCCGGTGGGCGCTCATGTACGCGCGCTGGATCTCGATGGGCACGTCGCCACCCATGCGCTGCGTTTCGTTGAGGACAGTGGTCGGCAAACCCTTTACTTACCCGGCGAAGTGCAACCCTTTCGGCTGATGGAAGATCAAGCGGATCTGCACTGGTGGATGCTGGAACAGATGAATACGGAGGATAAGCGCAAGATCTTCATGAACCGCTTCTCCCTGGCCGACCGCAACCGGATGGGCGAAAAACTCAATGACCTGATGACTCGCCTGGTCAGCACCTGGGGTCATAGCGATCACCGGATGATCAACCACGGCAACGTCACCATCAGCGGTGACGCGTTCACCTGGTTAAGCGATTCGACACGCAGCGCCATGTTTGCCGAAGCAGACATGGCGCTGACCTCCAACAGCGATCTGCGCAAAAAACTCTGGATGGGTTACCTCAGTGCCGGTCTCAGGGTATTCGGCCCGATGGCAACTGTAGGATGGCCACTGGCACTGCCGGTGATTGGCGCCGGGATCGCCAATATGGGGTTGAACATCGATCTGGCGGTCAACGGCAGGACGGCTGTCGAGCGCAAGGCCGGCACCCTTGGCGCGGTGCTCAACGGCATTGAAGTACTGTTCAACGTTCCGTTCCTGATCGGTACCGGCGCGCATCTGGAAGTGGGCCCGCAGGTCGAGTTTGCCGAAGCCGAAGAAATGGCCGGGCTGATTGAGTTCACCTCGGGCAACGATCCATTTCTGCCACCGCTGGATCAGGCGCCGTTGCTGACCACTGACGAGGAGACTGACGAGATGGCAAACGCAATTCCCATCGAGACATCACCCCGCCCCACGCTGCACGGTCCGCTCGCGCCACAGATTCCAGCCCGCTACCAGTGCAACGAATTGCTTGATCGTTTTTCTGTAGAAACCGAGTCCGGGAAGTTTCAAGGCATTTACCGACTCGGCAACTCTCAGCCCTATGCCATCGAGATCGAAGGCAACGCGTACTACGTGCGTTACTTCGACGCCTCCGGGGACAGTGGCAGTTGGGCCATCGTCGATCCGGAACACCCCAACCAGTTCGCGTATTCATTGCCAGTGCGTTTCAGCGCAACCGGCAAATGGGAGCGCACGCCGGCGCTGCGTCTCAAAGGTGGCGGGCAGTGCGTGGGCACGCCATGTGCGTCAGAAATCGAACTGACCTCGCAGGTCATCTCATCAACCCCATCGCCAGGCCTGCCATTGGTCGAACCGGTGCCATCCACTGCCCGTCCGCTGCGCCTGGTGACCACCCTCGGTGATATTGGAGAGCTGGACGCGGCCAAACTGAAAAAGTGGGCAATGAACCTGCCCCAGGATTCTGCCGATATGGCGAACATCGTCCCAGGCCATCCATCTGACGAAGAACAATTCACGCTGTTTTTCAGCCAAAAACGCACACGACTCCTGAACGAAGCCAAAGAGCATTACTCAGAGCTGGACTGGACCAATCTGCCTGCGCGTCCGGTAATACCCGAAGTCAGTCACTCGATGCCGACCGATGAACTCGTTGATCGCGTCTTCGAGAAAACGATGGGGCTGGTGGTGGGGGAAACCCTCGATCGCATCACCAGCATGCGATTCATGATCAGCAACATGCCAGCGTTTGCACGACACATCACGACGCTCTACGTGGGTGACCTGCTGAGCGATTTTGCCCAGATGGATCTGAACGGTTTCTACACGAGCGGGCTGATGTCAGAGGATCTGCGGATTTATCTGGGCAGTCTCGGAACCGATCCAGACGAGACGTTCAACATCCTCGAACTGGTCAAGACCGCGCAGGCAAATAACGTACGCGTTCAAGGCCTTGGTTGCGCGGCGATCTCCAAAATGAAAGTGCCACTCACCTCGATTGAGGAGCAAATGATGAACGCTCAGCAGATGAACAGAATCATGTGGGGCGACGCACTCCTCAATCGACCGGGCAAATGGGTAGCCTTGATCGATGCACAGAACACCAATAACTTCAGAAACCTGCCAGGCATCAGCGAACTCAGAGGCGGTATCGGCTTGCGTATCGAAGAATCCTCACCTTCGGAAGTGCCAGGAGTCAGCATCGACCCGGGAGTCAAGGTGGCTCGCGGCCCCTTCGACAATGGTGCATCGACCCGCAACTCGTTCGACTACCTTTACGCTGACCTGCGTCTGCAAATCGACGCGCCGCCGGTGATATGGACAGAGGCGGCGCAGGCACGCCTGCTCCATCGCAATGGCATGTACCTCGTCGAGAAATCGCAAAACGGTTACACGCTGGTGCGGCGCGGCAGTACAGGCAGCATTGTTCGAACGCCGGTGAACCTGACGCAGGACGGCCAGGCTTATATCTGGCTTCAGTCAATGCCGCGCATCAGTGGCGTATTGTTTCCCGATATCGCAGCGTTATCTCAGCGCCTGATAGAAATAGGCCTGAAACTGCAAAGTCGCTTACCCACCTGAAAGGATTCGCGCGGCGATTGAAACGAAAAACCCCTGGCCTGGGCCAGGGGTTTTCGTTCACTCAATACCAGCTTCGACGCGCGGCAGGATCACTCCCACTCAATCGTCGCCGGCGGCTTGCTCGACACGTCGTAAGTAACGCGAGAGATGCCTTCGATTTCATTGATGATGCGGCCGGAGACGGTTTCCAGCAATTCGTAAGGCAGGTGTGCCCAACGCGCGGTCATGAAGTCGATGGTTTCCACGGCACGCAGGGCAACCACCCAAGCGTAACGACGGCCGTCGCCGACAACGCCAACCGATTTCACTGGCTGGAACACGACGAACGCCTGACTGACCTTGTGGTACCAGTCGGCCTTGCGCAGTTCTTCGATGAAGATGTGGTCGGCACGACGCAGCAGGTCGGCATATTCCTTCTTCACTTCACCGAGGATGCGCACGCCCAGGCCCGGGCCCGGGAACGGGTGACGGTAGACCATGTCGTACGGCAGGCCCAGCTCCAGGCCCAGACGACGGACTTCGTCCTTGAACAGTTCGCGCAGTGGCTCGACCAGTTTCAGGTTCATCTCTTCCGGCAGGCCGCCCACGTTGTGGTGCGACTTGATCACGTGAGCCTTGCCGCTTTTCGCGCCAGCCGACTCGATCACGTCCGGGTAGATGGTGCCCTGCGCGAGGTACTTGATGTTTTCCAGTTTGTTCGACTGGGCATCGAAGACGTCGATGAAGGTACGACCGATGATTTTGCGCTTCTTCTCTGGATCGGCTTCGCCGGCCAGGTTGTTGAGGAACTGCTCTTCAGCGTTGGCGCGGATTACTTTGACGCCCATGTTCTCGGCGAACATGGCCATCACTTGCTCGCCTTCGTGCAGACGCAGCAGGCCGTTGTCGACGAAGACGCAGGTCAGTTGATCGCCGATGGCCTTGTGCAACAGCGCAGCAACTACCGAGGAGTCAACGCCGCCGGACAGACCCAGCAGCACGTTGTCGGTGCCGACTTGTGCGCGGATGTTGGCAATGGCGTCTTCAGCGATCTTCGACGGCGTCCACAGGGCTTCACAGCCGCAGATGTCGAGGACGAAGCGCGACAGAATGCGACCGCCCTGCTTGGTATGGGTCACTTCCGGGTGGAACTGCACGCCGTAGTAGCCACGGTCGTCGTTGAACATACCGGCGATCGGGCAGCTTGGGGTGCTGGCGAGGATGTGGAAGTCTTCTGGCATCCTGGTGACCTTGTCACCGTGGCTCATCCACACGTCGAGGCCGAACAGGCCGTCAGCGTCGATGTGGTCTTCGATGCCGTCGAGCAGGCGGCTCTTGCCGACCACGTCAACGCGGGCGTAACCGAACTCACGCAGTTCGGAACCTTCAACCTTGCCGCCCAGTTGCTCGGCCATGGTCTGCATGCCGTAGCAGATACCGAAGACCGGTACGCCCAGATCGAACACTGCCTGCGGGCAGCGCGGGCTGTCGGCGACGTGCACGGACTCGGGGCCGCCGGCGAGGATGACGCCTTTAGGAGCGAATTCGCGGATCGCATCTTCGTCCATGTCGAACGGGTGCAGTTCGCAGTACACACCGATTTCGCGCACGCGGCGGGCAATCAGTTGGGTGTATTGCGAGCCGAAGTCGAGGATCAGGATGCGGTGAGCGTGAATATCGAGGGCCATGATTCAGTCTCGTCTAAGTCGTTCAGAAACAGTCGTGATTCAGAAACAACTCGGGGCTGAATCAAACAGCCCCGGTTGCTTACTTTATTGCTTGAAGGCTCAACCTACGCGGTAGTTTGGCGCTTCTTTGGTGATCTGCACGTCGTGCACGTGGGATTCGGCCATACCAGCGCCGGTGATCCGCACGAACTCAGGCTTGGTGCGCATTTCTTCGATGTTGGCGCTACCGGTGTAGCCCATCGAGGAACGCAGACCGCCCATCAACTGGTGAATGATCGCGCTCAGGGTGCCTTTGTAAGGAACACGGCCTTCGATGCCTTCCGGAACGAGTTTCTCGGCGCCTGCCGAGGAGTCCTGGAAGTAACGGTCGGAAGAACCTTGAGCCTGGGACATGGCGCCCAGCGAACCCATGCCGCGATACGCCTTGTACGAACGGCCCTGGAACAGTTCGATTTCGCCCGGTGCTTCTTCAGTACCGGCGAACATCGAGCCCATCATCACGCAGGAAGCACCGGCTACGATGGCCTTGGACAGGTCACCGGAGAAACGGATGCCGCCGTCGGCGATCAACGGAACGCCGGTGCCTTCAAGGGCAGCGGCAACGTTGGCGATGGCACTGATTTGCGGGACGCCGACACCGGCGACGATACGGGTGGTGCAGATCGAGCCAGGGCCGATACCGACCTTGACTGCGTCAGCGCCTGCTTCGGCCAGAGCCTTGGCAGCGGCGCCGGTGGCGATGTTGCCGCCGATCACCTGCACTTCAGGGAAATTCTCTTTGACCCAGCGAACGCGGTCGATCACGCCTTTGGAGTGACCGTGCGCGGTATCGACTACCACGACGTCCACGCCAGCATTGACCAGAGCGGCAACGCGGTCACCGGTGTCTTTACCGGTGCCGACAGCGGCGCCAACGCGCAGACGACCTTGATCGTCCTTGCTGGCCAGCGGGTAGGCTTTGGCTTTTTCGATATCGTTGACGGTCATCATGCCTTTGAGGGCGAATTTGTCGTCGACGATCAGCACGCGCTCGATGCGGTGTTTGTGCAACAGCTCGCGTGCTTCGTCCTTGCTCGCGCCTTCCTTGATCGTGACCAGACGCTCTTTCGGCGTCATCACTTCACGGACAGTCGCTTCCAGACGGCTTTCGAAACGCACGTCACGGGAAGTGACGATGCCGACCAGGTCGCCATCGTGCAGCACCGGAACGCCGGAAATGTTGTGCATGCGGGTCAATTCGAACAGATCACGAACCGTGGCATCAGCCTCGATGGTGATCGGATCCTTGACGACGCCGGCTTCGAACTTCTTGACCTTACGCACTTCGGCAGCTTGCTGCTCGATGGTCATGTTCTTGTGGATAATGCCGATGCCACCTTCCTGAGCCATGGCGATTGCCAGACGGGCTTCAGTGACGGTGTCCATTGCAGCAGAAACCAGAGGAATGTTCAGCTCGATGCCACGGGTAAGGCGGGTCTTGAGACTGACTTCGTTAGGAAGTACCTCGGAATAACCGGGCACTAGGAGAATGTCGTCGAATGTCAGAGCTTCTTGGCTGATACGCAGCATCGCGGGGGCTCCCGAGCGGGAAAATGGAAGCGCGCCATTATAGTCATCCACCCCCTGCTGTTCAATGTAAAACTCAGCTTAATATCAATGTTGCTGATATACGGAGATCCCCGGCCCTACAGCTCCACCTTGACCCAAGAGACAGGTTGATCGAGCCAATCGGCGAACTCATCGATAAAGCTTTGCTTGAAACCCGCTTCCAGCCAGTTGTTGAAGATGAAGCCGAGGTTGGAAAACGCACATTCCTGCAAAAACAGAAAACCGTTGATGTCATCTTCATGGCCGCATTCCGGGCAAGTGAAGTTGTCTGTGCGGCCCGGGAACCAGTCTTCAAGGCTTTCGAACAGCGCTTCGCCGACTTCACGACGGCACTCGGCGCAACCGGCTTCTTCGAGAAAGCCTTTGGCCGGGGTGTAGATGCAGCGCTTGGTGACGATCTCCAGCCCGTTGATCGGCTCCCCGAACGGCAACGCCTGCGGGTGCAGGACCACGGCACGGGCGCCATCGGCAATCGCGTAAGCCATGCGGTTACCGGTGCGGCCACAGGTGGTCAGCTCTTCTTTGATGATGTTCTTGCGCACCAGCCAGCGCACGATCGCCCGGGCCCGGGGTTCGTGGACCGGCAGGGTGGAGATTTTCGGGACGATGATGCTTTGCGAATTCATGGTGCAAGCCTGCTGCAGATACCGAGGTTTACCCCTGTAGGAGTGAGCCTGCTCGCGATATCGGTGGGTCAGACACATCAAGATCAACTGATACACCGCTATCGCGAGCAGGCTCACTCCTACAAGGGAATAGCGGCCGGCAGCTTAATCCCTGACAAAATCCGGTCAAGTGCTGAGGTAGCGCCCGATCAACGCCAGCCCGCTCGCCAGCACCAGCCATGTCACCAAACGCACAAACGCCTCACGCGACAAGCGCAGGGTCAACCGCCGGCCAATCCATAGCCCTAGCACCATCGCGGGCAACAAACACAGCGCCAGCATCAACAAGGGTAGCTCGGCATACACACCGGCGATGGCAAACAGACTCAAACGCACCACCGTGCTGCAACTGATCAGCGCACTTTGCGTGGCCCGGGCCGCGTCTTTGGGCAAGCGGCTGTTGAGATAGATCGCATAGAGAAAGCCGCCACTGCCAAACAGCGCGCCGAACAATCCGCCCACCGTCCCCATCGGCACTGCCCACCCCGCAGACAATTGCGTCGGCCGCGCTTTCACCCAAAGGCTGTAAATCGCGTAAGCGCTGATAAACAACCCCATCAACAGCAGCAACACATCGGACTTGAGGTTGAGCAGGAAAATCACCCCCAACGTGCAGCCGACAGCCATGCACGGCAAGAGCCGCAACAACTCGGGCTTAGCCACATCCCGCCGCGACGGCAGCAGGTTGCCGAACGCCGCGACAAAGTCCAGTAGTACCAGCAGAGGCACGATTTTCGACAGCGGCATGAATAGAATCAGAATCGGCCCCGCCACCAGCGCCGTGCCGAATCCGGCGATACCGAACACGATGTAAGCCAGGGCGATGCCCAGCCCGATTACTGCCCAACCACTGACGCCCCACGACCACTCACTCAACAACCCCGCCACGCTCATCGATCCACATCCTTAAATAGCCTGAGATGACTTTAGCCAGCGTCGAGCGTTGCGACTAATATCTTCAAAGCCACCGCCCCATCTCAAAAAGGCATTGCTGTGCTTTCAACCCGTCAATTGCGTTACTTCGTGGAAATCGCCGAATGCGGCAGTTTCAGTGCGGCGGCCGAGCGCCTGTTTATCGCGCAATCGGCGCTGAGCCGGCAGATCAAGGACATGGAGACGCGCCTGCAGACCCCGCTGTTCGAACGCACCGCGCGCCAGCCTCGCCTCACAGCAGCGGGCGAAGCGTTTTTGCCGCGAGCAAAAAATTTGCTCAATGAGTTGAGCAAGGCCAGTGCCATGGCCACTGAAGTCGGTAACGGCCAGCTCGGCACGTTGCGCCTCAGCCATTCCAGCACCGTGTCGATCAGCGGTCGTTTGCTCGGTGAAATCGGTGCGTATCTGCAGCAACAACCCGGTGTGACGCTGGACATCGGCAAGTTGTCTTCCGAGGCGCAACTGGAAGAGTTGGCCGAAGGACGCCTCGATATCGGCCTGCTGCGCCTGCCAGTGTTGCGCCAGCGCGAAGGTATTCAGATTGTGCCGCTGTTTACTGAACGGTTGCTGTTGGCAGTGCCGATGAATCATCGATTGGCCGAGGCTGAGCGTGTCGACCTGGCCCAACTGAAGGACGAGGCATTCATCTCGATCCCGCATCCGCAACGCGGCGGTCTGAGTTATCTGTGTGCTGAATTGTGCATGCGTCAGGGCTTCTTTCCGCGAGCGGCGCGGGTCATGTCCCGCAAGACCACCCAGCTCCAGCTGATTCAGGCCGGTTTCGGCATCGCCCTGCTGCCGGAATCGATGCAGGACATCGCCCCGAGCGGCGTACGATTTCTGCCGCTGACCGATCCCGATTGCCACAGCACCGTCGCCCTCGCCTACCGCCAGAATCCCACACCCCTGATTCACCACTTCATCGAAACCTTCAAAACCCCCTTGTAGGAGTGAGCCTGCTCGCGATAGCGGTTGAGCATTCAACCTATCCTGCGACTGACACACCGCTATCGCGAGCAGGCTCACTCCTACAGGGGACTTGTGGTGATTCAACGGCAAATGCCTTTAAACTGCGCCCCATGATTAAAGATCCCTTTGCAAGACTTGGCCTGGACCGTGAAGTCCTGACCGTCAGCCAGCTCAACGGCCGCGCGCGGGTGTTGCTCGAAGACGTGTTCAGCAACATCTGGGTCGAAGGCGAAATCTCCAACCTCGCCCGTCCGGCGTCCGGCCACATCTATTTCACCCTCAAGGACAGCGGCGCGCAGGTGCGTTGCGCGCTGTTCCGGCAGAACGCGGCGCGGGTGCGTCAGGCGTTGAAGGACGGCCTGGCGGTGAAGGTGCGTGGCAAGGTTTCGCTGTTCGAAGGCCGTGGCGACTATCAACTGATCCTCGACACCGTCGAACCTGCCGGTGACGGCGCGCTGCGCCTGGCCTTCGATGCGCTGAAAGAAAAGCTCAGCGCCGAAGGTCTGTTCAGTGCCGAACGCAAAGTGCCGTTGCCAGCACATCCGCAACGCATCGGCATTATCAGTTCGCCAACTGGCGCGGTGATTCGCGACATCATCAGCGTGTTCCGCCGCCGTGCGCCGCAGGTGCAACTGACGCTGATCCCCACCGCCGTACAGGGCCGCGAAGCCACCGCGCAAATCGTCCGCGCCCTGAAAATGGCCGATGCCCGTGGTTTCGACGCACTGATCCTTGCCCGTGGCGGCGGCTCGCTGGAAGACCTCTGGTGCTTCAACGAAGAAGCCGTGGCCCGCGCCGTCGATGCCTGCGTGACGCCAATTGTCAGCGCCGTCGGTCACGAAACCGATGTGTCGATCAGTGACTTTGTCGCTGACGTGCGCGCACCGACGCCGTCCGCCGCCGCTGAGTTGCTCGCGCCCGATTCCAGTCACTTGATCCGTCAGGTCGAAAGCCTGCATCGCCGCTTGGTGATGCGTATGCGCGATCGCTTGATGCGTGATCGCCTGCGTCTGGAAGGCATGGCCCGTCGTCTGCGTCATCCCGGCGAACGTCTGCGCCAGCAGGCGCAGCGTCTGGACGATCTGGACATGCGCATGCGCCGGGCGTTCGAACGTCACCTCAATACTCGCCGCGAACGCCTGATCCGCCTGGAAACCCGTCTCGCCGGGCAACATCCGGGACGTCAGTTAGCGATGTTGCGCCAACGCCTCGACAGCCTTGCCGAACGCCTGCCCCGCGCCATGCGTGAAGGCCTGAAAAACCGTCGTCTGCAACTGCACAGCCAGATGCAGACGCTGCACGTGGTCAGCCCGTTGGCAACGCTCGGTCGCGGTTACAGCATTCTGCTCGATGAGCGCGGCCATGCGATTCGCAACGCCGCGCAGACCCACACCGGCCAGCGTCTCAAAGCCAAACTCGGCGAAGGCGAACTGCAAGTGCGCGTCGAGGACAATCACCTGACGCCTGTCACCCTCTCTTTACTGGACTGATCCATGCCGCGTTTTCTGGCTCCACTGTTTTTGCTCTGCCTGACCTTCAACGCCCACGCCGACAGTTACATCACCCGGCTACTGAACAAACCGGTGCCGGGTGGCGTCGCGGTGGTTGATCTCGGCTCAGCCGCGCAGGCACCGAAAGCCACGTATCAGGGCAAACCGGTGCTGGTGGTAAAAGAGCAGAACAACTGGCTGGCGATCGTCGGTGTGCCGCTGACGGTCAATCCCGGCGCGCAGCAGATCAGCAGTGGCGGGCGCAATCTGCCGTTCACCGTGGGCAACAAAAAATACCCGGAACAGCGCATCACCCTGAAGAACAAACAGCAAGTAAACCCGGATCAGTCGAACCTCAAGCGCATCGAGGGTGAACTGGCTGAACAGATCAAGGCTTACCGCAGCTTCAGCCCGAACACGCCGAGCAATCTGTTGCTGGACAAACCGGTGAACGGGCCGCTATCGAGCAAGTTTGGCGTGCGCCGCTTCTTCAATGGTGAAGAGCGCAATCCCCACGCCGGCCTCGACTTCGCGGTGCCGATGGGCACGCCGATCAAGACCCCGGCGGCGGGCAAGGTGATCCTCACTGGCAACTATTTCTTCAACGGCAACACGGTGTTTGTCGACCATGGCCAAGGCTTTATCAGCATGTTCTGCCACATGTCGAAGATTGATGTGAAAGTCGGCGATCAACTGGCGCGGGGCGCGGTGGTCGGCAAGGTTGGCATGACCGGCCGCGCGACCGGCCCGCACATGCACTGGAATGTCAGCCTGAATGATGCGCGGGTGGATCCGGCGATTTTCATTGGCGCATTTCAGCCTTAAAAAATAGAGCGAAGCTGATGGACTCATCGCGAGCAGGCTCACTCCTACATTGGACCGGTGTTGTGAACACGATCAACTGTAGGAGTGAGCCTGCTCGCGATGGCGGCTTATGCTGTAATCAAAAACCCCTGACACCCCATCATCCCCGATTGCGCCCCATTCAAACCTCGCGCAAATATCACAACGTTCAGCGACCTCCAGCGCAATAAAATCCCGCAAAAACCCGCTTTCCGAGTATTCCTCTCAATTTTTTTCGACTGCTTGCCATCCTCTCCCCTCGCGGTTAGGGTTGAGGGCATGAAAACCTCTCACACCCTTATTCAGCTTCGCCAGCACCGCAGCCTGTGCCTCGTCAGCGCACGACTGCCAGGCTGAATCGCGGCACCTCGTCCCACGCTTTCCCAGAACATTCGTAACACCGGCAGGCCGCCTCTTTTCGGCCCAGACAATAAGGAATTTCCCGATGAGCATGCTCAAAGATCCGTCTTCGAAATACCGCGCGTTTCCTGTCATCAACCTGCCGGATCGCACCTGGCCGTCGAAAACCATCGACACCGCGCCGATCTGGTGCAGCTCCGACTTGCGTGACGGCAACCAGTCGCTGATCGAACCGATGGACGCGGTTAAGAAGCTGCGCTTCTGGAAAACCCTCGTGCAGGTCGGTGTGAAGGAAATCGAAGCGTCGTTCCCGGCCGCTTCGCAAACTGACTTCGACTTCGTGCGTACCCTCATCGAAGAAGGCCACATTCCGGATGACACCACCATTCAGGTGCTGACCCAGGGCCGTGAAGACCTGATCGAGCGCACTTTCGAATCATTGCGCGGTGCGAAGAAAGCCATCGTTCACTTGTACAACGCCACTTCGCCTTCTTTCCGTCGCATCGTCTTCAACCAGGACAAGGACGGCATCAAGGCCATCGCTGTGAACGCGGCCAAGCTGTTCGTCAAATACGCCGCAATGCAGCCGGACACCGAGTGGACCTTCGAATACTCGCCGGAAACCTTCAGCGCCACCGAACTGGAATTCGCCAAGGAAGTCTGTGATGCGGTGATCGAGGTGTGGAACCCGACGCCTGAGCACAAGATGATCCTCAACCTGCCGGCTACCGTTGAGTGCGCGACCCCGAACATCTACGCCGACCAAATCGAGTGGTTCGGCCGCAACATCAACCGTCGTGACAGCGTGATCATCAGCCTGCACACCCACAACGACCGTGGCACTGGCGTTGCGGCTACCGAACTGGGCCTGATGGCCGGCGCCGATCGCGTCGAAGGCTGCCTGTTCGGCAATGGCGAGCGCACCGGTAACGTCGACCTCGTCACCGTCGCACTGAACATGTACACCCAGGGTCTCGACCCGCAGCTGGACTTCTCCGACATCGACGGCGTGCGCAAAGTCGTCGAGGAGTGCAACCAGATTCAGGTTCACCCGCGTCACCCGTACGTTGGCGACCTGGTGCACACCGCATTCTCCGGCTCGCACCAGGATGCGATCCGCAAGGGCTTCTCTCAGCAAAAACCCGATGCGCTGTGGGAAGTGCCGTACTTGCCGATCGACCCGGCCGACATTGGCCGCAGCTACGAGGCGGTGATTCGCGTCAACAGCCAGTCGGGCAAGGGCGGCATCGCCTACTTGCTGGAGCAGGAATACGGCATCAGCCTGCCACGTCGCATGCAGATCGAGTTCAGCCAGGTCGTGCAGCGTGAAACCGACCGCTTGGGTCTGGAGATGACCGCCAAGCAGATCCACTCGCTGTTGATCAGCGAATACCTGCAAGCCAATACCCCGTACGCGCTGGTCAGCCATCGCTTGCAGGAAGAAAACGGCAACAGCAACGTCGAAGTGGAAGTGGCGAGCAAAGGTCAGGGTGAAACCAACCTGCACTGGCGCGGCAAGGGCAACGGTGCGCTGGAAGCACTGGTCGCCGGCCTGCCAGTTCCGGTGGAGATCATGGACTACAACGAACACGCGATCGGCGCGGGCACCAACGCCAAAGCAGCGGCTTACATCGAGCTGCGTGTGAATGGCGAACGAGCGGTACACGGCGTGGGTATCGATGAAAACATCACCACGGCCAGCTTCAAGGCCCTGTTCAGCGCGCTGAACCGCTCGCTGAGCCAGCCTGAGGCGAAAGCGGCGTAATCGACCGCTGAAATGCAGAAGGCCCCGGAGTGCGAACTCCGGGGCCTTTTTTTTGCCTGCGATCGTTCCCACGCTCTGCGTGGGAATGCCTCAAGGGACGCTCTGCGTCCAGTGACGCGGAGCGTCACGGGCTGCATTCCCACGCAGAGCGTAGGAACGATCAGTTACCTCAGGTGAACTCGAAGGTGTCGGCATCCAGATTCGCTGGAAAGCGCTCGCGATAAGCCGCCAATGTTGCGGCTTCCAGCACCACCTTAAACACACCATCCGCCTCCCCCGCCGCCAGCAAGGTTTCACCCTGGAAATCCAGCACCTGACTATCGCCGGTGTAAGCGAAACCCTTGCCGTCGGTGCCAACACGATTCACCGCCGCCACATAGCAAAGGTTTTCGATGGCGCGTGCCGGCAACAGACGATTCCAGTGCAAACGCCGCGCACCCGGCCAATTGGCGGTGTACAGCAGCAGATCGGTATCCTGCGCATCACGACTCCACACCGGAAAGCGCAGGTCGTAGCAAATCAGCGGACGCACACGCCAGCCCTTGAGTTCGAACTGCACCTGACGTTCGCCGGGGGTGTAATGGTTGTGCTCGCCGGCCATGCGGAACAGGTGACGCTTGTCGTAATGCAAGACTTCGCCGTCCGGCCGCGCCCACAACAGGCGATTGCGATGGCTGCCGTCGGCAGCCTGAATGATCACACTGCCGGTGATCACTGCATCGAGCTTCGCCGCCTGAATCCGCAGCCACTTGCTGGTCGGGCCATTCTCGGCTTCGGCAAGGGTTTCGGACTCCATGGAAAATCCGGTGGTGAACATTTCCGGCAGGATGATCAGATCCGCCCCGCGCGCCTGCTCCAGCAACACCTCGAAATGCTCAAGGTTGGCCTGGCGGTCATGCCAGGCCAGGCTGGTCTGGATCAGCGCCAGATTGAGATCGGGTAATGCACTCAGATCACGCATAGTTTCGCCGCCGCTTCACGCAGCGTCTCCTCGCGTTTGGCAAAGCACAGACGCACCAGGCGCTGGCCTTGCGGTGGGTTCTGGTAGAACACCGACACCGGGATACTCGCCACGCCGTGTTCGCGGGTCATCCACATGGCCATCTCGACATCGTTCAGGTCGGGACGAATCTGCGAGTAATCAACCAGTTGGAAATAGGTGCCGGTGACTCGGGTGAAACTGAAGCGCGACGGCGCCAGCAGATCGCAGAACAGATCGCGCTTGGCCTGATAGAAACCCGGCAACTCTTCGACATGTTCCGGGTGCTCGGCCATGTAATCGGCCAGCGCGTATTGCAACGGCGTGACGCCGCAGAAGCTGACGTACTGGTGCACCTTGCGCAGCTCGGCCGTCAGCGCTGGCGGCGCGACGACGTAACCGGTCTTCCAGCCAGTGACGTGATAGGTCTTGCCGAACGAGCTGACCACGAAGGCGCGCTGATACAGCTCTTCGTGAGCAAGTACGCTAACGTGCGGCACGCCATCGAACACCAGATGTTCATAGACTTCGTCGCTGATCAGGTAGATGTCGCGATCACGGATCAGCGCCGCCAGTTGATCCAGCTCCGCACGACTGATCAGTGCACCGCTCGGGTTATGCGGGGTATTGATGACGATCATTTTCGTGCGCGGGCTCAGGGCCGCGGCGAGCTGGTCGAAATCGATGGAGAAGTCGTCCGGGTTCAACTGCACATGCACGCAACGACCACCCGCCAACTCCGTGGCCGGCTCGTAGCTGTCGTAGCACGGACCGAACACGATAACTTCATCGCCGCTGTGGATAACCGCCTGAATCGCACAGAAGATCGCCTGGGTCGCGCCCGGCGTGACCGTCACTTCGCTGTCGGCATTGACCTGCACGCCATAGCTGCGAGCAATCTTCACCGCAATCTGCTCGCGCAGCGCCGGCAAACCGGTCATCGGCGAATATTGGTTATGGCCATTGGCGATGTGCCGGCCGACCGCATCGCGCAACGACTGCGGGCCGTCAAAATCAGGAAAACCCTGAGACAGGTTGATCGCGCCGGTTTGCGCCGCGAGCTGAGACATCTGCGTGAAAATAGTGATGCCGACATTCGGCAGCTTACTGGTGATCATCGGTAGCCCCTTGCAGGTGAGCTGCAAGTTTCAAGCGCCAAGCCATAAATCTCAAGCGGCAAGTTACTAGCTGCAAGCTGCAAGCTAAATCCACCGCCCACAAAAAAGGGCTCTAACAGAGCCCTTTTTGCTTTGACTTGAAGCTTGCAGCTCGAAACTCGCAACTGCTTTTATTTCTTGTCGCGGCGCTTCTTGTCGGCTTTCTTGTGGTGCGACATCAAGCGACGCTTCTTGTTGACCTGGCGGTCGGTCAGCGTGGTCTTGTTGCCTTCGTACGGGTTCTCGCCGCCCTTGAACTCGATGCGGATCGGCGTACCAACCAGCTTCAGCACACGGCGGTAAGTGTTCTCCAGATAACGCACGTACGACTTCGGCACTTTCTCGATCTGGTTACCGTGGATCACGATGATCGGCGGGTTAGCACCACCCAAGTGAGCGTAACGCAGCTTGATCCGGCGGTTGTTGACCATCGGTGGCGCGTGCTCGCCAACGGCGTCTTCCAGAATCTGGGTCAGACGGTTGGTCGGCCAGCGGGTGACCGCCGACTTGAACGAGTTCTGTACGGATGCGTAGAGGTTGCCCACGCCAGTGCCGTGCAGGGCCGAGATGAAGTGAATGTCGGCGTAATCAACGAAGAACAGACGACGTTGCAGCTCGACCTTCACATAGTCGCGCTCGCTCGGCGTCATGCCGTCCCACTTGTTGATCGCGATGACCAGCGCACGACCGGACTCGATGGCAAAACCGAGCAGGTTGAGGTCGTGATCGACCACGCCTTCGCGCGCATCCATCACGAAGATCACCACGTTGGCGTCTTTGATCGCCTGCAGGGTTTTCACCACGGAGAATTTTTCGACTTCTTCGTGGATCTTGCCGCGCTTGCGCACACCGGCGGTGTCGATCAGCGTGTACTTCTCTTCATTGCGTTCGAACGGAATGTAGATACTGTCGCGCGTGGTGCCGGGTTGGTCATAGACGATTACCCGGTCTTCACCGAGCATGCGGTTGACCAAGGTCGACTTACCAACGTTCGGACGACCGATGATGGCGATCTTGATACCGTCTTTTTCGCTTGGGCCAGGAATGCGCTTGGCTTCCTCGCCTTCGGCAACGATCTCTTCTTCGCCGTCTTCCGGCTCTTCTGCGTCTTTGGGGAAATCACCCAGGGCGATTTCCAGCATCTGCGTGATGCCACGGCCGTGAGCACCGGCGATCGGGATCGCGTGGCCCATGCCCAGCGGAGCGAATTCAGCGCGGGCCATTTCCGGGTCGATGTTGTCGACCTTGTTGGCGACCACGTAGGAACGCTTGTTACGTTTGCGCAGGTGTTCGGCGATCATCTGGTCGGCGGCAGTGAAACCGGCCTTGGCATCTACCAGGAACAGCACAACATCCGCTTCTTCAATGGCCAGCAGCGACTGCTCGGCCATTTTTTCGTCCATACCGTGCTCGTCACCGGAGATACCACCGGTGTCGACCAGAATGTAGGAACGCCCTTGCCACTTGGCCTCACCGTACTGGCGATCACGGGTCAGACCGGACAAGTCGCCGACGATGGCGTCACGAGTCCTGGTCAGGCGGTTGAACAAGGTGGACTTGCCGACGTTCGGTCGGCCCACCAGGGCGATTACGGGAACCATGCGGCTCTCCACTTCGTTATTTCAGAAAATACAAAAGCCGCTGCGAGGCAGCGGCTGGTGCTCGGGGCAACGCCTGTTAGCGCTGCAAGCCCCATGAATCCGGGGCCGCCTGGGGGTTTAACCCCAAGCATAGTTGTTACTTGATGGTCAGGGCTTCCAGTTTGCCGCTGTTGCCATATACATAAATCGTGTCACCCACCACCAGCGGACGGGCACGCAGGCCGTCGCTGTCGATGCGCTCACGACCGACGAAACGACCGTCAACCTGACTCAGCAGGTGCAGATAACCTTCCAGGTCACCCACTGCAACATAGCTGGAGAACACTTCCGGGGCCGACAGTTGACGGCGGGCCAGCGAGTCGTTGCTCCACAATGCAGTGGTGGAACGTTCGTCGACGCCTTCAACGGTGCCCGAGGACAGGCTCACGTAAACGCTGCCGAAACCCTGAGCAATACCGGCGTAGCTCGACGCATCGCGCTGCCAGAGTTGACGACCGCTTTCCAGATCCAGTGCCGCCACGCGACCCTGATAGCTGGCGACGTACAAGGTACCGCCGGACAGCAGCAGACCGCCGTCGATGTCGACCACGCGCTCCAGTTCCGAACGACCCTGTGGAATCGCGATCCGTTGTTCCCAGACCGGCACGCCGTTGGAAATGTCCAGAGCAACCACTTTACCGGTCGACAGGCCAGCCACCGCGAGGCGGTTGGTCACCAACGGGGCACTGGTGCCGCGCAGGGTCAGTACGGCCGGGGTGCTGTCGTACACCCAGCGCTGAGTACCGGTCGATGCATCCAGACCGATCAGACGATCGTCCTGAGTCTGCACCACCACTACGTCACCGTTGTTGGCCGGTGGCGCGAGGACTTCGCTGTTGACGCGGGCACGCCACTTCTCTTCACCGTTACTGGTGTCGAGAGCAACGACTTCACCACGCAAGGTACCGATCAGCACCAGACCATAACCCACGCCGACAGCGCCGGAGACAGGCAGATCAAGATCCTGCTTCCACTTCACGTCGCCGTTGCCGCGATCCATGGCCATCACCACGCCGGTTACATCAGCGGCGTAGATGGTGTCACCGTCGATCGCCGGCACCAGCATGTTGTAGGTTTCGCCCTGACCGTCACCGATCGAACGACTCCACTGCTTGTGCAGAACCACTTCTTCTTTGAAGTCGGTCAGTTCAGCCGGTGGCAATTCTTTCTTGCTGTTGCTGCTGCAACCCGCGGCCAGAAGGGCCAGAGCCAGCAATGCTGCATGCTTCCAACGGATCACGTCACGCATCCCCTTTGGCCAGGTCGTCGAGCTTGATTTGAAGGCCACCGACCGCCGCTTCATCCGACAGTGCCGCCTTGGCTTTTTGATACGCCTTGTTCGCGTCATCGGTACGGCCCAGCTGCACCAGCAGGTCGCCCTTGAGTTCTTCGCGAGTGGCCAGGAACGCTTTGTCGGCATCGCCGTCGAGCAGCTTCAGGCCGTCTTCAGCCTTGTTCTGCGCACCCAGCACCTGCGCCAGACGCTGACGGGCGATCTCGCCCAGCGCCGGATTGGCCGGTTTGTCGACGATGGCTTTCAGCTCGGTGGCGGCGTCGTCCAGCTTGCCGCTGTCGACCGCCACTTTGGCCACGAACAGGCTGCCGTACTGCGCGTAGGCAGAACCGCCGAATTCGCTGTTGAGCTTGCCGGCCAGGTCCGCAACGCGGGCAGCATCAGGCTTGCCATCAGGCGTCAGCGTGGTTTCCAGCAATTGCTGATAGAGCACCGAGGCGCCTTGCGACTGGTTGCTCTGATACTTGTGATAAGCCTGCCAGCCGAACACGATGACCAGCGCCAACAGGCCGCCAGTGACCAGAGGTTTGCCGTTGCGTGTCCACCAGTCCTTCAAATCCGCCAACTGTTCGTCTTCGGTACTCGACACCCCAATACTCCTTAATCGCTAAATCGGCTGTTTGGACAGCTTCAACCCTGCACGACGCAGGTGGCCAGGTGAGCGGCGAGCGCATCCCAGGCAATGCTTTGTTGTTCGCCCTGGCCACGCAGGGGTTTGAAACCTACCACTTGCTGGGCCATTTCGTCGTCACCCAGAATCAATGCGTACAACGCACCGCTCTTGTCGGCTTTCTTGAACTGGCTTTTGAAGCTGCCGGCGCCGGCATTGACTTGCAGACGCAGGTTTGGAAGTTGATCACGAACACGTTCAGCCAGAGCCAGACCAGCCAGCTCGGCTTCTTCACCGAAGGCGCAGAGGTAGACGTCGACCTGCCGGGAGATTTCTTCCGGGATCTGCTCGAGGGTTTCCAGCATCAAAACCAGACGCTCGATGCCCATGGCGAAACCGACGCCGGTGGTTGGCTTGCCGCCCATCTGCTCGACCAGACCGTCGTAACGGCCGCCGGCGCAGACAGTGCCCTGAGCGCCGAGCTTGTCGGTGACCCATTCGAAAACGGTTTTGCTGTAGTAATCGAGGCCACGCACCAGCTTCGGGTTGAGCACGTAAGGAATGCCGACGGCATCCAGACGCGCTTTCAAGCCTTCGAAGTGTGCACGGGATTCGTCGTCGAGGTAGTCGGCCATTTTCGGCGCATCGACCAGTACCGCTTGAGTGTCGGCATTTTTCGTGTCGAGCACGCGCAGCGGGTTGGTTTTCAGGCGACGCTGGCTGTCTTCGTCGAGCTTGTCGTGGTGCGCCGAAAGATACTCGACCAGCGCTTCACGATAACGCCCACGGGACTCGCTGGTGCCGAGGCTGTTGAGTTCGAGTTTGACCGCATCACGAATGCCCAGCTCGCCCCACAGGCGCCAGGTCATGGTGATCAGCTCGGCGTCGATGTCCGGACCGTCGAGGTTGAACACTTCCAGACCGATCTGGTGGAACTGGCGATAACGGCCTTTCTGCGGACGCTCGTGGCGGAACATCGGGCCGATGTACCAGAGTTTCTGCACCTGGCCACCGCCGGTGATGCCGTGCTCGAGCACAGCACGCACACACGCTGCGGTGCCTTCCGGACGCAGGGTCAGGGAGTCACCGTTGCGGTCTTCGAAGGTGTACATCTCTTTTTCGACGATGTCGGTCACTTCACCGATCGAGCGCTTGAACAGCTCGGTGAATTCAACGATCGGCATGCGAATCTGCTTGTAACCGTAGTTATCCAGCAGACGCGCAACAGTGCCCTCGAAATAACGCCACAGCGGGGTCTGTTCGGGCAGGATGTCGTTCATGCCACGAATGGCTTGCAATGACTTGCTCACTTTAAATCCTTAAATTCGTTCGGCTCTTCAGTCAGGGTCAGCCGCGCGCAATTACGGCAGCGTCAGCTTCGACCTTTTCGGCCGCTTTCTGGCGGATCAGCATTTCCAGCTCGTCCACCAGATTGTCATTCGTCAGTTTCTGCGACGGCTTGCCGTCGATGTAAATCAGGTTTGGCGTGCCGCCGGTCAAGCCGATATGGGCTTCCTTGGCTTCGCCGGGGCCGTTGACCACACAACCGATCACCGCGACATCCAGCGGCACCAGCAGGTCTTCAAGGCGCCCTTCCAGCTCGTTCATGGTTTTCACCACATCGAAGTTCTGCCGCGAGCAGCTCGGGCAGGCGATGAAGTTGATGCCACGGGAACGCAGATGCAAAGACTTGAGAATGTCGTAACCGACCTTCACTTCCTCGACCGGGTCGGCCGCCAGCGAGATGCGGATAGTATCGCCAATCCCCTCGGCGAGCAGCATACCTAGGCCCACGGCGGATTTCACTGTGCCCGAACGCAATCCACCGGCTTCGGTGATGCCCAGGTGCAGCGGCTGTACGATTTCTTTCGCCAGCAAGCGGTAGGCTTCGACGGCCATGAACACGTCGGAGGCCTTCACGCTGACCTTGAAGTCCTGGAAATTCAGGCGTTCGAGGTGTTCAACGTGGCGCAGGGCGGACTCGACCAGCGCCGCTGGCGTCGGTTCGCCGTATTTCTTTTGCAGATCTTTTTCCAGCGAACCGGCGTTGACGCCGATGCGGATCGGAATACCGCGATCACGCGCAGCATCAACCACAGCGCGAACACGGTCTTCGCGACCGATGTTGCCCGGGTTGATACGCAGGCAATCAACACCCAGTTCGGCGACGCGCAAGGCGATCTTGTAGTCGAAGTGAATGTCGGCAACCAGCGGCACCTTGACCAGTTGCTTGATCTTGCCGAACGCCTCAGCAGCGTCCATGTCCGGCACCGAAACGCGCACGATATCGACGCCAGCGGCTTCCAGACGATTGATCTGCGCAACAGTGGCGGCAACGTCATTGGTGTCGCTGTTGGTCATGCTCTGCACCGCGATCGGCGCATCGCCGCCCACCGGTACGTTGCCGACCCAGATCTTGCGCGAAACGCGACGTTTGATTGGAGATTCGCCGTGCATGACTTATTGACCCAACTTCAGGCGAGCAGTCTCGCCACTGGTGAACGGAGCGATATCGACCGGTTGGCCGTTGTAGCTGACCTGTGCGGCACGGGCAACGCCCAGACGTACGTTAAGCGGCGGCTTGCCGGAAACGCTGACGCTGTCGCCTTTATGCTTGAGACCACTGAAAATCACTTTGCCACGGCCATCGGTCACTTGTGCCCAGCAATCGGCGCTGAATTGCAGTTGTACCTGACCATCGCCAGCCACCGGAGCAGCCGCTTCTGCGGTTGGCGCGGCGGTCGCAGCCGCTACTGGCGCAGTGGTGGTCGGTGCTGGAGTCGCCGGAACGTTGGGTGCCGGGATAACCGGGGTAGCGACAACCGGCGCTGGCGTATGAGCCGGGGCGGTCGGCGTTGCAGCCGGCGCAACCGGTGCGGTTGCCGGGGTGGCCGCTTCTGCGCCGGTGGATTCAGCCGTGGTTTCAGACTGAGGCAGTGCCAGCGTCGTTGAAGTATCGGCCTGGTTTTCCTCGACAGCCTGATCTTCCGGCTCGTCGATCGGGTGAATCTGGGTCGTGCCGTCAGCACCTTCGACTTCAACGTGCTCAGGGGCCAGGGACGTCAGGTCCTTGGTGCGCTGCGAAGTCTGATCCTGCCACCAGACGAAACCGCCGCCGATGACCGCGATCAGCAACAGCAGGCTGACAATACGCAAAATGGTGTGGGAAACCCGCACCGGCTCTTCGATACGGCCGAGGGCATGAACGTTGCTGCCCTGGGAATCGGTGCCGGTGGACTGGTCGAATTGCTGAACCAGAACGGTCTGGTCCATGCCGAGCAACTTGGCATAGGCGCGAATGTAACCGCGAGCGAAGGTATGCCCCGGCAGCTTGTCGAAAGCGCCGGCTTCAAGATTGCTCAGGGAAGTCACGGTGAGGTTGAGCTTGAGGGCCACTTCGGCCAGCGACCAGCCATTGCTTTCGCGGGCCTGGCGCAAAGTCTCACCGGGGTTAACGCGATTCGCTGCTACAACTTCGGGATGCGCCGCTTTCATCATTGCTCCGACAGGTATTGCTGATATTCCGGCGTACCGGGATAGAGTCGTTTTAATTGCAGGCCATAACTGGCGGCCTTGTCGCGATCTTCAAACACTTTTGCCAGCCGAACGCCGAGCAATAGACTACGTGCATTTTGTTCGGTAAGCAGGCTGAAACGGTCGTAATAGTCACGCGCGGGCACATAATGCCTGTCTTCGAAGGACAACTCAGCCATTTCCAGCAATGCGCGTGGTTGTTGGCGGTTCAAACGCAGCGCTTTTTCCAGCTGCTGCTGCGCCAGATCACGCTGCCCGAGCTTCGCCGCCGTCATGCCGAGGTTTTCGAACACACGCGAGCGCTCAGGATACAGGGTATCGGCGGCGGCCTGTTCAAAACGCTCATAGGCTTCTTTATAACGCTGTTGTTCGTAGAGAAAACTGCCGTAGTTGTTGAGGATGCGCGCATCGGCAGGACGGGAGGACAAAGCCTTGCGGAAGTGTTCGTCGGCCAGCTCAGGCTCCATTTCGGACTGGAACACCAAGCCGAGGGCAGCGTTGGCGTCAGGATCGGAACCGTCGATTTCCAGCGCCTTCTTCAGCGGCACCTTGGCCCGCTCGGTCATGCCTTGCTGCAAGTACCCCAGCCCCAGCTGCACGTAGGCAGCCCGCGCTTCATCACGGCCCTTGCTGGTCTTCATCGGGTTGTAGTCACCCGACAGGACACAACCAGCACACAGGCTGGTCAACAGCAACAGCAGCGCAAAGCGCAGGGACATAGAGATCCTCTCTTAGTTAGTGTTCGCGGCGTTCTGTGCCAGATCGCTGTCGGCGCTCAACTCGCGCACGGCGATGTAACGTTCGCTGCGACGGGTGCGATCCAGCACCTGCCCTACCAATTGACCACATGCAGCGTCGATGTCTTCACCACGGGTGGTGCGGACAGTGACGTTGAAACCGGCCTGATGCAACTGATCCTGGAACCGACGGATCGCGTTGTTGCTCGGACGCTCGTACCCGGAGTGCGGAAACGGGTTGAACGGAATCAGGTTGATCTTGCACGGAATGTTCTTCAGCAACTCGATCATCTCAACGGCGTGTTCAACCTTGTCGTTGATGTCCTTGAGCAAGGTGTACTCGATGGTCAGCACACGTTTCTCGCCAAGGGCGGACATGTAGCGCTGGCACGACTCGAGCAGCATCTTAAGCGGATATTTCTTGTTGATCGGCACCAATTGGTTACGCAATGCGTCATTCGGTGCGTGCAGGGACAACGCCAGGGACACGTCGATGTGCTTGGCCAGCTCATCGATCATCGGCACCACACCCGAGGTGGACAGGGTCACGCGGCGCTTGGAGATCCCGTAGCCGAGGTCATCCATCATCAGATGCATGGCGGCGACGACGTTGTCGAAGTTCAGCAGCGGCTCACCCATGCCCATCATCACCACGTTGGTGATGGCACGGTCGACGGTTGCCGGGACACTGCCGAAAGATTTGTTGGCAATCCACACCTGACCGATGACTTCGGCGGCGGTGAGGTTGCTATTGAAGCCTTGCTTGCCGGTGGAGCAGAAACTGCAATCCAGGGCACAGCCTGCCTGGGACGAAACGCACAGAGTGCCGCGCTTGCCCTGGGGAATGTACACTGTCTCGACGCAGCTGCCGGACGCCACGCGCACCACCCACTTGCGGGTGCCGTCGCTGGAGATGTCCTCGCTGACCACTTCCGGACCACGGACCTCAGCAATAGCCTTGAGCTTGTCGCGCAAGGCCTTGCTGACGTTCGTCATGGCGTCGAAATCATCGACACCAAAGTGGTGAATCCATTTCATTACCTGACCGGCACGGAAACGCTTCTCCCCGATTGAGTCGAAGAATTTTTCCATTTCCTGTTGAGTCAGACCCAGCAGGTTGGTTTTTACAGTCGATGTAGTCATGGATTCACCTTCACTCTTAAGCCAATGCTTAGCGAGTGGTTACTTCAGTAGCTGCGAAGAAGTACGAGATTTCACGAGCAGCTGCGGCTTCGGAGTCCGAACCGTGAACAGCGTTGGCGTCGATGGAATCAGCGAAGTCAGCGCGGATGGTGCCGGCAGCAGCTTCTTTAGGGTTGGTAGCGCCCATCAGCTCACGGTTCAGAGCGATAGCGTTTTCGCCTTCCAGAACCTGAACAACAACAGGACCGGAGATCATGAAAGCAACCAGGTCGCCGAAGAAACCACGAGCGCTGTGCTCAGCGTAGAAGCCTTCAGCTTCAGCTTTGGACAGTTGCTTCAGTTTCGAAGCTACAACGCGCAGGCCGGCTTTTTCGAAACGAGTGGTGATTTCGCCGATGACGTTTTTTGCAACAGCGTCAGGCTTGATGATGGAGAAAGTGCGTTGAACAGCCATGGTGTAACTCCAGAAACGGTAATTTGCGAAAAATTAAACCCGCGAATTATACGCGGGTTCTTGGGTATTGCCTAACCTGCGAGGACGATCAGTCCAATTCATCATTCCAGAGCTGCTGAACTGCTTCCAACACCTTCTCGCCGACCCGGCCAGAGTTAGCGTCGAAGTCAGGCAGCTCTTTGATCCACTGCTGCAACTCGACGAAATTGACAGAATACGGATCTACACCCGGCTTGGCCTCGGCCAGTTCTTCTGCAATACGTTGAACATCATTCCAACCGTAGCTCATGACAGTCTTACCAGTCAGTGCGGCGCTTCGGCCGCATGGTTAAGCGAATATTTCGGAATTTCGACGGTGATGTCTTCTTCACCAACGATAGCCTGGCAAGCCAGACGCGATTGCGCTTCCAGACCCCAGGCACGATCGAGGAAGTCTTCTTCCAGCTCGTCAGCCTCTTCCATCGAGTCGAAACCCTCGCGGATGATGCAGTGGCAGGTGGTGCAAGCACACACGCCGCCGCAGGCGCTTTCCATCTCGATGTGGTGTTCGTGGGCCAGTTCGAGAATCGATGTGCCGGGCGCAGCCTCGACCACCATGCCTTCAGGGCAGAACTTCTCGTGGGGCAGAAAAATGACCTGCGGCATCAGATATCCTCGATTTCATTCAGATTGCGCCCCGACAGAGCGGCTTTCACCGTCAGATCCATGCGGCGGGCAGCAAAAGCATCGGTCACTTGCGACAGACGCTTGGTCTGCTGCTCGATGGCGTAACCATCAGTACCTTTCATCAGTTCGGCCAATTCCTGCAGCTGCAGGTCGATAACCATGCGCTCTTCGGCGTCGAGCAAACGCTCGCCATCGGCTTCCAGAGCGCCCTGCACCGCTTCGATCAGGCGCTGGGCATCGACTTGCTGCTCACGCAGGACGCGGGCGACCTTGTCGTCATTGGCGTGCTGGAACGAATCCTTGAGCATTTTGGCGATTTCGCCGTCGGTCAGACCGTAGGACGGCTTGACCTGAATGCTCGCCTCAACGCCCGAACCCAGTTCACGGGCGGAAACGCTGAGCAGACCGTCGGCATCGACCTGGAAGGTCACGCGAATCTTCGCTGCACCAGCCACCATCGCCGGAATGCCGCGCAATTCGAAGCGCGCCAGCGAACGGCAGTCACTGATCAGCTCGCGCTCACCCTGCAGCACGTGGATCGCCATGGCCGATTGGCCGTCTTTATACGTAGTGAAATCTTGTGCGCGCGCGACGGGGATGGTGGTGTTGCGCGGAATCACCTTCTCCATCAAGCCGCCCATGGTTTCCAGCCCCAGGGACAGCGGAATCACGTCGAGCAGCAGCAGTTCGCCGCCATCGCGCTTGTTGCCAGCCAGCGTATCGGCCTGGATCGCGGCACCGATGGCCACCACTTGATCCGGATCGATTTCGGTCAAAGGCTGACGACCAAAGGCTTCGGCAACGGCTTCGCGAACACGCGGTACGCGGGTCGAACCGCCAACCATGACCACGGCGTGCACGTCTTCCAGCTCAATTCCGGAATCGCGAACGGCGCGACGGCAGGCTTTCAGGCTGCGCGCGACCATCGGTTCGATCAACGCATCGAAGGCTTCGCGAGTCAGCGGCGCTTTCCAGTCGCCGTAGACCACTTCAACGCTGGCCGAGTCGGTCAGGGCTTCTTTGGCCGCGCAAGCGGTTTGCAGCAGATTGCGTTGTGCGCCCGGATCGAGATCAGCGGACAGGCCGGCGCTCTCGATGATCCAGCCGGCAATCGCGTGATCGAAGTCATCGCCGCCCAGCGCGCTGTCGCCGCCAGTGGCCAGAACTTCAAAAACACCGCCGGTCAGACGCAGAATCGAAATATCGAAGGTGCCACCGCCCAGGTCATAAATCGCGACCAGGCCTTCAGCGTGTTGATCCAGACCGTATGCCACAGCCGCAGCGGTCGGCTCATTGAGCAAACGCAGCACGTTCAGACCGGCCAATTTGGCCGCATCCTTGGTGGCTTGGCGCTGGGCATCATCGAAATACGCTGGAACGGTGATCACCGCGCCAACCAGTTCGCCACCCAACGTCGCTTCAGCGCGCTGACGCAAAACCTTGAGGATATCGGCGGAGACTTCGACCGGGCTTTTCGGACCCTGCACGGTGTCGATGAACGGCATGTGCGACTCGCCACCGACAAAGCGGTATGGCAGTTGCTCGCCCAACTGCTTGACGTCGGACAACCCACGACCCATCAAGCGCTTGACCGACAGCACAGTGTTCAACGGATCGGAAGCGGCGGCCAGCTTGGCCGACTCGCCGACTTCGACGTGATCGGCGTGGTAACGCACAGCGGACGGCAGGATGACCTGCCCGCTTGCGTCGGCCAACGGCTCGGAAAGACCACTGCGCAACGCAGCGACCAGCGAATTGGTAGTGCCCAAGTCGATCCCCACAGCCAGACGACGCTGGTGCGGTTGAGGACTTTGGCCGGGTTCGGCGATCTGCAGTAGGGCCATCGTGATCAGGACTTATCTGTATATCAGGCGTGCGACCGGAGCGGCACTGGGTTAATCGTCGAGGCGCTCTTCTAACTGGCGCACTTCGTAGGTGAGCTTGTCGAGGAACTGCATGCGCCGCATCAGGCGTTCGGCCTGCTCACGTTGCGCTGCATCATCCCAACAGGCTGCGAAGCTTTCATTGAGTTCTTCCTGAGCCACTTTCAAGCGCCGCTTGAACACCGCGACACCGTCGAGGTCGGCACTGTCCTGGAGGTCTTCGAGCTCTTCGCGCCATTGCATCTGTTGCAGAAGAAACTCGGGATCATGGACCGTGACTTCCATCGGCACTTCATGCCCGCTGATGGTCAGCAGGTAGCGTGCGCGCTGGGCCGGACTCTTGAGCGTCTGATAGGCGTCGTTGAGACGTGCAGACTGCTCGAGTGCCGACCGCTGCTCACGCTCGGAAGCATCGGCAAAGCGGTCAGGATGAACGCCGCGCGCCAACTCACGATAGCGCGTGGCCAACTGCTCGAGATCCAGACGGAAACCCGGTTGCAGCTCGAATAAAGCGAAATGACAAGGAATACCCACGACAAGCCTCAGATGTTGAAGCTTTCGCCGCAGCCACATTCACCGCGTACGTTGGGGTTGTTGAACTTGAAGCCTTCGTTCAACCCTTCCTTGACGAAATCGAGCTCGGTGCCGTCCAGGTAGGCGAGGCTTTTCGGGTCGATGATCACTTTTTCGCCGTGACTCTCGAACACCTGATCCTCTGCAACCACCTCGTCGACAAACTCCAGCACGTAGGCAAGGCCGGAACAGCCTGTGGTGCGAACACCCAGACGAATCCCTTCACCTTTGCCGCGCCCGTCGAGGGAGCGCCGCACGTGTCGAGCAGCCGCTTCTGTCATGCTGATAGCCATCGGTGACTCCTTACTCGTCGCCAAATCCAGAAAGTCAGATCAAGCCTTTCTTCTGCTTGTAATCGCGAACAGCCGCCTTGATAGCGTCTTCAGCCAGTACCGAGCAGTGAATCTTCACTGGCGGCAGGGCCAGTTCTTCGGCCAGCTGAGTGTTCTTGATGGTTTCTGCTTCGTCCAGAGTCTTGCCCTTCATCCACTCGGTGGCGAGGGAGCTGGAAGCGATAGCCGAACCGCAGCCGTAGGTCTTGAACTTGGCATCTTCGATGATGCCAGCGTCGTTGACCTTGATTTGCAGACGCATCACGTCGCCGCACGCCGGAGCGCCGACCATGCCGGTGCCGACATCAGGATCTTCCGCGTTCATCTTGCCGACGTTGCGCGGGTTTTCGTAGTGGTCGATGACCTTTTCGCTGTAAGCCATGATTCTCAATCCTCACTCATCAGGGCCGCTCTTGAGACCCTGCAACTGCGCTGCGTAAACCGCCGCGTCGCTACAGGATCTGTATCCGGCGGCTTCTATATTTAGTGTGCCGCCCACTCGATTTTCGAGATATCGACGCCGTCTTTGTACATGTCCCACAGCGGCGACAGAGCGCGCAGCTTGGTAACGGCCTCGCAGACTTTCTGCGCGGCGTAGTCGATTTCTTCTTCGGTGGTGAAACGGCCGAAGGTGAAGCGGATCGAGCTGTGTGCCAGTTCGTCGTTGCGGCCCAGGGCGCGCAGTACGTACGAAGGCTCCAGCGACGCCGAGGTGCACGCCGAACCGGACGATACTGCCAGATCCTTGAGCGCCATGATCAGCGACTCGCCTTCAACGTAGTTGAAGCTCAGGTTCAGGTTGTGCGGAACGCGGGCGGTCAGGCTGCCGTTGACGTACAGCTCTTCCAGGTGCTCGACCTGCTTGTAGAAACGGTCGCTCAAGGCTTTGATACGGACGTTTTCAGCAGCCATGTCTTCTTTGGCCACACGGAAGGCTTCGCCCATGCCGACGATCTGGTGGGTCGCCAGGGTGCCGGAACGCATGCCACGCTCGTGACCGCCGCCGTGCATGGTCGCTTCGATGCGCACACGCGGCTTGCGGCTGACGTACAGCGCGCCGATGCCTTTAGGGCCGTAGGTTTTGTGGGCGGAGAACGACATCATGTCGACTTTCAGCTTCTGCAGGTCGATCTCGACCTTGCCAGTGGACTGAGCGGCGTCGACGTGGAACAGAACGCCCTTGGCGCGGAGCATTTCGCCGATCGCGGCGATGTCGTTGACGGTGCCGATTTCGTTGTTTACGTGCATCACGGAGACGAGGATGGTGTCTTCACGCAATGCAGCTTCAATCATGGCCGGGGTGATCAGACCGTCTTCGGTCGGCTCGAGGTAGGTGACCTCAAAACCTTCACGCTCCAGTTGGCGCATGGTGTCGAGGACAGCCTTGTGCTCGATCTTGGAGGTGATCAGGTGCTTGCCCTTGGAGCCGTAGAAATGCGCCGCACCCTTGATTGCCAGGTTGTCGGATTCGGTGGCACCGGAGGTCCAGACGATTTCGCGCGGATCAGCGTTGACCAGATCGGCCACCTGACGACGGGCGTTTTCGACGGACTCTTCAGCTTTCCAGCCGAACACGTGGGAACGGGACGCCGGGTTACCGAAGTTTCCGTCGACCAGCAGGCATTCACTCATTTTTTGCGCAACACGCGGATCAACCGGGGTGGTCGCAGAGTAATCAAGGTAAATCGGCAATTTCATGGACTATCTCCTAAATCAGGGCTGGCGTGCCGCTAGCTCTCTGGCTGTCATTCGACGGCGGACGCTTCAATCTTGTCCAGGCGTGGCGCCTTGCTGTTGCAACGGCGCTGGTCCTGACGCTGGGCTACTTCTTGCACCTCACGGCGAGTCACAAGATCAGCCAAGCTGATACCACTTAGAAATTCGTGAATCTGCAGGCTCAAATCGCACCACAGATGATGGGTCAGGCAGGTGTCGCCGGAATGGCAATCGCCCTGGCCCTGGCATTTGGTGGCATCGACCGATTCGTTTACCGCATCGATCACCTGAGCGACCTGAATGCCCTGCATGTCGCGGGACAACTGGTAGCCACCACCCGGGCCGCGAACACTGGAAACCAGGTTGCTGCGGCGCAGCTTGGCGAACAGCTGTTCGAGGTAGGACAGGGAGATGCCTTGGCGCTCGGAGATATCAGCCAGGGACACGGGCCCGTGCTGCGCGTGCAACGCCAGGTCAAGCATGGCGGTCACGGCGTATCGGCCTTTTGTAGTCAGTCGCATGGACAGTTACCACGGAGTTCAGAATGGGGCGAGTATGCAATTCCCGAGTATTTAAGTCAACTTTAAGACCTAGTACTTTAGTCAGGATTACCCGCAAAAGAGCGCGCGCATCATAGCAAAGGCTGGCGGCATGCAGCCAGCGGTACCGCGTTATCGTTCTTCGCGAGCAGGCTCGCTCCCACAAGGGATATGCATTCCAATGTAGGAGCGAGCCTGCTCGCGAAAGCAGCGCTGCGGTTTAGCTGGCTTTGGATTCGTCTTTGCCTTTGACGCAGGCGAAGTCTTCTTCACGCAGTTCAGGCAGATCTTTCGCACAGTAATTACTGCCCAGATCCTTCAGAGCACCGCACATCCCCTCCAGTCGCCCGTCCACCGCTTGCAGGTGATCGAGCAACTGACCAATGGCGCGCGCCACCGGGTCGGGCATGTCTTCGCTGACGCCGTAGGCATCAAAACCGATCTTCTCGGCCATGGCCTTGCGCTTGGCGTCCTGCTCCTCATCGGACTTGACGATGATTCGCCCAGGAATACCGACAACCGTGGCGCCCGGCGGCACCTCTTTAGTTACCACGGCGTTGGAACCGACCTTGGCACCAGCGCCGACGGTGAACGGGCCGAGCACCTTGGCGCCCGCCCCCACAACAACACCGTCACCCAGCGTCGGGTGGCGTTTGCCTTTGTTCCAGCTGGTGCCACCCAGGGTCACGCCCTGATAAATGGTCACGTCATCGCCAATCTCGGCGGTCTCACCGATGACAATGCCCATGCCGTGGTCGATAAAGAAGCGTCGACCGACCTTGGCGCCCGGATGAATCTCGATCCCGGTCAACCAGCGACCGAAGTTCGATACCAGCCGCGCCAGCCATTTCAGTTCATTGCGCCAGAGCATGCCGGCCAATCGATGAATCCAGATCGCATGCATGCCGGGGTAGCAGGTCAGGACTTCAAAAGCGTTACGCGCCGCCGGGTCTCGATGGAATACGCTCTGGATATCTTCACGCAAACGCTCAAACATCATTTAGTCCTTCCGCTTAAGAAGCTCACCACGGGCCGCTTTCTGGGTTTCCGTGAGGATGCCACGCAAAATATTCATTTCCGCCCGGCTGACCGAGCTGCGTCCGTACAACCGGCGCAGGCGCGCCATCAAGTGCCGTGGTTTCTCGGGATCGAGGAATTCGATGGCGACCAGCGTCTGCTCCAGATGCTCATAAAAGCGCTCCAGCTCATCCATGGTCGCCAGCTCGGCGCTTTTCACCGAAGCCACTTCTTCTTTCTCGATCTTGCTCGGCTGACCTTGGGCGGCCAGCCAGGCCATGCGCACTTCGTAGCTCAACACCTGCACCGCCGCGCCGAGGTTCAGCGAGCTGAACTCAGGGTCGGAGGGAATGTGCACGTGAAAGTGACATCGCTGCAGCTCGTCATTGGTCAGGCCGGAATCTTCACGACCGAACACCAAAGCGATTTCTGCGCCCTGCCCGGCTTCTTCAACCACTTTGGTGCCGCACTCGCGCGGATCCAGCAGCGGCCAGGGGATTCGACGGTCACGAGCGCTAGTGCCAAGCACCAGATTGCAGCCAACCAGAGCATCTTCCAGGGTGGCGACGACCTGCGCGTTTTCAAGGATGTCACCGGCACCGGAAGCACGAGCATCGGCTTCGTGGTGCGGGAAGACCCGCGGTTCGACCAGCACCAATCGCGACAGACCCATGTTTTTCATGGCGCGCGCGGCCCCGCCGATGTTGCCGGGGTGGCTGGTATTGACCAGGACGACACGAATGTTCTGCAGCAAGGGAGGCGCTCTCGGACACAGGAAAGGGGTGCAAATCTTACAGAACAGCCTACCGTTAAGCTATGAAAGCGAACAGCGTCCTTCACCTGAAGAAAAGTTCTGATAGAATGCGCGGCTTTCTTTAACAACCTTAGGTGACACATCCATGCAGCCCATGCTGAATATCGCGCTGCGCGCCGCCCGCAGCGCCAGTGAACTGATCTTCCGCTCCATCGAGCGCCTGGATACCATCAAGGTCGACGAAAAAGACGCCAAGGATTATGTATCCGAGGTCGATCGCGCCGCCGAACAGAAAATCATCGATGCCCTGCGCAAGGCTTACCCGAATCACTCGATCCAGGGTGAAGAGACTGGCCTGCACGCCGGCACCGGCATCGAAGGCGAAGAGTACCTGTGGATCATCGATCCACTGGACGGCACCACCAACTTCCTGCGCGGCATTCCGCACTTCGCTGTCAGCATTGCCTGTAAGTACCGTGGCCGTCTGGAACATGCAGTGGTTCTGGACCCGGTTCGCCAGGAAGAATTCACCGCCAGCCGTGGTCGCGGCGCTCAACTGAACGGTCGTCGCCTGCGCGTCAGCGGTCGCACCAGCCTCGACGGCGCCCTGCTGGGTACCGGCTTCCCGTTTCGTGACGACCAGATGGACAACCTCGACAACTACCTGGGCATGTTCCGCGCTCTGGTTGGCCAGACTGCCGGCATCCGCCGCGCCGGTTCGGCGAGCCTGGACCTGGCTTATGTGGCTGCCGGTCGTTTCGACGCGTTCTGGGAGTCAGGCCTGTCCGAGTGGGACATGGCTGCGGGCGCCCTGCTGATTCAAGAAGCCGGCGGCCTGGTGAGCGACTTCACCGGCGGTCACGATTTCCTTGAAAAAGGCCACATCGTTGCCGGCAACACCAAATGCTTCAAGGCAGTTCTGACGGCGATCCAGCCGCACCTGCCGGCATCGCTGAAGCGCTAAACTTCCGGCGAGACGAAAAAAGCATCCTTCGGGGGTGCTTTTTTTATGCCTGGAATTCGCCACGCGCCACACCACGGGACTAATGTAGGAGTGAGCCTGATCGCGATAGCGGTGTATCAGCCACCACCTGCATCGAATGATAAATAGCTATCGCGAGCAGGCTCACTCCTACAGGGGATTTGTTGCGTGGCTTAAATGGCGGGCACAAAAAAAGCACCCCGCAGGGTAATGCCGATCAGTTAAGCCTTCTCGCTTGACCTTTGGCCGCAAGAAATCAAAATCTGATGCCTGTACTGGCATCGGATTTTTTTATGCGTCTCGCTCGGGCACTGGAACTGACCCACAACATCGCCTCTACCCCCAACGCCATCGAGGGATTGGATGCTTTGCTCGATCCTTCTTTGGTCGAA